>CAYFUB010000336.1:0-3255 GCA_964346195.1 uncultured Pirellulales bacterium
GCCCCCACGCCGAGCACCGGCTCGAGCATCTGGTTGAAGTTCCACACCAGCAGTCGATCCAGTTTATAGGTGTTGTCAAACTCGTATTGAATCCACGTCGGCTGCGGTCCCCCATCAGCACTGAGCCACATCTGCGTTTGCTCCACCGAGTGCTGGTCCTGGGCATTCACGCCCGAGCCGTCGACGGTCTTCCCGGGCTCCATGTTCTCACTGAAACTCGAGGCCGTGGCTGTGACGTTCCTCAGTGCATACGCATAGGGCTCAGTGGTGAAACTCCACACCGGGCCCTTGATGACGGTGGAATCGGGCGCCATATTGACCTCATCCACGCGCCAGTAATGGGTCCGACTGAATTCGAGCAGGCCGGCCGGATCGAACGTGTTCGCATCCTGACCCGGGCTGGCCAGGACCCCCAGCGGATTCGCTGCAGTGGCCGCATCGACATCGGCCCGGCTGGTTCCGAAGTACACATCGTGCGTCTTGGCGAACTGCCCGGGGGACCAGCTCAGGACCGCGTCGCGAGGTGTGTCTTCTGCACCGTCTCTCGGCGAAGGCCCACTTGCGGCGAGATACGGATGACCGGTCACGTCCTCCCACGTGGTGCCGACTCGAATCAAATCCACTTCCTTCGTGCCCGAATTGCTCTGACCGATGCGGAAACTGAACCCGATGATTCCCGTCACCGGGTTTATGTCGTTGCCCGTCTCGGTGGCGGTTGCGTCCGCCGGAGGTTCGGGCACCCCGACCGGCGGGTTCACCCATAATTGCACGGTGTCATTACTCGGCCCTGGAACCATCGTAACCTTCATGACCACGAAGGCAGTCTGTCCCAGCGGAATTGGCTTCTTACTCAACGTCGTGGAGCTGCGTATGCGACAACCCAATTCCACTTGCCCGCCGGTATCCCTACCGTCAATTCTCCCAAGCTGGCCTTGGATCGAGCCTGTCGTGTCAAGCTGGAACCAGTACGTGCCGGGAATGCTCAAGGGCTTGTAAAGGAAAGACGCGTAAAGGAAATTCCCTTCACCGGTCACCGGCCTTGGCAGAGCGTGGTAAACGGTGCCGGAACCTGCCTGCACGTAAAGTCGTCCATCCAAGGAGGTGACGCCGGGGTACTGAAGCGAGTTCGTGCCGCCGTCTCCCAATCCGTCATCATTCAATACCGAGTTGCCGGTAGCATCAGCAGCGGTCCACCCTCCTATGCCATTGAGATTCGTTCCGTTCGCATAGGCAAAGTCCTCGAAAAACAACTCCTCCGCCCCGACGGGTGCACTCAGGACCAAGCCGAACATCAGGACCAACCCCCGGACGACGACACGAGAGATACACTTCTTCGACATGACCAACCTCCTTCCTTCTCCAAACTTTCAACTCGCCGCACTCTATGCTTACGGGGGTCAGGCACATGGGTCATGACCTTCGAGGCGCTCCGACCGTACGCTGACACGGCAGCAGTAGGGCATCGACATGCGCGGCCGATTGCTTTACTCTTTATAACAAACGGGACGACCGTGGTCAACCTGTCGTAGGGTACAAAGACTCGCGGGGGCATAACACACATGATTTGGTGAACCGCCGACACACGCTGCGCCCGTCAAGCGGCAGCGGGACCACGCCGGGCATCTCCCTATCTTCTTGCATCACAAACACTTGCTTCCCTGTAGCTCCGCGCTGGCATTTTGCCCTCATCCGAGGTGTACCTGTCAAGCGCCGAAGGGACCACCGCGGGCACCACCCTAGGATCGGAACATCTTTTCCGCGAAAAGAAAGTGCCATAGAAGGCTTTGCATGCGCGTCGTTGATTGTGTATCTATGACCGTATCGAAGAGTGTACCGGGGGCGAACGATCATTCGCCCCGATGATCACGAGCATCCGAAACAGCCTGCCGCCGGCGATGGAGAGCCATATGGTGACACATCGACTCGCAATTTCCGGGGTGGTTTGCTTCCACGTTCTCTCGTCCGTGCTGTGGGCGCAGCAGCCTTATGCCGTTGCCGGCACGGCCGGACGGCCTGCGGGCGGCGCGGAAGTGGATTACGCCAGGCTGGTCGCGCGGGCGGACCTCCATTACGACAAGCCGGCGAGCCGAGGCGAGGAAGGCATGCCCGTCGGAAACGGTCGTATGGGCAGCCTGGTGTGGACCACGCCGGAGGCGATCAGGTTGCAGATCAATCGCGTCGATGTGTTCGCCAACAACTCGTACACCACGAGTTTTCCTGCGCGAAACAGCGATTATTGCGGCGGATGCGGATTCGTGGATATCACCTTTGGAGGGGAGGTCTTCACAAACGAAAAGACGTCGCAGTATCGTGTCGCGGGCATCTTGCCCGCGGACCGAGGGCGGGACGCCCTCGACACGTATCTGCATCTGTCTTGCTACGACGGTCTGGCTGAGGTTCGAGGCGATGGCGTCGCTGCCGGCGTGCTCGCCTGGAACGAGCAGGACGTGATGGCCTTCGAAGTCAGCGATAACCGAGAGCCGCCCGCCGCCGTAACCGCAGTCTTGAGGATGCTCAGGGCACCGGAAGTGAAGACCGCCGCGCATACAGCCGTCTCGAAGATCGAAGGCCGGGACGGCAGGATCATATTGACCCAGAGATTCATGGAGGGGGACTATTACTGCGGCTCGGTTGTGGCTGTCGGTATCGTGGGACGCAAAACTGAAGTGCGGACGGCCAATGAGCGTGAGATTCAGTTGGTGGCCGAGGCGGGAAGCGGGTCTTTCACCATTCTCATAGCCAGTGCGGCGAGTTTCGACGCGGGGGAAGACATCGTTGCGGCGGCGCTACGGCAACTGGCGGCCGCTGAAAAGAAGGGCTATGCAGCCCTGGCGGAGTCGAACCGAAGCTGGTGGCACGATTTCTGGTCAAAGGGGTACGTCCAACTGCACAGCGAAGACGGCGTGGCGGACTACATAGAACAGAATTATACCTACTACCTCTACGTCATGGCGTCCAGCTCACGCGGCAAGTTTCCCGCCAAGTTCAACGGGATGATCTGGATTACCGGCGGTGACCGACGTTCGTGGGGCGGGCAATACTGGGGCGCCAACCAGGAATGTCTGTACAACGCGCTGCTGCCGACGAACCGGATGAAGCTGCTGGACCCGATGTTCGATATGTACTCGGGCATGTGCGATTCCTGTGCCACCGCGGCCCGGCAGCAATGGGGCAGCAAAGGCATTTATATCCCCGAGACGGTGGCCTTCGATGGGCTGGCGAAACTGCCCGACGACGTTGCCGTGGAGATGAGAG
>CAYFUB010000337.1:0-2350 GCA_964346195.1 uncultured Pirellulales bacterium
GCAACAAACTTGGCCGTCGGCAGCCACAGGACGATGGGAACGATCTTGCCGCCGACCGCGGCCTCCAGCCGTCTGAGCACCAGTGGAGTGAGGTTCATCGCTCCGGCGCAAGCGACACAGTGTCTCAGAAAGGTTCGGCGCGTGAGGTGCATCACCTGACTCCAACTCCACCGCGTCGAATGAAAGAAATCAGCCCGGACACTACCTGCCCATTCTCGTACCGGATCGGCCCCCGGATGTCAACCGGTGATCTGCCTGAATTCGCTGTGAATTCCAGGGGATTGCCGGGATTGATCGCGAGTACTTGTACTGTCAGCGCCGATATGGTTTTATGACAGGATGAGATGCGTCATACGTACGACTACAAACGTGTCACCTATAGAATCGCGCGGCGTGTTTGCGGAGCTGTGAGGAGACAAAATAGCGGCAGGGCGAGGCTTAGCCCGCCCTGCATATTGGAGGTTGACACCATGGGGCACAGATCTATGAAACTTGCCGTTGTATGGGCATGTCTGACCACGACCTGTTTTGTGACGGGCACGAGCGAGTGTGCTGAACCCACTCCCGGTGCGCGGCGAAGCGAGCCACGTGAAACGCGCAGGCAGACACCGCGGGCTCAACCGCCGAAGCCCACTCAAGTGGACGAGAAGTACGGCGAGCATCCGAAACAGGCTTTCGACCTGTATCTCGTCGAGAGCGACGTGCCCACGCCGCTGTTCATCTGGATTCACGGCGGGGGCTTTCGCGGCGGGGACAAACGTGCCGTGGATGCGCAGATGATTCGGCTGTTCCACGAGCGCGGCGTGTCGTTTGCGTCCATGAACTACCGGCTGACGGACGTGGGTCCGTATCCGATGCAAATGCTCGACGCCGCCAGAGGTCTCCAGACCATCCGCTATCGAGCGAGGCAGTACAACGTCGACCCCAAGCGAATCGCCTGCGGCGGCGGATCGGCGGGCGCCGGTATTTCAATGTGGCTGCTGTACCACGACGACCTGGCCGAGCCCACGAGTGATGACCCCGTGGCCCGCCAGTCCACCCGGATTACCTGTGCGCTCAGTGTCGCCGGGCAGACCTCCTACGACCCGCGCACGATCCATAAGCTGTTCAACACCGATCAGGTCCACGAGGCCCTGGTCCTCCTTTACGGCATGAAGGATGACAAGGACCTGAGCCGGCCCGAGCTGATTAGGCTGTTCGAGGATGCGTCGATCATCAATCATGCTACACGTGATGACCCACCTCTGTATCTGTACTACCCGCAGGCGAATGAGCCGCTGCCAGCAAACTCGCCCGGGAATCGACACATCCATCACCCGAAATTCGGCTTCTTTCTCAAGGACAAGACCGACAAACTCGGCCTGGAGGTCGTCCTCAAGTTGCGCGAGGACTACTCCGCCAGGAACCGCAGCAGTCCCGAGGTGGTACGCGATCAGGTGGATTGGATATTGAAGCATTTTGAAATTGCAGTGAAATAGTCCACGCGAGGAAGCCGCCAAAGCCGGCGGAGACGACAGAATATGATTGCTGAGTAGCGGCCCCAAGTGCGTCGAACGGGGCATGCGCCGCGGCGAACCGCCACGACCCGTCAGGCTGTTCGGTCGGCCCGCCCGGACGGTATCCTGCCGAAGGTCAAGGCGGCCTTGCGGGAAAATGGCGCCGCCGGGACGCCTCGACGGCCTCGGCGGGCTTCAGCCTGCTGGTTGAAAGCCGTGGCAGCATCAAGGAAGCGCAGCACCTGGCCCGCCATTCCAAGCCGGAGCCGACGATGAACCGCTGCACGCGGGCGCGGGATGGTCGGCTCGGAGAGTTGGTCGAGAACATCGGGAAGAACGTGCTCCCGGCCCATTCTTGTGCTACCCGCGTGCGCCCCGACGCTGTAGCCCTGAGCCGCTTGAGCGCAAATACTTGCCGGAACAGACCTTAACGTACACAGAAAACGTCCGGGGCCTGTGTCAAGTTCACACAGGCCCCGGCACGTCATGTTCCTGGTTATTGGGGCACCGGCCGGCCGAAGCCGATGTCGTCGATGAAGATTCGGCCGGCGCCGCCCCGAGTGGGGTTGGCCCGGTCGCCCGCGCCGATGTACAATCTCTTGACCTTGCCCGGATTCACGCCCGCCAGATCGCTCAGCGGGATCTGCCACTCGGTCCATTCGCCCGTCGTCACCGCCGTCGGATGAGTCACTGTCGCGGTCTTGTTGGCGCTGTCCTGAATGGTAACGTACAGGCTGCCCGGATCATTGGCCGGCTGCGGGTCATCCCCGATCGCCGTCACCTGCCACGAACCGGCGCCGCCCGTCGAAGTCGTGGCGTTGGAGAACACGGCCGTGGTGGTCGCCGCCGTATTG
>CAYFUB010000338.1:0-15340 GCA_964346195.1 uncultured Pirellulales bacterium
GACCTCAAGGCACCTCTGCCGGACGACCCGGTGGCGGGCAAACCATTCTCATACCAACGGCTCTCCGAGACTCAGGCAGTCCTCGAAGGACCGGTGCCGGCAGGCGGCGATGCCGTCAAGGACGGCGTCCGATATGAATTGACCATGGCGAAGTAAGGGACCGGATATGGCGGTGTTTCAGTACCATGCACTGACGACGGCCGGCAGGCTGATGAAAGGGACCATCGAGGCGGGTTCGCCGGACGAAGCGGCCGCGACGCTCAAGGAAATGCAGCTCAATGTCAATGCCCTCGAAAAGGCGAAGCCCGAGCAGCCGCGCACGCCGGTGGGACGCAACGAGTTCCTGCTGTTCAACCAGCAGTTGGCCTCCATCACCAAGGCGGGCGTTCCGCTGGAGCGGGGCCTGCGGGAACTCGCACAGGACGTTTCCTCGAGGTCGATGCGAAAGCTCATCGAGGATATCGCGACCGATTTGGAGAAGGGCGTGCCCATTGAGGAGGCGTTTGCCAAGCGGGAAAGCTCTTTCCCGCCACTCTATGGGCGGATTCTCAAGGCGGGGGTCGAGACCGGGCGACTCAGTGAGATGCTGACAAGCCTGAACCGCCATCTCGAATTGGCGGGACAGACCCGGCGCATCGTCTTTGAGGCCGTGAGCTATCCGGCCGTTATCTTCGTCCTGGCCGCGATCATCCTCACGGGCGTCTTCCGATACATCATTCCCCAGTTCAAAACGGTTCTCGAAGAGATGGTGGAAGGTCCATTGAATCCGGTTACCGTCGTCGTGTTCCGCTTCTCCGAGAACATCATTCCGTTCTGGGCTATCGTCGGGATTCTGACGGCTGTTCTGGTCTTCGCGCTCACGATGCTGTCTTCGACCGCGGCCGGACGACGGTTCCGGGAGACGTTGTTCCTGCGTCTGCCGGTCATTGGGAGGCTGTATTACAACAGCGTTCTGAGCCGGATGGCGGAGGCTATGGCTGTGCTGATTGGCGCGGGGTGCGATATTCCCGAGGCGCTGCGGCTCGGGGCCGTCAGTTCCGGCAGCGGGCGGCTGGTCCTGGAAAGTGAGGTCGCGGCTCAGCAGATCGAGCGCGGGGCGAACATTCTGGAGGCCGGCCAGGGCATGAGCATGCTGCCCCGGCTGTTCCTGTACTCCATCCAGCTCGGCGCCCAGAGAAACGAGCTGCAGGACAATCTCTACAGCCTGGGGGAGATGTACGCCGACCAGGCTCGTATCGGCCAATCGCGCCTGCAAATGATCCTGCTGCCGATGATGATTGTGATGCTCGGGGGCGTGCTGGCCATGGCCATTCTCGCGATGTTCCTGCCCATGATTCAGGTGGTGACCAGCCTGTCGGCCGTCTCATGAGGAGATACCATGTCCGAGCTTACCCCGTTGACGTTGATCATCCTGTCGATCTATGTGGTCCTCGGCTACAAGAAGCCAAGGATCGCCTTCACGACGGTTCCCATCGCCGTCTTCGTCCTGGCCTATATCGGCCTTGACTCTGAGATCGAGGAGTTCCTGGTTCTGGCCCCCACGCTGTTCGTCGGGACCATGATAGCTGTGGCCGCCTCGGGCGTCAGGCGCGAATCCCGGGAATGGGTCCATTGGTGGGCCTGGTGGATCCTGATTACGATAATGGCATTCCTGGCGCTGGGGGTGATCCTGGTGGGTCTGAGTGCTTTCGACGTGAGCTACTTTGTTCCCCTACTCTTTGTCCTGGCCATCATCGCAGTCATCGCTTCGCTCGTCAATTACGGGCTGGCCGCCCGGCGGGTGACGCTCATGAATGTCTTCTCCACCATCGGTTCGAGCGTGCGGCAGAATCTCCCTCTGCCGATGGCCCTGGACTGTGCCGCCGCCGGTCATGAGTACACCACAGCCCTCATTCTGAGAAGCGTCGGGACGTGGCTCGTGAAGGGCTACTCGCTGACCGAGGCCCTGCGTCGCGGCTATCCGCAGTGTCCGGCCCGGGCCGTGGCGATGGTCGCGGCCGGTGAGCGCGTGGACCAGCTTCCCGCCGCCCTCAAGGTGATCGAAACGGACCTCAAAGCGAACACGATGGAGCGAAGGCGACTGCGACCGGTCCATCCGTTCTATCCCGTGGTCGTCCTGATCATCGCCTTGCTGCTGGTCCTCGGGCTCATGAAATTCGTGATACCGTCATTCAAGGCAGTTCTGGAGGAGATGGCCGGGGGATCTTTGCCGACCTCCACGCGCATACTTCTGGAGATCTCGCAAGCTCTCTTTCGCGGCGCCAATGGAGTGGTGCTCCTCGGCTTGCTGCTTCTGATTGTGGTGGGGCCGTGGCTGTATGGCAAGTCGCGGAAGCGACGTCCGCAGAGACCTTACCTCCACACGTGGCTCATAGACACCCTGACCTGGTACTTGCCGATTGTGCATTGGTTCGAGAGGAACCGGTCGATGGTACAGGTGGTCGAGTTGCTGCGGATGGCGCTCAACGCGGGCTGTCCGGTGAACGAGGCCATTCGCGGCACTCTACAATTGGACGTCAACCTGTTCTTTCGCAGCCGACTTGCCTCCTGGCTGCGCCGGGTCGAGCGCGGCGAGGATATCGCGGAGTCGGCACGCCGCAGCGGCCTGGGCGCCGCGCTGGCCTGGGCCTTCGGCGGGGCACAGACGGGCAACACCCCCGCCGTTCTCGAAATGCTCGAATCCTACTACCGGTCGAACTACAGTTATCGGGTGAACCTGGCGCGCTTCATCCTGTGGCCGTGCGGCATCATCTTGCTCGGCCTCACCGTCGGATTCATTGTTCATGCGGTCTTTTCACCCGGTGTGGCCGTGCTCGGGCACATGTCGGGACTGATCTGTCCGTAAACCAAAGAAGGGAGCGTACTTGTGTTGCTGAAGAAAATGAGACGGCACGGCCTTCTCACGGCGGAGTTGCTGGTCGCCACGGCGCTGCTGGGCCTCATTATCACAGGTCTGGCGGTTTCAATGAACGGGTTCTCGATGTTCAACGGCTACCAGTGGACCCGCCAGCGCTGCACGGCCGCCGCCCAGGCGCAGCTCGACAGCATCACCGCCACCGGCGCGCCCATCGACGAGCAGGAATTGAAACGCCTGTGGCCGAAAGTGGAGGTTGTGGTGGAGACAACACCGGGCGAGGCGCCGTGGGACGGATTGGAGCTGGTTCAGGTCACCGCGACCGCCCAGGCCGGCGCGCGGGGGGTTGCCATCCATCTGGCGCGGTACATTCTGATGGACCATTGATGAAGGACTATTGAAAAGGGCGATCTCGTGCATACACAATCATCAACCGTCAATCATCAATCGTCCATGAGAAAGGCCTTCACTCTCATAGAAATCCTCACGGTCATCACTATCCTGCCGGTGGTGATGATTATCATCAGCGGCGTCTATGCCACGTTCATCCGCGACATCCCGCGAACGACCCGTGTCCTGCAGCAGAATACGACCGTGCTCAACCTGCTCGAGCAGGTCCGTCGGGATATGGACCAGGCCGTCGCTGTACGGGCTGAAGATTCCCGACCCCAGGTTCCGAATCTCGCGGGTGGCACACTGCTGATCGAGCAGCCTGGTCGTGTGCTCCGCTACGAATTCGGGAACGGACAGGTTGTCCGGACGGTGGTGACGAGCGACGAGCGACGAGCGACGAGCGACGACGAGCCGCGCCTCTGGCGAATGCCCGACGCGGTGGTCAACTGGCGGCTGTGGACAAGGGACGGGGACAGGTATGCCGTCGAAATCCATTCGTATGTGCGCCAGTGGGTCCGCAGCCATCTGACAAAAAAGCTGGCCGGCTCGCACGTTTTCTTTGTCAACGGCCTTGGAGTGGAATTGATCGGCGACTATTGACGAAAGAAGTTTGAAGTTGCCGGTTTCAAGTGTGAAGAGCGCTTGACACTTCAAACTTGACACTTGAGACCTTTTGGAAGGGCAATCTCGTGCAAGCGCAATTATCGATCATCGATCATCGATCGTCCATGCGGCCGGGCACCGTTCTGACGCTGGTCATCGTTGCTCTGGCCCTGACGGGCGTGGCGATGTTCGTCTTGACCGAGGGGTCCAACGCGATGCTCTTTCATGCGGATACCGCCTATCTGCAGGCCATCGAGCGCAACCTCATCACCAGCGGTCTGGCGTGGGCGCGACAAAAGATCTCTGACGGCCTGCCGGGCGAGAGCGCAGGGGCGAATGATGATTCGTCCCTACCCGTTGCGGCCTTCGGCGTGCCCGATGCACAGTTGCAAGTCCGGGTCCTGGACGTGCAGAACGACAGGGCCCGCGTTCACATCGAGACCTCCTGCTGCAAAGGCCGGCGCACACTCCATACCGCCCGCGACTACACCATTCGGCGGGGCTCCCCGCACGCGCCGATCGGGTCCGGGACGCCCTTGCCCTGATGTCCCGCAGTTCGCATCCCTCGGGCGACGGCCGCCGGGGAAATACTTGAGGTCCCGATGTACGATCCGGCCGTCGGCGGGCATCCGGGGATGTCCATCCTGCACGAGTACCTCCAGGCCGTGGGGACTGCCGACCTGCATCGCGGAAGCAGCCGCGTCGCGAATGACGTGTCTTCGGGGACTTGCACGAAGTTGTCGCTCGTGGCAGAATACCCGGCATGCTCAGTGGCATCGACTATTTCGTCGTGATTGCGTATCTCGCGGGCATCATGCTGCTCGGGCTGTACTTCCGCAAGTTCATCCACTCGTCCCAGGATTTCTTCCTGGCAGGCAAGATGCTGCCGTTCTGGGCGATCGGCATGTCCATCGTGGTCTCGGACATCGGGGCGCAGGATTTTGTCGGCGTCTCGGGGCAGGCCTACCGCCACGGGATCGCCGTGGGCAATTTCGACTGGATCGGGTCGGTGCCCGCCATGCTCCTGGCCGCCTTCGTCTTCGTGCCGTACTTCTGGAAAGCGGGCTTGTACACGATCCCGGAATATCTGGGCCGGCGGTACAACGATGGAGCCCGCGTGCTGGCTTCGATCACCTGGATTGTCTTCTTCGCCTTCAATCTCGGCATCATCTTCTGGGCCAGCGCGCGGATTCTCTTCGTGCTCATGGGATGGCCGAAATGGCTGTCGATCACCCTGACGGCCACGGTCGTGGGCCTGTACACGCTCATGGGCGGTCTGACCGCCGTGGTCATGACCGACGTCATTCAGATGATCATCATGTTCATGGGCGGAGCGGCCGTTGTCTTTCTCGGTTTTTATCACCTGGGCGGTTGGAGTGGCTTCGTGGAGAGACTCGCGGCAACCGGAGGCGACTACCGAGCCTCTCTGGAACTGATCCAACCGGTGGATACGCCGACACCATTCCCGTGGACAGGGATTCTGTTCGGCCTGACGTTCGTGATGGCCAACGCCTACATGATCGGCAACCAGGCCGTGGTCCAGCGGTGCCTGGCGGCCAAGAACGTCTGGCATGCCAAAGCCAGTATGATTCTGGGCGCTTTTTTCAAGATGTTTATCCCGATCCTGGTCCTGTTCCCCGGCCTGATGGCCATCGTGCTGCACTCCGGGCTGGAGGACGGCGATGACGCGTTTCTCAAGCTGGTTGCCTCGTTGCTGCCGCCCGGCCTGGGCGGCCTGATGTTTGCCGCCCTGTTGGCGGGCCTGATGTCCAGCATCGATTCGATGGTCAATTCCACGGCGACACTCTGGACCAAGGACATCTACCAGAGATACCTGCGCCGGGAGGCGCCGGACAGCCACTATCTGATGGTCGGGAAGGTTGCGACCGTATTGCTGCTGCTTTTCGGCGTTCTCACGTCGCCCGTCAGTGACCTGTTCCCCGGCATCTATGTCGCCGTGCAGACATTTCTGTCGTTCTTTCAGGGGCCGGTCTTCTCCGTGCTGCTGCTGGGCATCTTCTGGCGCCGGGCCACGCAATGGGGCGGTCTGGCCGGTCTGGCCGGCGGCATCGCGGTGTCCGCTTTGCTATATACGCTCGATTTCATTCTCAAGCATTGGTTCGACAGCCACCTGTTCACCATTGAGGAGCCTTTTCTGTACGTTTCCTGGTGGTCGTTCGTGGCGGGCCTTCTGTTGACCATCGTGGTCAGCCTGCTGACGAGGCCCCAGCCTGTCGCGCGGCTGTCGGGACTGGTGTACGGGCTGCAGCATGAGGGTGGACAGGATGGCTGTGAGGTGGCGGTATGTTGAACTTCGACTGGCTCCGAGGGGTCTCGCCGGCGGCCGCCAAGGCGGTCTTCCTGGTTCTGTTTGTCGTCATTGGCCTGCTCGTGCTGATGATTCCGAAAGGCTATATCTACGAAGGAATCGACAGGCCGCGATGGTGGCACAATCTGAAGCTGTGGGCGCTCGGCGTGCTGCTGATGATTTTTATCACGTACTGGATATTCTGAGGCGGACTTCTGCAAAATGGAGATTAGGCTTATATTATTCAAGGAAATCGGTTCTGGGATTTCCTTGAATAATTCGCCTGATTGGTCGTGTATATACCGCTTACCGCTTCGGAAGGAAAAATCGCAAAGCTGATTTTTCCTTCTTCAAGTAAGCCTAATCTCCATTTTGCAGAAGTCCTATTCTGAGGTCTTACAATGGATCAGAATCAACATGCACTGCGCGCGGCCCAGACCAACCGGGCCCTGGGCTTGTTCCTGTTGTTCTTTGCCTTCGTTGTCGCGGTCTCTATCTTCTTCACGGAGACGACTGTGGGCAGATTGACCAACCTGGCGGCGGCCGGCATCATTGGCCTAATTGGAGGCGCCATGGTCGTTTCAGCTCGTCGGCATTGTCGTAGATCTTCCGGATCGCCTCGATGATCTGGTCCATGTCGGTCCTGGTGCCCATCAGGATGGCATGATGGAAGCACACGGATTCTTCGTGACGGATGCGATGACAGACCGGCAGCTTGAAGCGGCTGGGGTCGATCCGCTTCCAGTGTTTCGCCGAGAGCTTGTAGCGCCACGGCTTGGTGTACGGCGCGTATAACGAGCAGGCGTTGAGCGGCTCATAGCTGGCTTCCACACCGCAACCCAACTCCGCGGCCAGCGCTTCCCGGAAGCGGCGCACGGGCAGATTCTTGAACTGCTTCTGCTGGTAGCGGAAGGAGAAGTTGTAATAGGCCGCGGCCGTCTCTCGCCGGTCGCGGCGCATCGGCAGCACGCCCGGAAGCCGCGCGAGCTGTGCATTGAAGTACTTGGCGTTTTGTTCCCGCCGTTTGTTGTGCACGGGCAGTCGGCGCAGGGCCTCGCAGAGCAGGGCGGCCTGGAAGTCGGTGATGCGGTAGTTGCCCGATTGCAGGAAGTTGCCCTCATCGCCGTAGATTCCGGCCCCCTTGTCGGCGCCTGCCTCCTGCTCGGGTCGGCGGCCGCAGTTGCGCAGTGCGTCCAGTCTCTCACAGAGCGCCGGGTCGCTGGTGGTCAGGGCGCCGCCTTCCCCGGCGGTCATCAGCTTCGAGAGCTGGAAGCTGAAGCTGCCGACGTCGCCGATACTGCCGGCCTTCTTTCCCTTCCACTGGGCGCCGTGCTTGTGGGCGCAATCTTCGATGACCTTCAGCTTATGTTTCCGCGCGAGGGCCATGATGGCATCCATGTCCGCGAAGCAGCCGTACAGATGAACGGGGATGATGGCCTTTGTTCGCGGCGTGACCGCCTCCTCAATTTTCGCCGGGTCGAGGCACCAGGTGTCCTCCGTCACATCCACCAGCACGGGGACCGCGCCGATGTCCAGAGCCGCCGCCGCCGTTGCCTGCCACGTGAGGCCCGGGACGATGACCTCGTCGCCATATCCGATCCCGCACGCCTCCAGCGCCAATTGGAGTGTCGCAGTCCCATTCGCAATCGATAGCGCGTACTTCGTCCCAGTGAACTTCGCAAACGCTTTGTTGAATTGCCTTTCCCGCGGGCCGTTGTATGACCAGACGCCGCTGCGCAGCACGTCGAGCAGGGCTCTTTCCTCGCGCCGGTCCCACACGGGCCACTTCGGCCACGGGCTCCTCTTGACGTCCCGGACAGGCTTGCCACCCTTGAGAGCTAATTGACTCATAACTTTGACCCTTTCCACAGTTATCGGGCTCCCAATCGCGCTGCACCGCAATTGAGGGCCCGTCATCGGTCCGCTACGTTACCAGATGTGCTCTCGTCCTGCAATCCGCCATGTGTGGCCGTTGTGTCTGCCGATTGAATCCTATACTATTGTGACCATGCACGCTCTCCTATGCCAGAGGGTTCTGTCCGACGCCTGGATGATCCAGGCAGCCGCCGATGTGACGCACAGCGGCGAAGAATTGTCCAGACCCGGCTACAATGTCAGCGGCTGGTTTCCTGCATCCGTGCCAGGCACGGTGTTGGCGGCTTTGGTCGCTGGCGGCAGGTATGAAGACCCGTACATTGGAATGAACCTGAGGAAGATTCCGGAGGAACCTTTCCGCTCGCCGTGGTGGTACCGGACGGAATTCGTTCTGTCCGAAACGGAGGCAGGGAAGGCCGTTCTCCTGGAGTTCGATGGGATCAACTATGCGGCTGATGTCTGGCTGAACGGCCGGCGGGTCCCTTCGGCAGATGAGGCGCGCGGGGCGTTTCGGCGGTTTCAGTACGATGTCACCCGCCTGGCGGCAGCGGGCGAGAATGCTCTTGCGGTGCAGGTAGTTCCGCCGAGGCCCGGCGATTTCACCGTCGGTTTCGTGGACTGGAACCCCCCGGCGCCGGACCGCAGCATGGGCATCTTCCGGCGGGTGCGACTTCGCTTTTGCGACGGGGTCTCCATCGAGCACCCATTCGTGCAAACTCGCCTGAATCTCGATACTTTGGCCGAGGCGTATCTGACGGTCTGTGTCAATCTCGTGAACCATACCGACAGGGCGATCTCCGGTGTTCTCGAAGGTTGTATTGAGGAGACGGGTTTCAGCCGGGACGTACACTTAAGGCCGGGCGAGACAAAGACGGTTACCTTCCCGGCCGACGAATACTCCGGGCTTCATGTGACAAATCCGCGCCTCTGGTGGCCGCACGATCTGGGACAGCCCGAACTCTATTCACTCGACCTCCGGTTTGTCGCGGGCTCACGGATTTCCGACATGGCCTCCGTGCGGTTCGGCATCCGTGAGGTGGCGGACTATTGGACGCCGGAAGGGCATCGCGGCTTCAAGGTCAACGGCCGGCAAGTGCTCATCAAGGGGGCCGGCTGGACGGACGACCTGTTGCTGGCCGACACGCCCCAGACCATCGATGCCGAGCTGCGATACGTCCGGCACGTGAATCTGAACTGCATCCGTTGCGAGGGCATCTGGGGCAAGGACCAGACGTTGTACGACCTCTGCGATGAATACGGCATCCTGATGATGGTCGGCTGGAGTTGCCAGTGGGAGCACGAGCAATACCTCGGCAAGCCTGTTGACGAGCGCTACGGTGGCGTGACTTCGGCCGAAGATGTCGAATTAATCAGCCAATCCTGGCAGGACCAGCTTCTGTGGCTGCGGAACCATCCAAGCATCTTCGTCTGGGCCGTCGCCAGCGACAAACTGCCGGCGCCGGGCTTGGAGAAGAAGTACATCGACACATTTCAGAAGTACGACCCCACGCGTCCGTATCTCGCCTCCACCGGCAGCGTCGGCAGCGAGCAGCGGATCGTCTGCCGAGAAGAGCTGGTCAGCGAGGTCAGCGGCAGCTCCGGCGTCAAGATGCTCGGGCCTTATGAATACACGCCCCCGGTCTATTGGTACACCGACACGCGGCGGGGCGGGGCGTACGGCTTCAACACGGAGACCTCGCCGGGGGCCGTGGTCCCCACGCTCGAAAGCCTGAGGAAAATGATTCCGCCCGACCATCTGTGGCCCATTGACGAGTATTGGGATTTTCACTGCGGCTTGAGTGAATTCAATGCGTTGGACCGATACTGTGAGGCCATCACAAGAAGGTACGGCGAAGCGGGCACTGTTGAGGAATTTGCCCGCAAGGCTCAGGTGCTGAACTACGAGTTGATGCGGCCGACGTTCGAGGCGTTTCGCGTCAATCAAGGTCGCGCGACTGGTGTCATTCAGTGGATGCTCAACGCCGCCTGGCCCAAGATGTACTGGCAGCTTCACGACTGGTATCTGATGCCCACCGGCGCGTTCTATGGCGCCAAGAAGGCCTGTGAGCCGGCGCAGCTCGTCTACCACTACGGCGACCAGAGAATCTATCTGGTGCATGAGCCGCGTGTTGTAGGGTGGGCTATGCCCACCGATTCCTGCGCATCCGGGCCTTTGATGGTGGGCACGGCCCACCCTACAATCCTCACGGGCGACATACGTATCTATGACATCAAGTCACGGCTGTTCCTGGCGGCGCATTTGCCGGTGGAGGTCGGGCCTGACCCGTCGAAGAGCATCTTCACGCTTCCCCATTTGGAGCCGATCAGCACCACGTACTTCCTCTCTCTTCGCCTGCTGAACGTGCAGGGTATGGAGGTGGCGAACAATTTCTACTGGCTCTCCACGAAGGCCGATGTGCTCGACTACGAAGCGAAGGTCACGCCCTGGGAATATTACACGCCCAGCAAACAATACGCCGACCTGACCCTGCTGAACAACCTGCCGCCAGCCGAGGTCTGCGTGAAAAAGCACGTCAAGATGGATGGTACCGTGGGCAGGATCGTGGTAGAGCTGGCGAATCGGGGCGACACAATTGCATTCTTCATCGAGTTGTTGCTGCTCGACAAGAGCACAGGCGAGCCGCTCGTGCCGGTCTTCTGGCAGGACAATTACGTGAGCCTGCTGCCGAATGAAACGAGAGTCCTCTCCGCCACTGTTCCCGCCGGCAGGCCAGAGCCGGCCCTGACCCTCCGAGGCTGGAACATACGCTGATGCCACCATTCACGACATTCTGAAAGAAACGCTCCTCCTGCAAATCTGTGCGAAGGTCAAGCCGCGTTTTTCGCTTACTGGGCTACCAGCAGGATTGAGAAGGGCCCGGCGGAAACCAGGCCCTTCCTGCTGTATAGGCGCTGGGCTCGACGCTCGGGTCGCACGCCTGCGTTGCCCTATCCTTCGGCCCAGCAAGACGATAGTACGAGAACGGTATGCAGGATTCAAGAGTTGCCGAGAATCCATAACGCTAGTGTCCGTACCTGCTGGTAGCCTACAAAGCGGTAAACGCAGGCCCCTCCCCGATGGCAGGTGTGCTCTGCACAGATTCGTGAGAGGAGCCGAAAAAAAGAGCCACTTATAGGACTTTTCCCTTGACAGGTTGAGACGAACCGATTTACCATTTGTGCCAGACATTCCACGGAAGGGACGAGAATCATCTTGGTGATCCCAGGCAGGTGCTTGCCACAGACACAAAGGACTGCAAACGGTAGGAGTGCCTAAGTACCTGAGCACGCTGGGGCGCTGGCGGTGCGCACCAACCTTCTCAGCTACCGTGTTCGGCTTCGCGCGAAACGTGTGGTTGGTGACGCCCTCGCGGGGAGTGATAAGGATCGTGTGTAGCTAACACCTTGCTCCCAAAGACGGTTGGGTTGCATGATTTGACGGCCGGGCCTCTCGTGCAGCAATCAGCCTGTCACGGGGTGGTGACAAGATGCACGCCGGCCGGCGCGTTACCGACCGGCCGCCAATTTGAAGATGGGTCTCTCTGCCGACCAGAGATCGACGAGAAACGGAGGAGGACTATGAAACGCAGAAAAATCGCGGTATGGGTATTGATGCTGGTTCTGGCTTTCGCCGGGACGGGGCTGGGCGACTTGTCAGAGGGGCTGGTCGCGTACTACCCATTCAACGGCCACGCCAACGATGAGTCAGGCAATGGGAATGACGGTGTGGTCCATGGTGCCACCCCGGTGGTTGACCGCCTTGGGAATCCGAATAGTGCATACAGTTTTGATGGGCAGGATGATTATGTCCAAGCGGCGGCAGATGCGGCGACTATTCTGGACTCGGGAAGCTCTCTTACAGTATCCTTGTGGGTCAAAATGTTTGACGTATCAGGCGGAACAGACGGAACACAAAGGATAGTAGGCAGTGAATTGCTGAATGACGGCTTTCTTTTGCAGACATACTCTGTAGATTCAAAACTGAAAATGGCTGCAGGTACAGGTACTGGAAACGCTCAGTACTCGGCAGGAATCCCTATAGAGGTTGACAGATGGTATCACGTGGCAATGACCTTTGATGAAGGCACAGAAAGATGGGAAATGTCTGTTGATGGGGACCTTCGTGACACTATACAGCAGCAGGATTGGGGCTGGTCTGCGGGAACGAGACAACTGATTATTGGAGGAGATGACAACGATACCGGCGTCGGAGTGAACTGTTTTGTACATGGAATCATTGATGAAGTTCGCATCTACAGCCGCGCTCTAGAAGCGCCGGAGATTGCGGTCCTTGCCGGGGGCACGATCGATGCGACAGTCGACATCGATCCAGACACGCTCAATCTGGACAGTAAGGGCAAGTGGGTGACGTGCTATATCGATTTGCCGGATGAGTACGAGGTGAGCGATATCGATGCCGAGAGCATCCTGTTAGAGGGATTGCTTGACGTTCAGCGGAGCGACATCCAAGATGGCGTGCTCGTGGTCAAGTTCGACCGGGAGGACCTTGCGGCCTACATCGATGTTGTTCTGGGTGTCGTCCCGCCAGTCGAGGTCGAGCTCGTCGTCATGGGAACGCTGACGGACGGAACGCCTTTTGAGGGACGGGACACGATTCGCGTGATCGACGAAGGCGGCGGGAATTAGACCTACCCGCCTCGCGGATATGATCTCGGTATTTGTAGTACGCGGGTCATGCTAATGTAGTGGTCGGACCTTGGTGGTTAGCGGATGGCGCCGAGGTAGCGGCCCAGCCAGTAGGGCAGGAGGTAGATGTCAGGGACGAACTCCTCGCGGCCGCCGTCGCCGCCGTCGAGCCGGAAGGCGTTGCCGTTGTGTTTGCTCATCGGCCGCTCATCGGGCGGCAGGACGGTCCTCGTGCTCTGCTCGCGGAAGTTGGCGCCCAGGAACTCCAGGTCGCGCCGGTGGCTGTTTCGCACCGTCCAGCTCACGGTGTCGAGCGGGAACTCGCGGAGGGTCCAGACGGACTCATCCAGGTCGAACTCCTCGGCCTCGGTGGATGCGTAGATGAAGTTCCACAGTGCGTTCTTCTCCGGCCGCTCGATCTCCCAATGGTCCCGAATCGCTTGGCGATACTGCTCGCGCAGCTCAGGCGTGAAGGCATACCGGTACAGGTTCCAATAGCTCAGGAACGCCAGCTCGTCGTCGGAATGGTTCCACTCCGTGGTGAGGTCGATGTCCGGTACGCGGCTCAGCCCTTTTATCGGGATCATGATGTTGTCGAGATAGCCGTGGTCCTCGATCAACTCGAAAGCCTTTTTTCGATAAGGCTCCTTGCCCGTGAAGTGATAGGCCGCCTGCAGGAAGGAGATGATCTCGGCCGAATTGAGTCGTCGGTCGCCCACCTGCCGGGGGAACTGGTTGACGTACTCCGGATGCCAGCGGCCCCACTGGGTCGGCTTGCCGTCGTAATCGACGAGATACCAATCGTGGCGGACGATGTGGTCCATGATGGCGTCCATCAGGGCGACGGCCCGCCGGCGCCACGTATCGTCGGGCACGAGCTCGGCGAAGATCGTGTAGGCGAAGAAATGGCCGACGATCTCGTCGCTGCTGGTGGTTGCCTTCCATTTCCATCGTTTATCCGCCGCGGTCTGCCAGCGGGATTTGTCCGACACCTCATACCCGGCCCGCTCAAACGTGCGCGCGGGGAAGCCCTCCATCGGCGTGATGTGCGTAAGGCGCTCCATCGCCTCGAACGACTCGTAGCAGTTTCGCAAGGCCTCATCCGACTTCGTGACGGCATACCGGAACAACTCCCCGGCCAGGTACATGGCCGTCCACAGCCCGTCGTTGTCCGTGTCGATCAGGGTCCCCGATGACAGATCGCCGGGCACGCTCAGGGCCAGGGCGCTGTTGAACCCGTAGCGAATGTGTCTCTGCCGCATGGCCCTGTCGAAATGCTCCGCCTTCTCGGCCAGGGTCATCGCTCGGAAGTGAATGATGCTGAGTCCTCCTTCGGACAGGATCAGCACCGACTGGTCCGGGCCGGGCTGGATATCGACGACCGCATCATCCACGAGCCACCGCCCCGACGCGTAGTAGTCAATCCGTCCGTCCGTATGTCGGGCAAATGCTCCCCGGGCCGTCCCGAACCAGACCTTTTCGCCAATCGTGCGGATACAGGTGATGTCGGTGCAGGGCAGTTTTGTCTCCATCGGTTGCGACTCGCATGAATTCGGGTCCAGCGGGAAATATCCGTCGGACGTGCCTATCAGGAGCGTGCGATCGTCCTTGGCGTACGCGAGACAATTCAGGACGATAGCCTCGAAGATCGCGCGTCCGTGTCCGTCGTGCCTCAACAGTTCGAAACCTCTGTCTGTCAGTAGCAGATACTGCTCTTGCTCCCCATCGAATATCGCCTGTTTCACTGGCGTTGTACCGACTTGCCAGTTCTGGAACGGCTCACCCTGGCGGAAGAGGACGACCTGTCCATCTCCGACGACCAGAAAGTCCGAGTCGCCGCCGATTGCCAGCAAACGCGCACCGGGCACCTGGTGTTCCACGAGAAGCCGACCGGCCCAGGCGTTGCTCAACACCTGTTCGTCGGTCAGGTATACGAACTGGCCCTGGCATACCTCCATGTCCCTGACGTGCATGTCGGCCAGCGATCGATTTTGGCGGTCCGGCTTGAGCTTGCCTCCGTGCACCTGGAGAATGCCTTTGTCGGACAGGACGATGACGCGTCCGTTTCGATCCGCGCGGACCTTCAGCAATCTCGCACCTCCGATATCCGACGCCAACGGGACTTTCTCACTGTAATCCTGCGTGAAGGCACGGTCTAAATGCACTGGTGTCGTGCCGCCTGCGGTGACGCTCAGAGCCAGCACGAGCACGAGGTGGAATGTTGTCGTATTGATCTTCATGTCGCACGTGCCTCCACAGTCGACTGCCGGCCAGTATCGATGTCCGGCCACGATCTTGCCAGGACAGTTTCTCTTCGATGAGCATTGTACGGACGGGCCATGCCTGACGCCAGTACCGTGTGTTTGCGCCCTCGGCCCGCAGACCGCGACCTCTTACCCGGCCACGCGGGTGACGGCGCCGTTCTCGATGCGGAAGATGCGGTCGGCCAGTTTCCTGGCCTCGCTCATGCTGTGCGTCACGTGCAGCGTCGTTACCGCCACCTCCCGGCAGACCCGCCTGAGCAGCTCGCAGACCTCGCCATGCGTGTCTTCGTCCAGGCAGCCCAGCGGCTCATCGAGGCAGGGAATCTGGGGCCGGACCTGTGTGTATTCCTGTTCCCGGACGTCAACTGAATCCGGCCGGGCCGGCGCGACGGGGCC
>CAYFUB010000339.1:0-22328 GCA_964346195.1 uncultured Pirellulales bacterium
AGCGGCCCAGGAGGCCTCGTTCGTGGCCGTGCAGGCACGGTACCGGCGGGGCCTGGACAAGTTGCGGTCGATTCTGAATGGGAGACTCTAAGATGAAGCCAACAGAGAACATAGAAGATACGCTGCGGGAAACAAGCTGCACGGCATCGGCTGCGATGCGTCGGCGTCTGTGGCAGGATATTGCCGAGAGACGGCACGAAGCGAAGGCGAAGGCTCAAAGCCACGGGAATCCCCACATCTGGCGGCTTCTCCTGCACAGCAGGACCGCGCGACTGACGGCGGCCGCCGTGGTCTCTCTCGCCGCACTGGCCGTCGGCGTGGAGACATTTCGACCGCGCCAATCCAACCAGCCGCACGCCTTCAGCGCTGAGATTCGGGCCGATACGGCACTGGACCTGGACCCCAAGGCAGCCATTCCCCTGAGGCAAGCCCAACCTGAAGATTTCGACGTGACCTGGGATGGCGAAGACGGTGGCTCGCTGAAGACCATGGCGGGCTCGTCCGTGCGTATCCTCGCGCCGTCCTGGACCGACCCCGAGTGGGACGACGTCGTTTCGTGGGCCCATCGAAGGTTGGCACAGGTGCGGGAAAGCACCGCCGCCAGCGTGCCGGCCCATGCCAGCCGGTTCGCCGCCATCCTGACGAGCGAGGGGAATCTGGCGGTTGTGCAAATCGGAGATTATGACGAGAACAAGGCCCGGCTCCAGTGGCAGGTGGAAAACGCCATTCTGCCCGGCTATGGTCCCGTGCAGGTCGTAACTCTGGCCTGCGTCGAGCCGAACCACCCGTCCGCCCAGGCGTGTGCGATCGACTTCGACACCGGCCGGACCATAGCTATTCCCGCACAAGCGCTTGGTCTGGCCCCGGAGGGCTTTCTGGGCTGGCTGGAACAAAACGGAATCGATGCCCTCGCGCGGACCTCGGACGAGGCCGACTGTCTGGCCGGCGTAGGGCTGTTCACGCAGACGTGGGAAGCCGGCCTCTGGGCCCGGATGCCCGCGCCAGCCGTCCGGGACGCAGTGACGCGCATCTCGTACCAATCGCGCGACCCGATCCTGTATCGGGAGGGCCAGTATCAGCGCGTTCATCCTTTCCGGACGCGCGAAGGCGGCATAGGGATCCTCCAGATGCGCGGCGTCGATCTAGCCAGGCAGACCGTGGAGTTCCGCTACCGCATGGTGCTGGAGGACGCGCCTGCCGGGACCGTGGGCGAGGCACAGGCGGATGCCGAATCGCTCCGGCTTGCCCGGTCGGGCGAGTGGATGAACCGGCTCGGGTGGAGCCTGCTGATCTACGGCAGTGAGAACGAGGACCGGCTGCCTCAGTCGCTTGAAGAGATGGGGAAGTACGCGGACAGCGAGGAGCAATACCAGTGGCTGGTGGCGAACGTGGAATATGTCGGGGCGGGAATGCTGTTCTCCT
This sequence comes from uncultured Pirellulales bacterium, assembly GCA_964346195.1. Classification (GTDB taxonomy): domain Bacteria; phylum Planctomycetota; class Phycisphaerae; order Sedimentisphaerales; family Anaerobacaceae; genus PLanc-01. The sequence goes on from CAYFUB010000339.1 coordinate 1,423, forward strand.
CGCAGTCACCCTCGCTGGTGCTGGCCTACGACAAGACCCTGCTGGCCCAGGGCAAAGGAACGCATGTGCTGTTCCTCGATACTCATATCGACTTCGTCGAACCCGAGGGGTTCGGACAGTACGGCCTGTCCGGCGGCGTCGAGGCCGTGAGACAGAAGAATGCCGAAAGGGATGAGCTTGACCGGTCACGGGAGCGTCTCGAACGGCTCGGGCGGAGTCTGCGGACCTACGGCAATTTCAACCAGAACCGGCTGCCGCCGTCGCTCGAGGAGGTCAGGCAGCACCTGGGCCGCGAGGAGCGGTATCAATGGCTCGTGGAGAATGTGGAATACCTCGGGGCGGGGCTCCTGTTCTCACAATCGCCTTCACTGGTGGTAGCGTACGACAGAACCTTCCTGGCTACGGGCGAGGGAACCTACGTCCTGTTCCTCGACAACCACGTGGAATTCATCGGGCCGGAGAAACTCGCGGAGCACGGCCTGCCCGCCGGACCCCCGGGCGCCTCCGCCACGCCTGAGAAGTAGTTCGACAACCGCGTGAACAGCGCAGTCCAAGACGCCGGACCCACCAGGTCCGGCGTCTTTCTTTTTCGTCTCCCTGCTCAGGGGAGGCCGTCTGCACGGGCCGAGTCCCGCAGATACATGGGGAAAAAAAACGCCCGCGCGTAGACGAAAGCCCGCCCGTCGGGTGTACTGAGTAGGCGAGAACAACCGATGGATACGATCTTCGATGGCCATGCTGGAAGATAAGCTGCTGATCTGGCGACTGAAGCGCGGGCACGAGCCGGCCCTGGTGCGGGTCTATGTCAAGTACAAGAACCTTCTCCTGAAGCTGGCCTGCGGATTGGTGCGTAATGCGGGTACGGCCGAGGACCTGGTGCAGGATGTGTTCGTCGGTCTGGCCGAATCGGTGGATCGACTACGATTGGATGGGAGCCTGAAGGGGTACCTGATCCAGTCGGTAATCAACCGGGCCCGCAATCTCAATCGGGCGCAGAACGTACGACGTTCCGGAAATCGCGGGACCGACAATATCGTCGCCCCGGATGAGGCCCGGCCGGAGCGATGGGTCCTGCGCGACGAGCAACTGCAGCATCTGCATCGGGCCTTGGAATGCCTGCCGTCCGAGCAGCGTGAGGTCGTGACCCTGCACCTGCGTGCGGAGTTGACCTTCCGCGAGATCGCCCGACTGCAAGAGACGTCGATCAACACCGTGCAAAGCCGGTACCGGTACGGCATCGAAAAGCTGCGTTCCTTGATGAATAGCGAGTTCGAACCATGAGACCTCCGGAAGAAGCAAAATTCGAGCGATGCGTGAGGCGGCTGGGGCTTCGGACCGATCCACGCTGGGATGAACAGGTTCTCCAACGTGTGCTCGACGCGTCTCGAAGGTGTTGGAGCAGACCCGACGGCTACCACAGCAGTTTCCACCTGGGGAGAATTCTTATGAACAGCAAAATGGTGAAATTAGCCGTCGCGGCGGTGATCGCCGCCGGCGCCCTGACCGTCGGTGTGGAAAGACTGACGCGGAGCCGGCCGAGCAGGGTGCAGGCGTTCAAGGCGCAGATACGTGCGAACACGGCGCTCGACCTGGACCCTGAGGCCGCCCTGCCGCTCCGCGACGCCCGACCGGAGGATTTCGACGTGACCTGGAGCAGTGAACATGGCGGCTCGCTCAAGATCCTGCCGGGCTCGTCGCTGCGAATGTGGGCCATCACCTTGATCAACCCGAGGTGGGATGACGTGATGGGCTGGGCCTTCTCACATCTGGCGGACATTCAAAAAAGCGAGGCGACCAGCGTTGTACCGACTGAGCAAACCCGGTTTGCGGCGGTTCTGACCAGCGAGGGGAACCTGGCGGTTGTCCAGATCGACCACCGCAACGAAGAAATGGCCTGGCTGTCATGGCGGGTGGAGAAGGCTGTCAGTCCCGGCTATAGCCCCGTTCAGACACTGACGCTCCGGAGCGTCGATGTGCAAAGCGCCACAGGCGGAGACTGCGCCGTCGATCTCGATACGGGTGCGGTCCGGAGCATCCCTGCCGACGTGCTGAGCATGCCCGCGGGCGAGATGCTCGGGTGGCTGGAACAGAACGGCATCGACGCCATCGCGACCATGTCGGACGAAGGACTGAGTCTCAATGGCGTGGGCCTGGTCTTCGAGCCTTGGGGCCCTGGTTCCTGGGCCGGGACGAGCGCCGTCGACCTGCGCGAGAGGATGATCTCCCGTTCATTTGAGCCGCGTCTGTCGATGGCGTACCGAAAGGGTGAGTATCAGCTTGCCTTCCCCTTCAAGACGCGTGAAGGCGGGATAGGTATGCTGCAGATACTGGCCGTCGACGAATCAGAGCGAGCGATACAGTTCCGCTACAGGGTCGTGCAAGCGGAAGACGGCGTTCGGGCTGAGACCGAAGATGATGCGGAGTCGCAGCAGCTCTCCGAGTCGGTCAAGAGGCTGATGCACTTCGGTCTGCTGGCGTGGAACTACGCAGACGAGCACGATGGGCGTTTTCCGGAAACACTCGAGCAACTCAAGGCTTACGCAAAGAGATTCGATCAGGACTTCGGGTGGATTCGTGACAACGTCGGATATGTCGGGGCCGGCGGAACCACAAATGACCCGAATCCCGGTGACACAGTCCTGGCCTACGACCGAACCCTCCTGGCAACCGGGAAAGGCACGTACGCCGTATTTCGCGACGGCCACGCCGAGTTCCTGCCTCCCGATTTGCTGGCAAAATACGGCCTGTCCGACAAACCGCAAGACGCTCCCCCGATGTCCCCCAGGTGACATCGTAGTTGAGACAAGCCCCAGAAATCCAAAAGAGGCTGAGACGTCGAGGTCCGGCCTCTTATTCTTGCGCAGGCTATGTAAAATAGCCATTCACGCCCGTGATATGTGGTGAGAGCGCTCTTGGCCCGGGCATGTGAGTTGATGATGATCGAAGATGAAGTATTGAAATGGCGATTCCGGCGCGGCAGCCGGGAAGCGCTGGCCCGTATCTATGAGAAGTACGTGCATCTGCTGCTGAGCATCGCCATGGGGTTGCTGAACGACCCCCATGAAGCGGAGGATGTGGTGCAGGATGTGTTCGTCTCCTTCGCCCGGAATCCGGCGGGCTTCGGGCTGCGAGGCAGTCTCAAAGCGTATCTCGCCACGTGCGTCGTGAATCGCGTGCGAGACGGGGTGCGCCGGGAGCGGAGCCGCCAGTGCCGTATGGAGCAATGCGTCACGCGCCAGATGGACGCGGGTAGTGCGGATCGCTCGCTCGTGTACAGCGAGCGGTGCCAGCGGCTCAGCCGGGCCTTGGCCGAGTTGCCTTACGAGCAGCGCGAGGTCGTCGTTCTGAAGGTCAAGAACGGCATGAAGCTCAAGAACATCGCCCGGCTCCAGGGCGTCTCGATCAGCACGGTTCACGGCCGGTATCGGTACGGCATGGAAAAACTCAGGGCCCTTCTCAACGGTGAGATCTGACCATGGGCAACAACGATAGATTCGAGGAAACCGTCAGGAACGACCTGGACGTTCGAGCGAGTGAAGGAACGTACAAGCGAATGCAAAGGATCGTCCTCCAGGCGCGCGAACCGGCCGGGAAAACCGAATTTGTGAAGATGCGGACAACCGCAAGGAGAATACTGATGGACAAGCCAATTATGAAACTCGCCGTGGCGGCCGCGATCATCGCGGTGGTCGTGTTGGGTCTGTTCGAGTTCATGGGTGGCGAGGGCACGTCCGGCGTGGTCTGGGCCGAGGTTGCCAGAAAAGTCCAAGCCAGCCGGGGCCTGATCGTCCGCTGTACGGAATCCTTCCCGTCCATTCCTGAGTCCTTATCCTTCATGAATGATCCGGACTATGCGATCAAGTACGTCAGTCCCACACACTCTCGAACAGACAGCTACAAAGCTGGGAAGATCATCCGCACCTATTACACAGACTTCTCTGACTCCGATGCAGAGACTCTCACACACGTCTATCACATATACAAGCGATACCGCTCTCACACGTATGAGAAAAGCAAACATGAATTCCTCCTGGAGCAACACGGTGATTGGCTGAATCCCAGGTACCTGGTTCAGACGATCCTGTCCTGTACGCACAGGAGGCTCGGACGCAAGACCATCGACGGAGTATTGTGCGAAGGCATAGAGACGACCGACCCGGCTTCAATGGGCCCCTTGCCTGAGCCGATAGACCTTCTGGAAGTGCAATTACGATTATGGGTCGACGCTGAAACGGAGTATCCTGTCCTGTTTGAGAGCAAAATAAGTCTCGAGGCAGAGGGAGAAGCGCTAGAATCAGAGGGTGTTATGGACCAGTTCCAGTGGGATGTTGAGTTGGATCCGAGCCTCTTCGAGCCCAACATCCCCGCCGACTACATCGACATATCGCCGGATGAGTGGTGATCGAGGCTGAAATGCCCTCCGACCACAGGTTCGCCAGACAGCGAACCCCACGACCCATCGTTTCCATCCCCAGGCCGAGCGACAACGCTCGGCCTTGCTCATGCGCCGCAGGAGCAGTCAGCCCTGCCGGTCCCGTCAAAAAAACAGAGACAACATAATAAGATGTCACGCCCGACGTGCTACTATGTGAGAATGATCATTCTTGACACGGCGTGAGCAGGCAACGCATGCTGGAAGATGAATTGCTCAAATGGAAGCTCAGGCGGGGCGGCCAAGACGCGCTGGCACAGGTCTACGAGAAGTACGTCGACGCGATGCTCACCCTGGCGATGGGCCTGCTGAACGACAGGGCCGCAGCGGAGGACGTGGTGCAGGACGTGTTTCTGTCCTTCGCACGGTCGGCACGGAATCTTAACGCCCACGGGAGCCTGCGCAGCTATTTGATGACCAGCGTTCTCAACCGTGTGCGGGACCGTCGTAGGCAACGGCAACGACAGACCGCGAGCCTGGACCCGTCGGTAGAGCCCCTGTCTGAGTCGACTGGACCCGATCAGGCGGCCATCCTCGTCGAGGAGACCGCCCGGCTCAACCATGCCGTGGCCAGGCTTCCGGACGAGCAACGCGAAGTCGTCCTGCTGCGGCTCAAGGCGAACCTGAAATTCCGCGACATCGCCCGGCTGCAGCAAACGTCGGTCAGCACGGTCCTGGGCCGGTATCGCTACGGCCTGGACCGGTTGCGGTCCTTGCTGAATGGCGAGGTGAACAGATGAGAGCCAGGAACGCCATCGAAGAGACGATCCGCACGAAGCTGAATCTCACCTTCGACCCGCCGCTGCGAGGCCAACTGCTCGCTCGCGCCCTGCGTGAACAGGAACAATCCCAAGAGACGGAGCCAGCCATCAACCGGCCCGTCATAAGGAGAATGATCATGAAAAGTCCGATAGTCAAACTGGGTATCGCCGCGGCGCTCCTCGCCGTGGTTGGTGTGGGGATAATGGAGTTCATCGGCACCGGCAGCCAGTCCGGCGTGGTCTGGGCCCAGGTCGCCAAGAATGTGGAGGCGAGCCCGGGCGTTATCTGGCGGCTAAGAGGGACCGGTTCGCGCGATCCGAATGACGACTGGCCCAATAGCTACAAGATCACCTGGCGTTCCCCGGCGATCACGCGCACGGACTATTATCGAGGCGGTCAGATCTATCGTACGATCTACTACAATCTGGATACGAAGACCGTGATAGGCGTGCTCCATGATGCCCACAAGTACAGCAAGGAGGCGATGAGCGACGACCGGGTTCAGGCAGCGCGGGCGGACAAGGATCGTTGGTCGACCCCCCAGGCCCTGCTCAACCTCGCCCTGTCTCTCGAACACCATGCGTTGGGCAAGAAGACGATCGATGGCGTGCTCTGCGAGGGCATCGAAGCGACGGGCCCGGACGGCCTTACGGGGCGGCTATGGGTCGGCGTGGAGACCGGCTACCCCGTCCTCATAGAGGTCGAGGCGATTGAAGGTGGGGGCATCCGTCAGACGTCGACGCTGGACCAGTTCCGGTGGAACGTGGACCTGTCGGCCGCGGGTGTCGAGCCTGAAATCCCCGCCGGTTACGAACCCTTGTAGCAGCAGACAACTCGCGGCACAAAACGACCCTTCCAGAGGCCGGGCCGATGGGCTCGGCCTTTTCTTTTGCGCCCGCCCTGGCCACATATCTGACGCGGGAATTGTCCCCATAGAATAAAATACTCTCCCGAGCGTAGTACTCTGTGAGAATGATCATTCGGGAAACCGTGAGAACGGGCCGCCGATGTTCGATGATGAACGGCTCAAATGGAAGTTCAAACGGGGCAGCGATGACGCGTTGACGCTCATCTACGAGAAGTATCTGGGCTCGATGCTGACCCTGGCCATGGGTCTGCTCAACGACGCGACCGCCGCCGAGGATGTCGTCCAGGACGTGTTCGTGTCCTTCGCCCGGTCGCGACGCACTTTCCGGGTGCGGGGCAGCCTCAGCGGCTATCTGGCGACCAGCGTGGTCAACCGCGTGCGCGACCATCACAGACGGCGGCGCAGACATGCAGGCATAGAGACGGGCGGCTGTGTCTATGCCGAGCCGGTGAGTCCCGACCAGGCGGTCATCCTGAGCGAGCAGGCAAAGCTCCTCACGCAGGCGCTCGGCGGATTGCCGGACGAACAACGTGAAGTCGTGCTGCTGCGGCTCAAGGCGAACATGAAGTTCCGGGACATCGCGAAGCTGCAGCAGACCTCCATCAATACGGTTCTGAGCCGGTACCGGTACGGCCTGGAAAAGCTGCGGTCCACATTGGACGGCAAGGTGGACGAATGGAACCGCTGAAAGAAATCGAAGACGTAATCAAGAAGACGCTGAATGCCACCGCCGCTACGGCGCTCCACGACCGCGTGCTGGCCCGGCTGCGGCAGGCACAAAGGCACCATGACGCCAGGACGCCGGCTCTCCCAGAGCCGGTCGCAAGGAGAATCATTATGAGATCGACAGCTTCAAAGTTGGCCGTCGCGGCAACAGTCATCGTCGCGGCATTCATCGGCATCCACCAATTCAGCGGCACTTCCGGCGTCGCCTGGGCTGAGGTGGCCGCGAAGGTGCAAGCCAGCCCGGGAGTGATCTTCCGCGTAAAGGAAACCGGTTCGGACGACCCGAACGACGATTGGCCCGACGGCTATACGCTGATCCGGCGGGCCTCTATGCACTCACGGACAGACTGGTATCGACTGGGCCAGGTCCGGCGGACGATCTTCTTCAACTTAGAGACGAAACAGGTGATCTGGCTGGCGCACGACGCCAGGGTGTACTACCGCGAGACACTGAGCGACGAACGGGCGCGCTCCATCCAGGGCGGCGGGTTCACCGACCCTCAGGAGGTAGTAGACCGCTTTGTCTCCGGGAAGCACAGGAAACTGGGGCACAAGACGATTGACGGAACCCTTTGTGAGGGCATCGAAACCATCGATGAAGCGGTCCTCGGGGCGAATTTCCCGGTCGAGAGTTTCGTGGGACGGTTGTGGGTCAGTGTCGAAACGGGTTATCCCGTCCTTGCCGAGTGCGAGTTCACTACGGGCGATGGTCGACACCACACGACGACGGCAGACCAGTTCCAATGGGACGTGGACCTATCCGCCGGCAACATCGAGCCGGAAATCCCCTCCGATTACAGACTCATGGAATAGCGAATCCCGCCTTAGACAGTTTCCACCCACGGGCCGGGCAGAAAAGCTCGGCCTTTCACATGCGCTTTTCTTTTCCTCAAGAATCTGGAGAAAACGTGATTTTTTTATACCCCGAGGGGCCTGCCGATTGTGTTATAAGTGATGGTGATCCTGAGCTTGGGAGAATCGCTTGACCATACTTGAGGACAAGTTGCTGATCTGGCGGTTCAAATGCGGTGACAACGAGGCACTCTGCCGCATCTACCGGAAGTACCGAACGGACTTGCTCAGATTAGCGGGCCTGCTCTTGCACGATGCCGGCGAGGGCGAAGACGTAGTGCACGACGTGTTCGTGTCTTTTGCCCAATCGGGCGAACGACTGAAACTCAGCGGCAGCCTGAAGGGTTATCTCCTGACTTGCGTGGCCAACAACGCGCGCAATCGGAACCAGGCGCGTCAGCGAAAACAGACGGTCGGCCTGGACGAAGCGGCTGCCGTAGCCACCAAGTCGGCGACCGCGGAGCAATGGGTCACCTACGGGGAAGAATTGCAGCGCTGGAGCGACGCGCTCGCGACGCTGCCCTACGAGCAACGGGAAGTCGTCACGCTGCACTTGCGGGCGGGAATGAAGTTTCGACAGATCGCCCGCCTACAGGGCGTGTCAGTCAACACGGCCAAAGGGCGTTATCGCTACGCACTGGCCAAACTGCGATTGTTTTTCAATGACGAGCTGGAACCATGAGATCGGCAAAGGACATAGAGCAATCTCTCAAGCACGCAAACCTCGATATTGAGGTCAACGCCAGAACGGACGAAGCTGTCCTGAGCGAATTGGTGGATGCGCACCGCGAACCTGCTCGGACGCGATTCGCCTCGACGCCGCTGTCCTGGAGATCGATTACCAGGAACTGGACCGTGAGGCTGGCCGTGGGGGCGGCAATCATTGGGATCGTCAGTCTGCCGGCCCTTCGCCATGGCCTTCGCAAGCCGGGGCACATCTCACCGCCGCTCGCGCAGATGTCCGCAGCGGAAATGCTCACCGTGGGACAACTGAACGCCGCCTATCGGCGTGGCGGACTCAAAGAGCTGGAGGCCCAATGCGAGAAGGCGGCTGAAAAGGTAGACGTGAAAACGACGGAGATATCGATCACAGACCTGATCATCGAACTCAAGGGCACGTAGGCCCGGAAAGGACGAAATCATGCAGACGCGGAACAATCACAAATCGCGAATGGCTATATGCATTGTTGCGGTGCTGCTCGGCTTGAGCGTGAGGACTCCGGCCCAGCAGCCGGACAATGCCGCCCTGCTCTACTATCAAGCATTTCTGCTGTACGAGAAACCGGACGCGACGCTGGCCAACATGCGTGACGACTACCGCCAAGGAAAGATTGCTTCCAACGAGGCCATCACCCATTACATTGAGAAGAACCGCCGTGTCGTGGACCTCGTCGTGAAAGCCGCCGACATCGCCAAGTGCGACTGGGGTTACGATTACTCAGAAGGGGTCGAACTGACGATGCCTAACCTCGCCCATTTTCGGCAGATCGCTTTTCTCCTAGCGACAGAAGCAAGATGGCAGGCCGATCAAGGCAACTACCAGACCGCGCTCGGCCGCTGTGTGACCCTGCACAAGATGGCGGCGCAAGTGTGCGACAAAACTCTGATCAGCTATATCGTGGGCGTCGCGATAGACGCCCTCGGCAACGGGGCGAGCGAAAACGTCCTGCCTCTGGTGCCGGCTGACGCGGACGCATTGAGCCGGTTCAGGAACCATCTGATCAAGGCCGGAGAACGCTTTCCTTCTCTGGCGTCCAACCTGGCGCAGGAGGCCGAGGTGTGTTCAGCGACCATGTATAGGGACAAAGTACAGGCGGTTCTCAAGGCGGTCCAGGAGGCTGGCCAGGACGCTGCCACTGGCGCGCTGATCGAACGCCTCAAACAGGGTGACGAAGCCTTCTTCAAGAGAAACCGAGACTACTGGCTCAATTCGATGGCCAAGTTGAGACGCATCCTCGAGCCGCAGTTGCCCTACGCTGAAACGTGCGCCCGACTCGACAATCTGGCCCAAGAACTGAACGAGGACATGAAGGACAACCCGGATGCAACCCTGGCGGCACTGTCCATGTCCCCGGCTTCGGTTGAGAAGATCTATCTACTGACCGTGAGAAAGCAGACCCAATTCAACGCCCTCATAGCAGCGATCGACCTCTATATCGCCAAGGCGCGGACGGGACAACTGCCTGACAGCCTTTCTGCTGATTCGCCACCCGACCTGTTCACCGGCAAGCCTTTCGCCTACACCAAGACGGCGCAGGGGTTCATCCTCCGCAGCGAAGACCCGAAGAGAAAGGCGAGCGAATACGAATTCAGGATCAGCCGGTAGATCACCTCCTCTCGGCATATCACGGGCCGGGCCGTTGCGGCTCGGCCTTTTTCATGCGCGGCGGCAAGGAATGTTGGCAGAAAAGGCCTGCACTCTTGATACTAACACAGTGAGTCTTGGTGTGTTATAGAGGAAGAAAGATCTTTCTGTGATGCGTTCGATGATGGAAGACCGGCTTCTGATCTGGCGATTCAAGCGCGGCAGCCGAGAGGCCCTGCGGCGGATCTATGAGAAGTACAAGAACGATCTGCTCAAGCTGGCTGTCTCGCTGGTCGGCGATGTCAATACCGCTGAGGACGTCGTTCAAGACGTGTTCGTGAGCTTTGCCCAGACCGGCAGCAGAATTCGCCTGGCCGGCGACCTCCGGAAATATCTCGTGACCTGCGTTGCCAACCGGACTCGCAACCGGAGGCGCGACCAGGGAAGGCACGAGACTTCCGGCATGGATGAGGCTGGATGGGTCGTCTGTGCCGCGCGGGGGCCGGAGCACTGGGCCGTCCTGAATGAAGAGTTGCGGGCGTTGAGCGAAGCGATGGCTCAGATACCCTATGAGCAGCGCGAGGTGGTCAGCCTCTACATGCAGGGCGACCTGACCTTCCGGCAGATCGCCGCGATTCAAAGCGCCTCGATCAATACAGTCCAGGGCCGCTACCGGTATGGCATCGCCAAACTGCGGTCCCTCTTGAATAGTGAGCTCGAAACATGAGACCGGCGGATGACATAAGACGGTTCACGGATAAAGCGGCCGCCCGCACCAATCCCGACACGGACAAGACTGTGCTGGACACGGTGCTGATGGCCCATGAGAAGGCCACAAGCAATGCCCGGGCCTCAGCGAGGCCGAGCGTAAGGAGTATCGTTATGAGAAGTCCAATCACAAAGATAGCCGCCGCAGCGGTCGTGGTGCTCGCCGTCCTGCTTTTCATGAGCCTCTGGGACAAGTCCGTCTCTCCGGCCTACGCCATTGAGCAGACGATTGAGGCGAATCACAGTGTCCGCTATCTGCACATCAGACACTTCACGGCCGGCCACGAAGAGCCCCGGGAGGGCTGGCTGGAGTTTGCTGAGGACGGGCAGGTCACCAAAGCAAGGGCCCAGATGCCCGAATGGGCAAGTCCGGTAGACGGACCCAGAGTGATCGTCTGGAAGGACGGCACCGTGCAAATGTGGCTCAAGAGGCAGAATCTCCTCGGCACCACAAAGGCCGACAGTATTCAGGAGCAACTGGCCAGCATCCTGCACGAGCTTGATCCGAGACAGGTCCTTGCCCACATCTCCGAACTCAAGCAACAGGGCAAAGTCGAGATCGCCATTGAGGAACCATCCGAAAAAACCAGGCCGATCCTCATAACGGTGACGTACCTGCCGGAGAGCGAAAGTCCCGGCCGGCGCAAGGTCTTGTCCATCGACCCGACGACCAAGCTTGTCAAAGTCATAGAGCTGTATCGGCTCAAAGATGGTGAATACCAACTGGAAGGCAGGACCGAACTCCACGAGTACAATCGGCCGATTGACGCCGGGATGTTCGACCTGACAAACGAGGTGCCGGCCGCTACAACACGCCTGGACTTCTCCGCCACGGATATCGGGCTGGCCCAGGAGCGGCTCAGTGATGAGGAGGTCGCGACGGCGGTGGTTCGGCAGTTCTTCGAATCGCTCATTGCCGGCGATTACGACGCAGCAGGCAGACTGCTTCCCCTCGGTGCCGCGCGTCTGCAGGAACAATTCGGCGGAGCCAAGTTCCTGCGGATCGTCTCAATCGGGCCGGCCACTCGGAGTCCCGAGCCAGGGGACAAGAAGTTCATCGTGCCCTGCACAGTTGAGATCGAGGAAGACAGCAAAGGAGGTCCCGTGACGCTCGAAGGCGTCCAAGTTGGACCGCTTGCGGCTCAGCCGAGCCGCTGGATAATCCGAAGCCTCGGCAACTGATCGCCGTCCCACCGCAAGATCATTCCACAGGGCCAAGCCACAGCGGCTTGGCCTTTCTTTCTCCGCGGAAAAGCCGGCCTGCCGTATACTAAAGGGGCATCTCCGACGTGGTACATGTGAAAACGGCCGTTTGGCGCCTCGGCGAGTTTGGCCGGGGTGAGCCTGCGAGTGGGCGACGATGCTGGAAGATGAAGTTCTGAAGTGGAAGTTCCGGCGGGGCAGCCGCGCGGCGTTGGCGCGGATCTATGAGAAGTACCTCGATTCCATGCTGACCCTGGCGATGGGCCTGCTGAACGACGCGAGCGAGGCACAGGACGTGGTGCACGATGTCTTCGTCGCCTTCGCGAAGTCCGCCCCCGAGTTCCGGGTGCGGGGCAGCCTGAGTGGCTACCTGGCGACCAGCGTGGTCAACCGTGTGCGGGACCACAAGAGGCGGCTCCGCCGTCAGGCCGGTGGCCGGGACGCGGTATCGTGCCCCCGGACCCTGCCGATGGAGCCCGATCAGGCGGTCATCTTCACCGAGCAGGCGGGCCGGCTCAACGAGGCGGTCGCCGAACTACCCGAGGAGCAGCGTGAGGTCGTGCTGCTGCGGCTCACGGCCGACATGAAGTTCCGGGACATTGCCAGACTGCAACAGGTTTCGATCAACACGGTTCAGGGCCGGTACCGGTACGGCCTGAACCGGCTCCGGTCGATCCTGAACGGCGAGGTGGAAGAATGAGACCCCAGAAAAGAGTGGAACAAACCGTTCGAAACAAGCTGCGTTTCGCCGCCGGCGCGACACTGCACGACCGTCTGTTGATGGAGGTCATGCGCGCACGAGAGGAGTCCCGACAGACAGAACCGGCTCGTCACGGGCCCGTCGCAAGGAGAATCATCACCAGGAGTTCCATTACAAGACCGGCGTCTGCGGCCGCTGCAGTCGCCGTGGCCGCTCTTTCCATAATCCTGTGGGTCAAGTTGTCCACCCCTGCCTACGCCGTCGGCCAGACGGTCGAGGCCCTTCGGAACGTCCGGTTCCTGCATATTATCGGCCGCGATGAGGCGGGTCAGATCAAAGATGAGCGCTGGATCGAGATCGGCATGCACGGCCGACAGGTGAGATACCGGCAGGATAACCCGCTCGCGCTGCTCGTGGCGCTATGGGAGACCGGCACCGTGCCGGGTCTCAATCCCAATGACATGCTGCTCATGGTCCCGATGGCGGTAGAAGATGGCGAGGTCACGGCCCTGTATCGCCATGATAAGAAGACCGTGGTCATCTACGACCGCAAAGACCGGCAGTACCAATGGGTCGGCCTGTTGGGAGAGGCATTCGAGAACCTGCGGCAGGAAGGCAAGATTCTCAAGGAGAATGATGAGTACAAGGGGCGGCGCGCTCACAAGGTATGGTGGCCGTACCTGAAAGCGGAGTGCTACGTCGATCCCGAAACCAAGCTGCCGACGGCTGTTGGAGATACGGAATTGGGCTACGAAGTGCCCCCGGCCGGGATCTTCGATGTCGTCACGCCGGAGGGCTACCACGTCGTCGACACGCGACCGGGTGCTGCCGGGCCGATGCCACAGTGGCTGCTTGAAGAAGAAGCCGCGGAGAATGAGAGAGAGGCGAAAGGAGAGAGCTTCAAGCAAGGAGCCCAGGCCCTCGCTCGCGGGGACTATGCCGAGGCGGCCACGCGGCTCGAAGAGGCTATCGGATACGATAGTTGGGCGCCGTTCTGGCTCGGTAGTGCTTATTACGGGCTGGGACAGTACCAGTCGGCCATCACGAACTTCACGGCAGTACTCGATCTCTACAAGAAGCACGTCCCGGACTGGCCGGTCCCTTATTGCAGCTACGCCCGCGGTCTGGCGTATGCGGCCAGCGGCAATCTGGAGGCGGCCACGACTGATTTCCAGACATGCCTGCCTGCGATGGTCAAGGTGCTGCGGAACCCGTCAGCCGGGTATACGTTCGAGTACGCGGATAACCCCATGATCCGCTATGGCCAGCACGAGCCGGGCAATGAGGAGAGCGTGGTCAAGATGGTTAACCGCCTGCGGCTGATTAGCGGCCGGAACTTCGGCTACGACCCCGACGGTACGCCGGAGCAGAACGAAGCCGCTCTCGCCGCCTGGGAACAGTGGTTCAACGCGGGCGGGCAGATCCAGTACACGCCGGACGTGGAACTCCTCCCGGTTCCCGGCGCAACGCCGCAGAATCGCTGAACGCAGTCCCGGGAAATCCGACGGGAGACCATGGGGCGGGCCACGTGGCCCGCCATGACACGTTCTCTGGAACATATACTCTGCGAAAGGGGGCCGCTCATGAAGAGACTGACAATCACCGCCATAGTAGTCACTGTCGCACTGGTGTGCTTCGCTATCGCTGTCCCAGTCTGCGGCGCGGCCCGGAGCGGCGGCAAACGGATGGGATACTGCTTCGATGCCGCCTTCCACGAGAAAACGAGCCGGCTGTTCGTCGCCGGCGGCGACCAGGGCACACACGTCTTCGAGGTGGCGGAAGGGAAGCTCAAGTTCGTCACGACCGTGGCAGACGGCGGCTACCACCGGAATCTGAAGATTTCCGGAGACCGGCTCTATCTGGCGGACAACCGAAGGGGGCTGGTCGTATTTGACATCACGGGCCGGGAGCCGGTGCGCACCTGGCGACAACAGGGGGCCAGCGGCATGGGCATCGACGTGCACGGCAGCCACGCTTATCTGGCCGCCGGCGGGGACGGTCTCCATATCTTCGATATCTCCACGCCCGATTCGCCAAAACTCCTGAGTAAATGCCAGACCGATGCCGATGCGTGGGATGTCTGGGTCAGCGGCCGGTACGCCTATGTGGCCGACCTGCAAAAAGGCGTCACGGTCGTGGATGTCGCGGAGCCGGCCCGGCCGAAGAAGGGTTCATCGGTTACCTGGGATGAGAAAGAGCCCATGGCGGAGATCATACGGGGAGAGGGCCGGATCGTTTGTGTTGGCGCGGGCGGGCACGGCCTCGTGGTCGCGGATATCAGCGACCCGCAGGCGCCGGAGGTTGTCAGCCGGTACAAATCCGGCGCGGAGGGGTTTGGTGAGGGGCTGTGTGTCCGGGATGGCCTCGTGTACCTGGCAAATGGGAACAAGGACAACCGGGATGAGAACGGCCTGATTATCGTGGACGCTCGCAACCCCCGTGCCCTGAAAGTCAGGGGCAAATGCACTTTTGCCGATTGGGTGGAAGGGGTCTGCCTGGCAGGTCATCAGGCGTTCGTGGCGAATACTTATACCGGCGTCAGGTCCATCGACGTCCGCGATCCGGACCATCCACAACTGACGGACAGTTTCGGCCCCGCCACGAGAGAAGAAGGTGATCCCTTGTTGACCACGGCGGTGAGCCTGCAAGAGACCCGGGCAATCGAGGAGTTCCGGCGCATCAAGGCGCAAATCCTCGCCGGTGAAAGCTACGAGGACACCTCGACACCGCTGCGTGCGACTCTGACGCAATTCTCCACATGGGGGCCGGGAGACGCGAGGGACTACTTCACGGGTCTGGACATCTTCCGCGCTCCCCTGCCGCCCGCCGACTTCGAAGAAGGCAGGATCTGGCCGATCTTCGCGGGGTCGGGAGAGGTGCAGGACACGTTTGTCCTGACCTGTTCGAAAGGACAGTGGATCTGGCTCGGCAATATGGGCAACCCCGGCGATTGGCGCCCGCACAAGTCCGAGATAGAAGAGCACGCACGGCAGGAAATCGCGAAGAGAACGGCCGCCGTGGGTCCCACTGGGCCGGAGACACCCGCACCCCCGACCGCCGGCGCACCCGGTACGAATCGGGTCCTGAATCTGGATGGAAAAACAAGCTTCGTGCGCATTGCGGACTCGCCGTCGCTCCACACGTTCACGAACGCCATCACCATTGAGACCTGGTTCCAGGCCGCATCGTTCAACACAGCGGACCAGATGATCAACTGCCTGGTCCGAAAAAACATCGCCATGGGTCAGGAGAACTTCCTTCTCCGGTTCCGCACGTTCGAGGGTGAGCCCCGCGTGGAGATGAGCCCGGGGCTCGATATTGGGGCTCTGCGCGCGAGCTATCCGTTCACCGTCGGCAAATGGTATCACCTGGCCGGGGTCTACGATGGAAACACCATTACCGCCTACGTGAACGGGACCGGAATCGGGAGCGAGAGTGCCTCCGGACGGATGCACATCGACAGGTCGGATCTCTTCATCGGCAAGGGCGACCCGGAATTCAGTAATGGGGAGTACTTCCACGGCGCGCTCGATGAGACTCGGCTCTGGAACGTGGCACGTTCGCCGGAAGAGATTCGGGGCGCCATGAACACCACGCTGACCGGAAAAGAAAAGGGTCTGGTGGCCTACTGGAGCTTCGAGGACGGTACGGCCAAAGACCTGTCGGGCCACGGCAATGACGGGCAGGCAGACGAAAAGACGAAGGTCGAACCGGAGTTCTCCTTGAAAAACGAGGCAAGCCCGCGCGAACGCGCGATGATCGAGCTCCTGCAAGAGATCAAGGGCGAAATCCTGGAGGGCCGCAAATTCGATGACTTGTCTACGCCGGGTGGCGCATTTCTGACCTTCATCGCCGCTTGCCGTCACGAGGACGAAGCCTTGTTCGACCGGGTGGCGCCAATCTCCAGGGACTTCGGCAAGCCATCGGAGATCTGGTCGGAGCTCTTTGACGATTTGATAAGACCGGCAATCGTCCGCCGGGTCGAAATAATGGGGAACGAAGCCCCGAGAGAGTCGGATCTAGGCAGCGTTTACACCAGCGACGGGCCGAACAAGGACATTGGCCAGGTGTGGACCTTCGGCTACGTCGAGGGTGCCTGGCGGTTCTTGAACTGCACCGTTCCGAGCGATCCGTGGATATCCGCGGCCACGAAGAGCGAATCCCGGACACGGGAAATCCTGCAGAAAGGGAGCCCGCCAGAACATAGCGATTCCGGCCAGGCCGGGATAGCGGAGGAAATCGCCGTGGTTACGGGACTGCCGTTGACGGTCGAGATTCTGGATTGGGACATCTCCCTGCAGACCGACCTGCCGGGCGATCGGCTCAAGATCAAGGCCACCTGCACCGTCCGCAACAAGGGACAGGCACCCTTGGGCAATCTGGACTTCGACCTGTTGGCCGCGGAGAAATTCTATGGCATGCAGGTGGAGATCGCGAAGATCGCCGGACTGACCGGCGCTCGGGAAGTCAATCTTGCGTTCAAGCGTTTCACGGAGCAACTGCCGGGAGATGTCGGTAAGATAGGTACGCACGAGTATCCGCTGGTGACGCGGGTATCTCTGCCGTCCGCCCTGAAACCGGGCGAGGGCTGCCGGCTTGCATTCGCTTATACGCTCACGTGTACGGACATCAACAAAAGGCTCCACTACAACCCCATTTGGGAACCTGAGGAAGGCAGGAAAGAGGTGTGTCTGATTGCGGATTTCACTTGGTTCCCTGACCTGGCCGTGGACCTGCGGAAGCGGATGCAACTGCTGGGAAAGAAGAATTTCTTCCTGCGCGGGTCCAAGCCGAAGTGGCAAGTGACCCTGACTCATCCGGCCGAGCTGGAAGGCATGGTCATCGATGGGAAACTGGAAAAGACCGAACCGATGGGTAAGCAGACGGTCTCCCGGTGGAAATCGATTGTGGGCGGAAAACCCCAGGTGTTCATCGGTCCCGCCGAGCGCATCGAGAAGAAAGGCGAGAAAGCAACGGTGGTATTCCTCCTGCCGAAAGGAAAGTACGACCCGGGATTCGTGGATGGCGTCGCCGAGTTGGTGCTCCAGGCCTACTCGACGTACACGGACTGGTTCGGTCCCATCGGGGGCGACGAGATGCACATCGTGTCGCCGGCCGGCATCCGCGGCGGGCACGGCGCGTTTCTGGGCATGACGATCGACGCCTCGTACTTCAGGACGAAAAGAAGTGAACGGCTGACGGAGTCCGGCAAGTTCTTCGCCCAGACGCCGGCCCACGAACTGGCCCACTCCTGGTGGCCGGAGTCCTACGGGCGCGGGACGAAATTCCTGCGCGAATCGCTGGGGAATTTCGCGACCTGGCACCTGGCCCGCGAGTGCTACGGCATGGACCTCTTTACGCCCACCCTCCGGAAGGGCATCCTCGCAGGAGGTCGGGGCGGAAAGCCCCTGTTCAACGCAAATGGCGACGAGGAGCAGTTTGCCTACGAGAAAGGCCCCCTGGTCCTCGATATGCTGCGTCAGGAGATGGGCAACGACGTGTTCTTTCGAACGCTTAAAGAGTACGTGCAGAGGTACAGGGACAGCCACGCCACATTCATCGATTTCGTGTCGGTGTGCAACGAGATTTCCGGCCGGGACTGGCTGCCGTTCTTCTACCAATGGTGCTACGCACCGGGCTGCCCGGCCTACCGGCTGGTCCGGTTCGAGTCGAAAGAAGGCAACGAAGGCTGGGAGACAACCGTGACTGTCCGCAACGACGGCGCAGGCATCGTGCGCTGTCCGCTGGAACTCCGCACGGATCAGGGAAATCGAGCAGAGATATTCTGGGTCCGGGGCGGGGAGGAAAGGACGTTTGTCTATCGGACGAGCAGGAAGGTGACTGATGTTGCCATCGATCCGGACCTGACGGTGTACCGGGCGGACGAGAAGAGGGACCCTGCGCGAATTGCCGAAGGGGAAATGACGCAACAGGAGAAGGCGGCTATCGAGGAGTTTTACCGCACAAGAGCCGATATTGAAAAGGGAAAGAAGTTCGATGAGACCTCCACGCCGCTGCACGCGTTGCTGACCTTCATGTGCGCCTGCAGAACACGGGACGTGGACGTCGCCAGACGGGTTTGTGTTCTCGGCGACAAAATTGACGACGATTTCGATTTCGACTATTTCAACTCTCTCTTCTTTGGACTGGATATCTTCCGCGCGCCCCTTCCGCCGAAGGATACCGGCGATGGAGATATCTGGCTGATCTATATCAAAAAGCCCGGAGGGTACGGTCTGGACGACGGCCTGCTCTTCGTGTTTTGGAAGGGGCACTGGATGCACTTGGGGAATATGGGTAATCCCGCGGGGGCCCTCGACTGGCATCAGCATATACCGCGACTGAAGGCGACCGCCCTGAAATTCTTGCAGGCCCAATAGCAGGATCCTTCCCGTGCAGGACGCGCCCTTGCCATCAAGAACCCATGACATCGTTGAAGATTGGTCCTCCGAACCGATCTGAAACGGCTGGCCGGACTCCTTGGTCCGGCCATGTTATTTCCCCACGTGGGGGCGCTTTACTGATGCGGGTTGGGGCCCGACGTGTCGATGCCGGACAAACTCCTTTACATTTGAACTTGGACAGGTGATAATCGGCCGGCTTTGTGGCGAAGGGCGGATTGATGAATGTTGGTTGCCTCGTTCAGGAGCTTACTTGGTTTTCGACTGATTTGGAGGGAAACGTGATGGCACGAAGAACCCATATGCCCGTGATTGCCGGCGGTCTGTTGTTCAGCCTCTTGTTGTCCCTGGGCCCCGGCGTTGCGGCGGAGTCCAAAACGTCCGGGGCGCCGCCGGCCGGGGAACCAGCCATCAATCGGGTGCTGAGTCTGGATGGCGCGTCGGACTTTGTGCGCGTGGCAGACTCTCCTTCGCTGCATTCGTTCACGAAGGCCATTACGATTGAAGTCTGGTTCAAGGCGTCTTCATTCTATCCGGATAACGGGAGTGTCAACTCCCTGATCCGAAAGGATGTCAGAGAGAGCGACGAAGATTTCCTGCTGCGATTCCGCACGGTTGAGGGCGCACCTTGCGTGGAGATGAACCCGGGGCTCGATATCGGGCTATTGCGGGCGAGCCACGACTTCCAGACCGGCAAATGGTACCACCTGGCGGGAACCTACGACGGAAACACTATCGCCGCTTATGTCAACGGCGTCGGAATCGGCCGCGAGAGTGCTTCCGGCCGCATGTCCATCGACCAGGCAGACCTCTATATTGGCAAGGGCGACCCGGAATTCAGTTACGGGGAGTACTTCCACGGCGCACTCGACGAAATTCGCCTCTGGAACGTGGCGCGTTCGGAGAAAGAGATTCAGGCCGCCATGAACACGCCCCTGACCGGGAAGGAAGAGGGTCTCGTCGCCTACTGGAACTTCGACGACGGCACGGCCAACGACCTGTCCGGTCACGGCAATCACGGGCAGTTTCCCCAGGTCGTGGAATCGCCCCGGCCTGACGCGCAGGCGGCCGCCGAACCGACGGTCGAACGGACCACCGCCGGGAGGGGCCCCGGGCCCGTGTCGGCCCAGGGGACTCGTGAGCGCGCTCGCGACCGGGTCATCCATATTGAAGAAGGCATCATCCGCGAGATCCCCAAGGTGCCTCGCCTGTGCGACAGTATGGACATACGAAAGGAGAAAGTGGATATCGGAGACTGCCGGCTGTACTGCGAGCAGGAAGGCCGGGGCACGCCCCTGGTTCTCCTCCACGGCGGCCCCGGCTCGACCCACCACCACTTCCACCCCTGTTTCTCCCGGGCCGTGAGCTTCGCGCGAGTCATCTATTATGACCAGCGGGGCTGCGGGCTGTCCGATTATACGCCGGGCAAGGGCTACTGCGTGGATCAGGCCGTGGATGACCTGGAGCACCTGCGCCGGGCGCTCGGTGTGGACCAGTGGGTCGTGCTGGGTCACTCCTACGGTGGCCTCCTGGCCCAGCGCTACGCCATGAAGTACCCGGAGAATATCAAGGGCCTGGTGTTGATGTGCGCCTCGACGGGTCTTCACGGCCAATCGATGCCCCCGAGAGAGCGGGAGTTCATCTCCCGGCAGGAGCGGGAGAAGATGAACGAGATTCGCAAAACCTCCGGCCTGTCCGTCGCCCAGCTCATCTACAACAACTTCCTCAACGGCGATTGGAAGCGACAATCCTACTACAAACCCGGCCGGGAGCGGATCGCACAGATCGCCCTTTACGAGTGGGTCCACGACAACAACTTCAATGGCATCATGAGCCGGTCCGCGAACGCCGTGGAACTCGCGGGCGCTTTCGAACAATGCCCCATCCCC
>CAYFUB010000340.1:0-7242 GCA_964346195.1 uncultured Pirellulales bacterium
GGCGGGCTGACGGGCTTTCTCAAGGAGAATCCCCGTGTCTGCGTCTATCTGCCGGAATCATTTCCGGCCAAATTCAAAGATGCCGTGAGGGGATACGGGGCGACCGTCGTCGAAATCAACGGGCCGCAAGAGATCTGTGCAGGCGTGTACAC
Organism: uncultured Pirellulales bacterium; assembly: GCA_964346195.1. Taxonomy (GTDB): domain Bacteria; phylum Planctomycetota; class Phycisphaerae; order Sedimentisphaerales; family Anaerobacaceae; genus PLanc-01. The sequence goes on from CAYFUB010000340.1 coordinate 153, forward strand.
GACAGGCGTGCTGGGCAGGCGCGTCAAAGAACATAGTCTGATCGTGCGGACCACGCGGGGCATGGTCCTCCTGACCGGCTGCGCCCATCCCGGGATCGTCCCAATCGTCGAGAAGGCCGGAGGCTTGTATGAGGACAGTATCTTCCTTGTGATGGGGGGATTTCATCTCGAATGGTCCACCCGCCGGAAGATTGAGAAGATCATCGGCGTCTTCCGGGACCGTGGCGTCCGATATGTGGCGCCGACGCACTGTTCGAGCGACAGGGCCCGGGAGCTATTCCAACATCACTACGGCCCGCGGTACCTGGAAGTCGGCGTGGGAAGGACGGTTGCCCTGGCCGACCTGAGCTAAGGTATCTGTCCTCACAACGAGTTGCTGTCCGCAGCTACTGTAAGACCGTTTATGATTGATTCGTGCGCGGTCTGTCATCCTGAACGGAGCGCAGCGCAGTGAAGGACCTGGCCTGCGCGCGAGAAAAACCTCCCTTTCGATGGCCAGATCCTTCGGCTTCGCCTCAGGATGACAGAGCCCACCGCGCAAGAATTTTTCCTAATCCGTATAGGACGCACCAGGGCCTTCCGGTTCTTGTGGAAGACCCCGGCTTCAGTTGCAGATGGATATCGCACGTCTATTCGTCGTGCAGGTTGCCTGATCGCGACGGCTGTTATCCCTCCTGCCCTTGTTTCTGCTGTTGTTGCTGCTGTTGCATTTCCTGCATTTTCTGTTGCTGGATCTTCATGAAGACCATCATGGCTTCGAGCACGTGCTGTTTCGGGACGGCGACGGTGATTTGCAGTTTGCCGCCGCCGATGTCGCCGGCATAGGCAATATTGCTCTGCGAGGGCATGTCGATCTGGGGCATGGGCACTGGCGCGAACGACAACCCCATTTGGATCAGGCGCAGGATATTGTACGTGCCGAAGAAATCGGCCTTCTTCGCCTCGGGCAACAGGTTCAAGGCCGCCTGAATCTCGCTCGCGACCTGGCCCGGCGCGCCGGCCTTGGCCTGGTCGATAAGAGCGTGTATCTCCGTTTGCGGATCGGCCGACGTGACGTACAGAAGCAGGTTGTTCACGGCCGCCAGCCGGAGATCGAATCCCGCGCCGTATATCTGCTCGATCATCTGCGCCTGCGGCGTATTGGCATCCACCGGCAGCATGGCAAAATGCATCGCATCAATGGGCACGTCCCTGTAGGTTTCCACGTTGCGCTTGAGCTCGAATTGCACCGTCATGCCGAGCTGCTTGTAGAAATCGGCGATCCAATCCTCGCTCATCAGCTTGGGAGCCTGCTCCAGGACCTGGTAGAATTTCTGCTTGTCCCTCAGGGTGGCGACGTACCTGACCTCGAAGGGCGGCTGGTTCTTGAGGTCGGCCGAGAATGACCACGCAAAGGCCCCGCTCAGGGCGTCGGTACTGCCCATCATAAGTTGTCTGATCTGGGCGATGTTTTCCTGGGAGGCAGTTGTTCGCATCATGGCGTCGAGGAAATCCATGTACTCGAGCGTGAGCGCCCTGAGCAACGCCGGACTGAACGTGGCGACGCCGGTCATGACGGCGCCGTTCTCGAGATATCCCAGCAGGTTGGGTTGCGGTTGCGGCGCGCCGTCCATGCTGAGGGTCCTGGCCATTTCGGTGTCGGGCACGGCGGCCGTCACACAGGTCGTGCGAATCACGCTGGCGCTGGGGTCGAGCGACAGGCTGACGAACTGCGTTTCCTGCATGAGGCTGTCGAGCATAGACATATACGCATCCATGATGGTGTCCGTCTGACCCATCATGGGCTGGCCCGCTGCCTGCACTTGCTGGAGGGCCTTCCGGATCTCCTTCATCTTCTCCTGCAGCATGGGTCCGAACGTCTTGGAGACGGTCTGAATGTTGGCGTACGCCCACAGGGGCGAGCTTGTAGCGCGTTTGAGCTCGTCGGCGCTGAGCCTCTGGACCAGCGGTGTGGTCCCGGCGCCGGAAATCCACGTTTTCACGTCGACCAGGGCCTGCTGATTCGCCGCCGCGCTCACCAGGGCGTAGCCGCCGACGCTGACCGCCACGAGGCGCTGCTGTCCCTGCGGCCCGATTTTGGAGACGCCTTGTGCATCGGGTGCGGTGACGTTGGGATTGCTCAGGAACTGCTGGTAATCGGTGACGGGCACGAGAATGCCGAAGCGCTTCAGGTTCGGCTCCTCTCCGCCGGGCAACGGTCCGAACACGGCGAAATCCCCGGACATGTTGATCCCGACTGGTTCCGGGCTCCCCAGGAGCCCACCCATCTGGGTACGCACCGGCATCGAGATGCCCTTGGGGGATATGCCGGTGAGGAACTGGTCCACCTGGCCCAGAGTCGTATTGAGCTTGTTGATTCGCACGCAGAACAGGGCGTCGGCCGGGACGAACCGCATCGGGTCGTTGACCGTCGCCTCGGCGGCGCCCGCCACGCCGGTGCCGACTATGCAGCATGCACATAGAACCGCCCATAGTTTGAGTGCTTTCCCCGTCTGATTTGGCCGCGTCATTTGTCCACCTCCTGATAATCGTCAACGGTCTCATTGTCTCTTGTACCTGCCCATAATCTGCCCATCGGCGAGGACGTGACCTTTCATGGCATCGAGCAGCTTGGCCTTGCTGCTGCCCGGTGGAAGGTCCGTCTGGGCGTCGAGGGCATAGAGCTTGAAATAATACCGGTGCGTGCCGCTGGGCGGGCAGGGCCCGCCGTAGCCGATCTCACCGAAATCGTTGATGCCCTGCTTGGCTCCGACGGGCGTAGTCTTCTCGTCAGGGACATTCTCCGGCAATTCGCGTACGTCCGCCGGCAGATCGTAGAGGACCCAGTGGACGAACGTCCGCCCCGGGGCGTCCGGGTCGTCGGCGATCAGTGCGATGCTCTTCGTCCTCTCCGGGACCGACTGCCAACTCAACGGTGGCGAGATGTTCCCGCCGTCGCACGTGTACTGCGGCGGAATCATCCCGCCTTCCGCAAAGGCCGAACTCGTAACCTGGATCTGTGCCGTCTCTGCTCGTGTCGTTCTGTCCATGTCGTTCTCCCCGTTCCTGCATGAAAACAGCGTAATCACGAAAAATGCACCAAGATGGATAACGGCCGCGGTCCGGCGGCCTTTCCACACGTTACACTTCGTCTTTCCCATCGTTTGACCCTGCAATCCGTCAGACGCCTGTTTCGCGGACAACCGGCCGCTGTCTCCTGACAGACTCTACCTGCATTTGTCTCCAAGAGCAAGACCGAACACCACATTCTCACTAAGAGTTTTCCCGCCCACCGCGAATCGGAACGGGCATGGGGCTTGTCCCTGCAGACAGGGATGGCAGCGGCCAGGCCGAAGGACCTGCGGATGGTACTATTTCTCGAATCGCCACATGTCGGCGGTCATCGCCTCGGCCGCCATCCATTCGACGTGCCAGTCGAGGTACAGGCCGTTGCAGCCGTTCTTGTGGCGGGCCCGCGCCACCCGCCGGCCATACGTTATGTCCTGGCTCTCCGATGTCGGCAGATGGCCTGGATTCCACACGTCGCAACGGTAGATACCCGGATCGTTGGCGGACCGGATGATGCTCCGCCAGGGGCCGTCTTCGTTGTCCGTGAGGTAGAGCGTCTCCGCGCGCCGCGTGCATTTCGTCAGGCGGGTCGGCGTGCGGATTTCGCTGCCCGTCCGGTCGTTACGGTTCTCGAAGTCCCACCCGTTGACGACGTAGCAGACGGTCTGTTCCCGGTCCGGAAAGCTGAGGCAACGATAGATATCCACCGTGCGATAGTCGTTGCCCACCGGTTTCTGGGCGAGGAAGGGCATGAACAGCACGTACCAGGCGATGGTCCCTGCCGAGCCCCTCGGGATATACAGGTCCCAATCCTCGGCATACAGGTTCGCCCCGATCCCGACCTGGCGGAGATTGTTCCGGCAGACGATGTCTTTGCCCTGCGCGCGGGCCTTGCCCAGGACGGGAATGAGGATGGCCATGAGCAGAGCGATAATGGCAATGACCACGAGCAGCTCGATGAGCGTGAAGGCCTTGTTGCGACACAGCATGAGACCCATGCCTCCAAAGGTTTTCTTTGCCGAGAACCCCATTGTACCCCCGTCGGCCCCCACGAGGAAAGCAAAAGCACCCCACGCAGACCCCGCGTGCTGAGAACTGGTGCGAGCGAAGCGCAGCAATCGCCGGATCGATGCCTCTCTTGAATCTGAATCTTGGGGGCTCTGCCCCCAAGCCCCCGACATTTTTCGCTCTGGGCCAATAGCATGGAAACTGAGAGAGTGCCCGGAGGCACGTTCCCTCTGTTGGCTTCGAATTGAGTATGTGTCCCGGGAAGTGCTCGGTTGTGCTATAATCGTTGATAGCTCGCTTTTTGCATACTTCCTCAAAGCAAGGGTGTGAAGCAGAAATGAACAGATGGGTTAGACGCATCTTGATTGTGCTGGAAACTGGCGGGGGTTTTACGGGCTTTTCGGTCGTGCTTATATCGCTGAAACAGAACCTGGGTATGCCCACTCATATTGTGACTAGCCTTGGCGTATTTGCCTGTGCCTTCCTCTTCGGAGTCTTCTCTGGATTGACATTGGTGGATAGGCCGAAGATGGGAGTCCTTCTCTCTGCTGTGTACCAGATGATCCAAATCCCAATTGTGTCATCCCCATGGGTTGCCTACAAGCTCTTTTCAGGTGTCCAAATAGGGATTCATTGGTCGGAAGGCAAGCTTGCCGTTACGTTTGATTGCGGAGCTCGCTCTTTTTTCGCCTGGGGACACGGGGAACCAGTTCAAATCGGGGTCAACGTGCTTGCCCTGGGTTTGTTCATATACCTTTTGATGATCCCGACAAAACCGACGGAAACCAGCACAACCACTTGACGTGAAGTCGGAGGGGGGAATTTGGGGGACACAATCCTAATCTCAAAGATGTTCTTGACGTTGCCGGGCAGGGCGGGTAGGTTGGTGCCATGGCACGACTGGCGAGGGTTGTGGTTCGCTGCGTGGCGCACTACGTCATGCGGCGCAGCTATCGACGGCAGAAGACATTCTCTGGTGAGGACAAGGCACACAAGTGTTATGGCATAGGTAGAGGACCCGAGGGGGATATCTTGTGACGGATGGTCTCATCACTGTTTTCGAAATCACTGGAGGCAACACAGCCCTCCCGGGGAGTGATCGACTAACCTATCTGGCGATCGGTATCGGTGCCCTCACCGCCGGGGTCCTGTTGTTGGTCTTGCGTGTTACGGTACGTGGACGGTTCCGAATCAGACTCTTCCCGGCTGTCTTTCTGACGCTTTGGGGGCTTGCCTGGCTCAGGTTCTCTCCGGGTCGGCTGGCCACATATAGCCACGCGGACAGATTGTATGCAGATTATCGGAATCACCAGTATGAGACAGTTGAAGGAACAGTGGAGCTATTGCGCGAACAGCCCAAGAATGGGCATGCGCCGGGCGACTTGATCCGGATCGGTGGCAAGGAATTTGAGATCGACTACTTCCGGATGACTCCTGGATATCGTCGAACAATCTCCCGAGGCGGCGCTTTGCGCAACGGAGTATATGCGAGACTCAGTTACAAAGATGGGCATATACGCAGTGTTGACATATCCTCCGGTCGTTAGCGGCTCCTGCCATAATTGCCACCATGAAGGTGACTCCCCACGGCGTCCAACCATCCACCACGCCTTCCCGACTTCTTCCCCTCGCCGCCGTTTTGCACCGGCCGGACCCGCTCGGTTCAACATCTGTGCGATAGCTGAGGCACCGGGGCGTTTCTTCCTCCGCGCGAGAACCTGCTCCTGGGAAAGTTCCTGGCTTCGCATCAGCCAGCATGGTCGCAACGGCGCGGCGTGTCCTCCATTGCGCATCGCCCTCCGGAACGGGCGTTGTCTTCCTCTGGTATCATGCCATTGGCCCAAAGCGGCAAATGCGGCGTGCGGAGCACGCCCAGGTCTCGCGGCCGCAGGGACCAGAGTGTGCCGGAAGAACGCGCCATCTCCAGGAACCAGCGGGAATGCAGGCCCGGGGCGGGCCTGTTCGGGGAGTTTCTCGCTTGGGGGCCGCCAGCATGGTGCGCGAGCGGGACGCTCGCCTGGGGCGTGCGCCGGGGTCCGCAGCACACCTGCCGCTGGTGGCTGGAAAGCGGCAAAACTCCCGCCGCGCCGCGGCGGAATCCGTGGTTGAGACAAGTGCATTGGCGGCCTGCGTTCCTAGCATTTGATGCCCTTACGGGCACACTACGAATGGGTCAGCCGAGGATGAGTTCCTCAAGCGGGCGCTTGGGGACGTGATGAACGCCGTTATCGTCCCGCCAGTACTTGATGTCTCCGCCGGGGCCGACCTCGTCGAGGACCACCTGCTCGCGCGGTTTGCCGAGGGCAATGACCAGCAGGATTTCGTATCGAAGGGGGATTGCGAGTGCCTCCCGAAGCTCGTCACGCTCGATCAGACCGATCATGCACCCGGCGAGTCCGCGCTCGCGGGCGCCGAGAAGGATGCTCTGGGCCGCGATGCCGTGGTCGCAGCCGAACATCTTGCTAATGCCGGTATCGCCGAGAATGATGATGTAGGCGGCAGGCCGCTCTCCCGGCGGCGGTCCCGGCCAATCCTTCAAGTACGCGGCCCAGGCGAGGTGCCGAAATATCTCCGCATTCCTCTGCGGCTCGCAGGAAAGAAGGTATTTGAGTGGCTGCAGATTCGCCGCCGAGGCCGAGAGCCGTGCCAGGTCCACCAGTTCGATTAGCGTTTGACGCTCGATGGCGGATTCTTCATCAAAGCGCCGGCAGCTTCTGTTGCGAAGAATCAGGTCTCGTATCATCTTGGATTATCCTATGGATGTGGTGCAAATCTCTCATTCAGGGGCGAGATACTTCGCTGCGTTCCTAAGAAACTCACCGCTACGGCGGGTGGCACGCCCCAACTTGTTGGCAACGTCCAGAGTTCTTGAGGTTTCCAGGACATTGGTGGGGTGGCAGCGTCAAGGGGTCCCCAACGCGATGTATCGCGTTGGGGGGCCCCATGCGCAGTTTGGCGATGGCCTGTGTCGAAGGCGCGAGCGCCCACGAATCGCGGGCAAGATGCCCGCGACACGAACCATCGCCAAGGCCTT
>CAYFUB010000341.1:0-12461 GCA_964346195.1 uncultured Pirellulales bacterium
AGCCGCACGAAGTTGAATCCCAGCTCCGAGATGAGCCGGAAGTCCTCCTCCCGGAACGGGCCCGCGGAGCTGCCCTTGTAGAACATCTCGAGCAGATTGAATCCCCGCCAGCGTGGCAGTTCCCAGGGCGTCGGCTCGGGTTGCGCCAGCGTCATGCTCTGGACCATCCCCCAGACCAGCATCACCATCCACATCCATCGCATCATCATCTTATTCGGGACGCAACTCATCACGATCATCTTGTCGCCCGGTTTTCACCCTATTGCGTTCCTTTGCCGTTCCCATCATGTTTTGATGATGCCTCGATCATCGAGGAATTCGACGGGCTTTTTGTTCTTGCCGTGCTCCCACATGAGGGAATAGAACCAGATGCCGCTCTCACCTATCCAAAACTCGGCGGGAGTGAATCGCATCTTCGAGTCGAGAGGTCTCCTGCGGCTCTCCGGGATGTACTCGGCAGGCCAGCCGAATATCTCACCGTGCCATCGCTTTCCGGCGGCGTGGAGATGATTGGCAAAGGCCCTTACCTCGCTCAAGTCTGGAATGACTACCGGCAGGATGGGTGAATCGCCCGTCCCTCGTGGAATTCTTGCTTTAACGGTTAACACGTTTGTTCTGCTCCTTGTCCCATGCCCCCAACAGGAAATCGAGATTATCCTTGATGATCCGTTCAATCTCGCGGAGAGCCGCGGGCTTGAATTTTCCCGCGCGCGCTATCCTCACGGGGTCCAGCCAATACTTCGCTTCTTGCCGTTCTTTGCCAACATGGACATGTGCGGGCTCGTCAAGGTCAGCCTCGTAGAACCAGAACCTATAACCCCTAATACGCAGGATAACAGGCATACAACTCCTTCTTGAGAGAGTCTACCGATTAATGATAGCACGCCAAGGCCATTACCGCAACCTATGTGTTGCAACCTCGCGACCGTTGCTTCACACTTATTCTTCCGGCTCGGTGGCGGTGGCGGTGCGATCCTTGGTGATTTCGGCGATGAGGCTCGTCGCGTAGCAGCCGGCGTCGAGCTCGAAGCGGAATTCGAGATAGGGGCCGAGGTCGTCCTCGCCCGAGGTCACGGCGGCGGCCCGGGGCTGGAAGCGCAGCGGGCGCCGGCCGCCGCGGGCGCCCAGATGCTTCATCCGGCGAAAGTCATTTTCGTCCAGGTTCTCGGCGTCAAGGACAGGGTTCTCGATCGCGCCGGCGGGGCCCGTGAGTCTGGTGGTCCGGCCGCCGAGAAGGGGGCCGGTAGGACTGATCTCGAAGCGGCCGCAACGGGGCTGCTCGACTTCGGGTTGCTCGACGCGAAAGCACGCGCCGTTGACGTGCAAGTACGCCATGTCGCCCAGGAGGAGCCTGTCGATATCCGGCATGCGAGCGGCCAGGATGCGATTGAACAGGTCCGACTGGTAGGCCGAGATGTAGAGGCCCTTGAGGTGCTTGTCAATGGTGTGGAAGACCCGCTTCTTGTTGCCGTGGCTCTGGGTCAGGATCCGCAGGGCACGCCGCTGGTCGAAGAAATGCCCCGGCCACAGTCTGGCCGCCTCCTCATAGCGGTCCTGCTCGTACAGGGTGCGGGCCTGGAATACGGGCGGGGAGTCCAATTCTTCGTCCGGATGGCCCAGGAGCAGGTCGGTAAAGACCGCTACGTCGTTCTTTACCACGGCTTTGCCGAGCCGCTGATTATCCTGGCGATTGCCGAATCGTTGCGGGCCGAAGTAATTCGGCACGCCTCTTCGGCTCAGGACCGACAGCACTTGCCCGGCGGTCTCGGACGCCTGCGGCAGGGGCAGTGCGAGCTTACGGAGGCGGACCGCGAAGCGATTGCCGGCCAGATGGCCCGGCTTGAGCTTGTTCGTGTGGCGGGTGGTCCGCAGGATGCGCACGTCGGGGACCGATACCTGCTCCAACTGCTGCGGCCCAACGTGCTCCAAGGAGATCCATTGGCGGGCGACGGCGCGAGCGTCTTTCAGGCCCGCCAGCCCGATCTCCCGGCGCACGACGCTCAGGGCCCGGGCGAGGCGGTCGAGGGCCTCCCGCGTGCCGATGCCTTTCTTCTCGATCAGGGCGTACGTATGATCGCCCGAGCCGCTCGCCTCGTACAGCGGCAGTTCCTCGACAAGGAAATCCTCCGGCCGGGTCTTGATCACGCCGCCGACTCCGGGCAAATCCACCGTGAGAAAGGGAAGCGAATCGTGCATAAGGCTGTCAGATTTACGATCTATGATTTACAATTCATTATTCGGGGCGGCATAGGTCTTACGGGTCGTATAAGTCCTATGCAGTTACGCGGCTCGGGGCCGCCAGCCGAATGGTAAATCGCAAATCGCAAATAGTAAATAACAAATGCTCTTCAAGAACAGACGACGCAAGAGAATCATGAGCCGGCCCTTCCCGCCGGAGTGGCTGGCGATTCTGGAGAAGAACGTGCCGCTGTACGTACGGCTCCCGACGTTCGACCAGGAGGAGTTGAGACGGCATATTCTCGTCTTCCTGGCGGAAAAGCGGTTCGAAGGCTGCGGCGGATTGGCGATAACCGACGAGGTTCGGGTTACGATCGCCGCCCATGCCTGTATGCTCCTGCTCCATCGCAAGACGGACTACTATCCGGGCTTGAATTCCATCCTGGTTTATCCCAGCGCCTATGTGGCCAGGAATGTGCCCCATTTTGTCGGCGGCGTGATTCTGGAAGGCGAGGATGTCCGGCTGGGCGAATCGTGGCATCGCGGCTCGGTCGTCCTGTCCTGGGACGACGTGCGGCGCAGCGCCGCCGACGTGCGCGACGGCCAAAACGTGGTCTTTCACGAGTTCGCCCACCAGCTCGATAGCTCCGGCGGCCGGGGCGACAGCACACCGGTCCTGCAGAGCCGCTCCAGCTTTATCGCCTGGGCGCGGGCCCTCGGAGAGGACTTCGAGAGGTTCCGGCGCGCCATCCGGCGTAACCGGGCGGAAGTCCTGGATGAGTATGGGGCGGTCAACGAAGCCGAGTTCTTCGCCGTGGCGACGGAGTGTTTCTTCGAGCGAGCGACGGACCTGCGGCGGGTCTATCCGAGGCTGTATGAGGAGTTGGAACGCTTCTACCAGCAGGACCCGGCCGCTTTCAGCCGGCCGTCAGCGAACAGGGCGGCCGAGTAGGTTTTCCGGGTACGGTCGCAATGTGGTGGCGACCCCGGTGGCTCCCGTCGGCCGCGCACTTCACCAAGGAGATCGACCTCAACAGCGGCGATCGCAGAGGGGTGAGATCCATCTTGGACGGGTCGCCTCGATATGGAATCCGGGCGGCGAGCAGGGATGAGGGGGAGAGCCGGGATCAGCGCCCCAATTGGAGCTTTAGGGCATGGGGGGCAAGAAGGGCTTAGGCTGTGAATTGTGACATGGCGCGATTCCACGGCTGGCATACTCATTTCGCTGGTTTTCTTTTTTGACTGCAGGTCGTCTGGTGGTTGGGAATCCAGGCGGGACTTTGTGGCAAGAAAAGCGGGGGCCGGTGCGTCTTTCGTATAATGGGCCCGTGTGTCCGCGTTTGGGCCGCGCCGGTGAGCGTGGTCCCAGATGGGCCGGCATGTTCCGAATCTGCCGGACGGAAAGAACAGGAGGGTCGGCTGTGAACAACTGTACGTATCTCTCCAGAGCGTTGCTTGGCGTCGTTGTCTGTTTGTGTTCGATCCCGGCCGGTAGTGAGGTCCGGGCCGATACGCACCACCCGGGCGCGGACTGCTTCTCCTGTCATACCGAGTTCAAGCTGGCCGGCACGGTGTTTGGCGACAGCCAGGGGACGGGCACGCTGGAGGGTGTCCCGCTGCAACTGCTGAACGTGCAGGGCGGGGCCCTGCTGGCGTCGAATTCGGCCGGCAACGTGGCCGCCGTGGACGTCCCGGATGGGAGCTATCTGGTCCAGCTCGGTGACATCTCCAGCCGGACCTGGCACGCCATTCCGGAGCAGGGAAGCTGCAACACCTGCCACGAGCCGGGCGGGCATGCCTCGGCCGTGCGCGTGAAGCGAATGCCCCTGTTCCACACCTCGATACCCTCGGACAACGGCTGCTATCATTGCCACTATTTCCCCGCGAGCATGGCCTACGAGCAATTGCAGACGCCCGGCGTGCTGGACGGCTCCCGGCAGGCTCTGCCCACGGATGAACCGTACGTGCAGATCAAGGGCGTCCAGTATCCGTTCGACCCGAACGACTATGCCATCACAACGGTCCGCCCGGACGTGTTCGCGCCCGGTTACTACTCCATCTTCGATGCGATCCTGGCCGTCGCGCAGCGTCACGGCATCGTCATCGACTACGAATACGACGAAGCGGCCAGGACCCATTGGATCAAGTCCGTCAACGGCGTCCCCGGCGATTACTGGCACCGCTGGGCTTTCGATACAGGCGGGCGGAACCCGCGTAGCGACCTGAACGCCCGGCGGGACAATCGCTGGGACGAGTTGCTCTGGCGGCCCGGGACGAAAGTGCAGGTCGTGGAAGGCGAGCGGGTCGCCGAGCTGAGGCAGGTGTACCGGGACGAGATTGCCCGCGAGCTCGCCTTGGGCAGCGTGGTGGGGTCCGTCTCAGTCTCGATCAATCCCCGGGATTATCAAGGCAATCCCGAGGGTTCCGGGCGAATCACCGTCTCCCGGTCGTTCCAGAACGTCCGCGTGACGGCGCACGATCTCCGCGCCGCCACGGCCCCGCACGTCTACTCCAAACCCTTCCAGCCCGGCGTCGTCACGGTGGCGGATATCGTCTTTTCGTTGGAGGACCAGAACGACCTCACGGCCGTGTATCCCGTGTTCTTCGACCGCATTGCGGGCTCCTACATCGACAGCTTCTACATCCAGGCCCTGGGTTTTCCCGACGCCGGCCTCGCCCACGCCTCCGGCAGCCAGGGTTTCATCTGCCACACCCATCTCGGCGCCATGACCAATGCCAAGGCACGCAATGTCAATGACGCCGCAAGGGTCATGCACGTCCCGCTCGATCTGCAGGTCATTCATGCCCCGGACTACTCGCGCTGGCAGTGGGCGGAGCTGGGCAATCCTTATTACGAGAAGACGGAGCCCAATGCCTACTACGCCTCCATTCTTGAGGACTGGGACGCTCTGGAGCGCGGCTTCAATCTCCAGGACCCGTATCCGCGGACCTTCAGCGATTCGGTCACCATTTCCTACAACATGCTGGAGCAGGGGGCGGTCGATCTGTCCGTCCAGGATGCCGTGGGGCAGAGAGTCGAGACGCTCCTGAGCGAGCCGGTGGACAACCTGGGCGTTCACACAGTCACATGGCGGCCACAGAACCGGCCCGGCGGCGCGTATCGCATCGTGATGATGTACAACAATATCAGCCAGGCCAGAACCGTGACGTATGTGAAGTCCGGCGAGTGAATGAGCCGGATTTCGCCTTTTCAGAGACCGTGCAGGCAAGTGGTGACGCCGCACGGGTGGGGTCCGGACAACAGGTCTTTTTTGCCTCAGTCTCGCTATCCGCTGTAACCGGCGGCGCGGCGGGAAACACTGTCTTGACAGGACATCCATGCTGGCATCTGTCTCCTGCCTCGGATTTGACAGGGAGCCGGGGGCAGCCCCACAACGACCCATGGTCGTTCCCCTTATGAGGAGAATGACTTCTTCAGAGCAGCCGGACGGCACTGCCGCCTCCGGCTGCTTTATGTTAAGGCCCCGCGGGTGACGTGCTCCAGAAAGAAGGAGACGGTGCGATTTGACGTGGCCTCAAACGCTGAGAACAGGTTATGATGGTGCATATTGGCCGCAACGGGCCGCAGGAATCATCGCCCGCAAAGACAAAGACAGGGGTCGATGCAATGAGAGACAGCCGAGTGATTCTTACGCTCATCATGTGTGCCGCGAGCGTCTGCCACGTACGCGCGGACCAGGTGGCGGACCCGGACCCGAATCGGTTTGCCGACGAGATCAGAACTTTTGCGGAGTGGGACAGCAAGAACGCGGTCCCGGCGGAGCCGGTGCTGTTCGTGGGCAGTTCCAGCATTCGCTTGTGGCGCACGCGGGAGTGCTTCCCCGATTTACCGGTCATCAATCGCGGGTTCGGCGGCTCGCATATCTCGGATGTCGTCTCCTTCGCCGACCGGATCGTTCTGCCGTACCAGCCGAAAGTGATTGTTTTCTACGCCGGGGACAATGACATCGCCGGCGGCAAATCGGCCCGGCGCGTTCTCGACGACTACCACCGGTTCGTGGCGCTCGTTCAGGCCCGGCTGCCCGCCGCCCACATCATCTTCATCAGCATCAAGCCAAGCGAGAGCCGCTGGACTCTCTGGCCCGAAATGCAGAGAGCAAATGAGTCGATCCGGACCTTCTGTGCCGCGGACCGTCGTCTGTTTTTTGCCGACCTGGCCGCGCCCCTGCTCAACCCCGAGGGCAAACCCAAGAGCGAGCTGTTCCTGAGTGACAAGCTGCACCTGAATGCGAATGGCTACGAGGTCTGGTCGAAGGCCCTTGCGTCGGTCATCCGAAAGGCCGTCCCGCCGGGGGAGATTTCGCCGAGCGGCGAATAGTGCCGCGCGCCCGCTACCCGATTCCGTCTTGCCGTCGCGTTCCTCACCGCGATGGGGAACAGATGCGGCGGAACGCGCATCTTGGCAGAAAGCCGTGGCATAAGTGCCCGAGCCAGACGTTCCCGGGCCTTTTTTTGCAGGGCCGAGCCTTGCGACTTGCAGTTGTCGCGTGCCTGGATTATAATGGTTGTTATACCGGATGCTGGTGGGAACCATTCTGTACCCGCGGGCATGGCGCTCTTTTTGAGGAGACCGGAGAACATCATGACACGCCATTCGCGAGCATTTACGTTGATCGAGCTTCTCGTCGTCATCTCCATCATTGCCATTCTCATGGCGATTCTCATGCCGGCCCTGCAACGGGTGAAGGAGCAGGCGAGCGATACGGCCTGCCGGGCGAATCTCAGAAGCATCGGACTGGGCGTCAATATGTATCTGCAGGACACCAACTTCATCATGCCCAATATGTATACACGCAATTTGAATGCCAAGCCGCCCGTTCAGAACGACACCATGCAGAGCAACGGTCACCTGTGGTGGGATACCGCTGGCAGGCCGCTGCGTCCGAGCGACGACCGCTCCTATTGGGGTATTGCTTATCTCCCCTACGTGAAGGAGAGAGAGGTTTTTGGCTGTGCGGCCTTCCGCAATTACTGCGAGACGATCGCCAAGGACCTGCTCTATGGCGGCGATCCCAAGCTGATCTATATATCCGCCTTCGCGGGCAATGGCTGGCTGAGCTATGAGAACGTCGTACGGATTCCGCGGCACTCCGAGATCATCGTCGCCCACGACCACATGGAGCCCAGGATCGAGAACGGGATGGGCGCCGGCAACGGAGATATGCTCTTTCCCAACGCCAGCGGCATGAACCTGGTCCACTATCGGCGGGGAGGCAGCCGTGCGAACTGGTACCGCGGCATCTTTCGCCACAATATCAGGGCCCGCGGCGATTTCGAAACGGGGGGAACCCTGAACGTCCTGTGGCTGGATGGCCATACCACCTCCCTCAGGGAGACCGACGGCCAGGATGTGCTCAAGCGCTGGTATGACCCGCTCAACAAACATTGACCTTGAGCCCCATGCGAGCATTTCTTTCAGTTCTCCTGCTTGCGACCTGCTCCGCGACGGCGGGACCGGAGCTGCGGGGCGTGTGGATGCACGCGACGCAGGTCAGGACACCCGCTGAGGCCGAAACGGCGATTGCGAGAATCGATCGCGCCCATCTCAACGCAGTTTTCATCCTCGTCTGGTACTGGGGCGGCCAGGCGTTCTTCCAGAGCGACCTGTGCCCGATGGGAGACGGCGTCCAGTCGGGGCATGATCCGCTCGGCTACATGGTCGAGCAGTGTCACAAGCGGGGCATCCAGATCCACGCCTGGTTTGTCAACGGCTCGTACGGCTCCTCCACCGTTCGGCACGTGCTCGACACGCATCCGGACTGGGCCGTCGACAGCGGCGGGGGAGGCCCTCTCTGGTACGATTTCAGCAAGCCCGGAGTCCGTCGCTTCCAGAGCGACCTGATGATCGAATGCCTGCGCAAATACGACCTGGACGGCATCCACTTCGACTACATCCGCTACGGTCCGTCCCTGTGCTACTGCCGGTATTGCCAGCAGGAATTCGCCCGCCGGTACGGCTTCGAGCCGATAACGCGGGAACGCCGGACGAGCCTCCCGGCCGCCGCCAACTTCACCGCCAATCCCCTGACCAGACCCACCACTGCGGTTGTCCTGGCCCAGTTCACAGACGGCACGCCCGCCGTCGCCCTGAACCGGCTCGGAAAGGGCTCCGTCCTGTTGCTGAACTGGCACGCGGAGAACGAAATGCCGCCCGCCGTGGCCGAGATCGTCAAACTGACTCTCGGCGTCTGGACCACGGGCGGCGCGCGGCTCCACGTGACGACGACTGTCGCCAACCGCAGCGAATACGGGACGGAGTCGTTTGAGGCGGCCAGGGGCTCCCTGACCCGGCTCGGCTATCCGCCCCAGTCTATCCCCTCCGAGCAGATTGCCAGGCTGCCGGCGGGGAACATCCTGGTTCTGCCCGCCGTCTATGTCATCCCGAAAGACACGGCCGATGACCTCGAACAGTTTGTCACCAGGGGCGGCAAGCTGCTCATCATCGACGGGCCCGTCAAGTCCATGAAACATGCGGCCCTGCAGCGCGTCACCGGCTTCGCCGGGACCGGGCGGTATTTTCGCCGCGATGACATCATCCGTTCTACCGGCCGCAGCCCACTCGTGCCGAAAGGCGGGCACGAGCTCGATTTGGCCGACTGGAAACGCCGAATGGACAAATGGGCCGAGTTCCGCAAGTCCGGCGTCACCGAGTTGGTCCGCGACGTTTACCGCCGGGCCAAGGCCCTCAAGCCGAAGGCCCAGGTCACCGCCGCCGTATTCAGCACGCTCGAATCCGCCGACTCCGTCTATCAGGACTGGCCCCGCTGGCTCCGCGAGAAAACCATCGACTATGTCGTCCCGATGGCCTACACCGAGGACACCGCCGAGCTGTCCCGCCAGATCGCCCAGTGGAAGACCATGGACCCGCACCTGCATCGGATCATCCCCGGTCTGTCCATCTACCAGAAGCGCGACGGCAAGACGACCACGCGTGACCTCGACCTCATCCGGCGTCAGCACGACCTGTGCCGCCGGCAGGGTGCCCACGGCAACGTGTACTTTTCCCTGCCATACCTCAGCGACCCCCTGATCGACCTGTTCCGCACCGAATTCTATCCGGCCAGTTTGTGGTGACACCGGAAGGCGTTTCTTCATATGTTCTTGCGGGCACACTATAAACCCTTCCTGCGTCGCCTGCCCTGACGGCGTTTTTCCCGCAGCCACCGTCCGAGTTCCTTGGGCAGGTTGATAAAGGCGTGCTCGCCGTGCAGCTCGTAGGCGTTGCGGTCGTGGGCCTTGGCCGCCTCGACCTCATCCTCGAAAACCCCGAGCCAGCAGTCCTTCCCGCGGCAATCTCACTCCCTTTTTCATTCCTGCGCAGGCAGGAAGGGTTCCCAAACGCGATGTATCGCTTCTGGGGTCCCGGGTCCCCAATCCAGACATCCTGAGCATGAAGATCGTGCCCAAGCATGAGCACATTCGTAGTTCGCAGACCGGCTGGACTCCTGCCTGGGTTCGGGGTCCCCAACGCATAGTTCCGCGTTGGGGGGCCCTTCCCACACGCGAGATAATGCGTGTGGGGGCCCCTCCGCAGGAGTGACAAACCTGCGCCTCTCCAGGTAACCGCAGCAGCTTCCGGGCGTCTGCTCATTGTGTTAAAGGCTCTAAGAAAGAAGCAGACGGTCGGCCCAGATTTACGCACGACGCAAGCCACGCGACGACTTGCAGACGTCTCACGCTCCACGAGCACTCGGCCAATTCGTCAAAATCCCCTTGCGATGTGCGAAGCACCACTGGTACAATAGGGCAGCAAGAAGGAGGATCTGGATGAATAGACGTGAATTTCTCAGAGCTCTGGGAGCAAGTGCTGCTTCCGTCGTGACCATGACTTCGCGTGCTGAGGGAGCCGCACTTGCAGAAGCAAGGCTGAACATCCTTCTGTTCACGGCCGACGACCTGCACTGCGAGTCTGTCGGCTGCTTCAGCGGCAGAGTACCTGGTTTGACACCAAACCTTGATATCTTTGCCTCTCAAGGCATGCGTTTTGAAAAGGCACACGTCAATGTTGCCATCTGCCAGCCGAGCCGAGGTGTCCTGGCAACGGGCCTTTACGGACACAACAGCGGCATCATGGGCTTCATGCACACCGACCGTGACGTGCCGACTGTCATGCAGACTCTCCGCGACGCGGGCTACGTCACGGGGATCCTTGGCAAGGTGAATCATTCCACGCCCAGGGCCGACTACCAGTGGGATTTCGTCCACGATCAGAAAGAGCTCGGCAACGGTCGCGACCCGGATATCTATTATGTCTACTGTAGAGAGTTCCTCACCCGGTGTCGCCGTCAGGGGAGACCATTCTACTTCATGGTCAACTCTCACGATCCCCACCGCCCCTATCACATTCCCGGCCGGCCCATCCCCGGGGCGAAAGAACCCTCAAAGACCTACGCCCCTGCGGACGTACCCGTGCCTGGGTTTGTTCCCGATCTGCCCGGCGTGCGGGAGGAACTCAGCCGCTACCTGAATTCCGCCCGCCGCCTCGATGACACCTTTGGCAGGACCATGCAGGCTCTGAAGGAGTCTGGACTCGAGGACAGCACGCTGGTCATGTTCCTCTCCGACAACGGCATCGCTATACCGTTTGCCAAATGCAACGCCTATCTTGCCAGTACCCGTACCCCGTGGATTGTTCGCTGGCCGGGAGTGGTGAGAGAAGGGACCGTCGACGCAGAACACTTCATCTCGGGGATCGACTTCTTCCCAACGGTACTCGAAGCTGTCGGCCTGCCCATCCCTCAGGGTCTTGATGGGTTCTCTTTTCTGCCTCTGCTGAAGGGCCAAAAGCAATCGGGTCGCCATTGGGTATTCACGCAGATAGACATGAAAGCGGGCGGCGATGCCGTTCCCATGCGGTGTGTTCAGGATGAACGCTTTGGCTATATCTTCAGCCCCTGGAGCGACGGCAAGTTCTACTACCGAAACAACAATGAAGGTCTCACCATGAAAGCCATGGTCGAAGCCGCCGAGACGGATCCTTATATAGCCCAGCGCGTCAAGATGTTCCGATACCGTGCTCTCGAAGAGTTCTACGATCTCAAGAATGACCCCGATTGTCTCGACAACATGGTGAATAAGTCTGATCACGGAAGCGAATGCGAGAGAATGCGAAGTGCCCTGCATGACTGGATGAGGCGGACTCACGACCCACTTCTGCCGGCCTTCGAGAATCGCCACTCACCGGACAAGCTGAAAGCTGTGCTCACTGATGTTTATGGTGACAACTATACCCAGGCTGCACAAAGGCCGGAGAAGCGGAAACGGGGGGACCGAACGAACAGGCAAGAAAGAAAGAAAAAGCAGCCCGCGCTACGCGAGAACCCTGGTCAATGAGTCACCGCAGCCGTGACCGCATTTGTGGATGACGTCGCGGATTGGCGAAGCGGCAACGAATCCATTATCAGGTATTGGCAAGGTTGGAGGTTGCCTGCTTTCTGGTGTCGTTGCGGCCAGCCTGCACGAAAAGATGGTGTCGAGGGAGTATCGTCAGCGGTGGCTGGCAAGCCTGGCTGAATCGGCAGCCTTTGGAAGGGTGAAGGCCGTTGGGTCTGCTGGGTTGATACGTGGGAGATTATCGGACAGTGAGGACGGGTCGGTCGGGCGAAATCCTTGACTCGGGAGTGTCACATCAGGTAAAATAAAAAGTTGGCGGGTGGGGTTCGCCGGTGGCTGGGGTCCGGGCGTGCCTGGAGGGCGCCCGGGACGAGATGACCGATCTTGAAGGAAGAGGACGAAAAGTGTTCACATCGCAGAGGTTTCCGTTTCTCATCGTCGTGGCGGTCTCTTTATGGTTCTGCGGGGGCCAGGCCGGGGCGGCGGTCGTCATCAACGAGTTGCACACGAATCCGGATGTCAAAACGGACCTGGTGGAGTTCATAGAGTTGCACAACGCCGGGACCGTGGATGTGGACCTTTCCGGCTGGCAGTTCACGGAAGGGGTCTTTTACACCTTCCCGCCCGATACGGTTCTGCCTGCCGGCGGGTATCTCATCGTGGCCCAGAATCCCGCCGGCATTGACGCGAAGTGGAACGTCGGACGGATTGTGATTCCCGGCCCTCTGATCCTGGGGCCTTACGGGGGGGCCCTGGACGGCGAGGGCGAGCGCGTGGTCCTGTGCCGTGCCGATGGGGCGGTGGCGGATAAGGTGGAGTATGGCCTGGGGTTTCCATGGCCGACGGTGGGCGATGCGGTGCCCGAGACTGTGCCGGGCACGGGGTCTTCGCTGCAACTGGTCAATCCGGCGTTCGATAATGACCTGGGC
>CAYFUB010000342.1:0-1823 GCA_964346195.1 uncultured Pirellulales bacterium
CGGAGGCCCGAAAGCGGTAAACTCCCGCCACGCCGTGGCGGAAGCGCTCTGTCGCGGAGCGGACCTCCCGGACGCCAACGCCACCAGGGCCGTAAGGACCGCCACTATATTCCGGCCGCACCCCGGTGTGGTGTGCCCCCCACGGCGCCGCCCTGCCGGACACCGCCCTCTCAGGGCCGCCGCGTCGTCAGTCCGGTTTTTATCTCCTGGATGCCGACGCCGAGGACCGTCGTGGCAATGGGGTCGAGCTGCGGCTCCGTCCCCTGAAAGTGGAACGTACGGTGGATATGGAGAATACTCTCGCCCGCGTCCAGCGCGGCGGCAGGCGACGAGGACTCCAATTCATAAAACGGGCCGAGGGGCTTGGCGCCGGGCGCGGACGGGCCGTCGTTGTAGGAGTTGATGACATCGCCGCGATACGGCTGGTCCTGGATTTGCCACATCGAGTTCACGTAATCCAGGGCCTCCGGCGGCTTATTGTACTGCACGATGGTCAGGACCTTGTTGACGGCGTCGTAGCTGCCGGCCACGTCCTTCGCACGCCGGGGCGACAGGCCGATCTTGCTGCGATGCTGCCCGTCGCCGCTGAAGAACAGGACGCCGTCCTTGATGACCAGCCGGTCCGCGGGAACCTTGCCGAAGTAGGCGTCGTTGACGACCGGACCGAGCTTGTCCTCGGAGCCGGTCTTGAACGGGATGACAATCGTGGTCGCCGGCGACGGGTTGTACATGCTGAGAATCCAGATGGACAGCAGGCCGGTCTCCTTCTCCCAGGGCTTGCTACCAGCATTGGTCACCTTGTTGCGCGACTCATAGGCAACCATCTTAACGCCCTTGCCCGGCGTGACACCGAGCCGCTTGAGGGCCTCGCCCGGCTCCAGGACCCGCACCTCCCGGTCCACACGGATATCGAACGCCGTGCCGGAGTAGTTCTTCAGTTGCATGGTCTTGCGAAACGACGCTGAGCCCGCGGACCTGGACGTCAGCTCCCACGCCTCCGTATCGATCGGCGCCGGCGTGTACCAGTGCTCCAGGTCAAACGGCACGCCCTTCTCGAAGAAGATGGAGAATTGCCCCCCTTCCGGCCCAAGCCAGAAGCGGTCCTCGCCGCCGTAGGCATTCATGTGCTCGACCGGCTTGCCCGCCGCGACGAGGTCACGGTTGATCCAGCCGAAGCTGCTGCCCTCCGGTCCGGCCGCTGTGCTGGTCATCACGCGTCCCTGCATCTCCGGCAGGACGGCGACCTGTCCCTGCCCCGAGTCGTCCTTCAGGATGACCACCTCGGTATGCTTTTGCAGGAACGCCACGTCGTCGCTGAAGGTCCCCTTCCCGGCGCTCGACTCGGCCCTTCCACAGCCGGAAAGGGCCAGCCCGACTAACACAAGTGCAATCGCTTTCGAATTCATCCTCAGTCTCCTTTCTCAACCACCTGTACGACACACGCTCGCAAGCAGCACCGCACGCCGCCGTAAGCGCTGCAAGGATAGCCCACGCACCGCCCTTTCGCAAGCCCCGACCCGATGCACACCGATGTACGCATTGTTGCAGGTGTGACCCCGTGCACACGCGTTGAGCGTCCGCTCCGGGTGCCAGCCTCACGCGCAGCGTGGGGATGGCGGCAAGGTCTGTGTCAAGCGCGCCACAGGCACGCCGTATCCACAACCATCCCCAGGGCCTTCGGCCTTGAGGCTGCCACCCGGAACCCCACGAAATGCAGTCGCACCCCCCAGTTGCCGATTACCGATTAGGGTGCGGCCGGAATACAGTGGCGGTCCTTGTGGTTTTCGTAGCATGGGCGTCCCGCCCATGGGTCGCAGGGCCAT
>CAYFUB010000343.1:0-3474 GCA_964346195.1 uncultured Pirellulales bacterium
CTCGGGACCAGCGAGCCCTCGGTCCGCTACTGCGATGTGCGAGGCGGGTGGTGGGACGTGGAGAATCTCAACCTCGACCCGCTGTTTGCACGGCCGGGGTACTGGGCCGACCCCAACGACCCGAACGTGGCGCTCGGGCCGCAGGACAGTCGTGCCGTGTGGGTCGCGGGAGACTATCATCTGAAGTCCCAAACCGGCCGGTGGGACCCGGACCTGCGCACCTGGGTGCAGGATGACGTGACCAGTCCGGGTATCGACGGGGGCGACCCAGCCAGCCCCATCGGAAGTGAGCCTGCCCCCAACGGCAGCCGCGTCAACATGGGCGTCTACGGTGGTACGAGCGAAGCCGGCAAGAGATCTGCCCAAGTGGCTTTTCGATGAGACGGCTGCCGTTACCGATGGCAGATGCAAAGTTGTGACTGTCGACAGTATGTACGGGGGAGGGGCCGAGAATAACCCGCATCAGGCTTGGCCGGCCCGCATGATTCCACCATAGCAGGGATATTGGCGCCCACGGCAGAGTGCAACGACGCGCGTATGTTTGAAACAGGCGGGGTTTATGCTATAATACGGGATGCAAGGAGATTTCATCCGAGGGAGTGGGTGGGTTTTGCCGGGAGACGATATGAAAAGGGTGTTGTCCGCATGGATGACGGGGGTGGTGCGAGCGAAGACGCCGGCAAGCTGGATCCGGGCAGCCCTGCTGCTCATGGGAATATGGCTGACATCCGCCAGCGGCGCGACGATTGCTCCCTCGCCCTACTGGAAAAATCAGATTGTGTTCCCCTACGATTCCTTTTGCCCGCGCGGCATCAAAGAGGGTGTCGTAACAGGAGGGGTCACATGGGTGAAATTCACGATCCTGCTCGAGCCGTACGACCCGAACGTGGTCTATTTCCAGGACAGTCGGAGATACGTCTTCCATTACACCTTTGCCGCCGAGCACCTCGAGCCGTTCCTGGGAATGAGCACGCAGCAGTTCAATGCCATCACCTTGTTCGAGAAGGGCCAGCAGGCCATCCTGGGCACCGTGATTCTGCCGCCGGCAACCACTTTCCGGTACCAGGAGCCGCAGTTTCCGGAGTACGGCATCCAGTTCGTGCGGCAGGACCCGTTCACTCCGGAGCAGATTCGGGACCTGTTCCACCTGGTCAAGTCGCGTGTGGCCGGTCCGCCGGATGTGCAGGCGTTTTACTTTCCCACTTACGAGCAGCAGGCGACGGCCTCGGCGAACCGCGACTGGTTCGAGTCACAGGGTGTCCCGCTCAGCTCCACGGCCCGATGGGCCAAGGGTAATACCGCCTACTCGGAGGGATGGGCCCTGGGCAAGCTGAAATTCGTCAGCGGCGACAAGATTGCCGATTTCTATCATCGCGGCCTGCTGGAACCCAATAACATTCTGCTCACCGACGGCGTGCCGGCCGAAGTGCCTTTTGTCGCCGGCATCCTCTCGCTGGCGCCGTCCACACCCAATTCCCACGTGGCGATCCTGGCCCGGACCTACGCCGTGCCCTTCGCGCATCTGGCCGTGGCGGATGATGCCAATTACGCGCAGCAACTCGTGGGCCATCGAATCCTCTTCAGCGCCTATGACGACCTGGACGGCACTCAAACGAAACTGGTCGATACGGAAGACCTCCTGGACGAGGCGACGGTGGCGCAGATTCTTCGGCTTAGACAGCCCGCACCCCTGAGTATCTCGCCCATGACGCCGTATGGCTCCTTCGGCATCCCGACTGCAGGACTGCTGCCGTCGGACATCCAGTATGTCGGCGGCAAGGCATCCAACTTTGGCATCCTTCAGCGTGCGGTTCCCGAGAATTCGCCGAGGGCCCTGGCCCTGACCTTCGATCTCTGGAACGCCTTCCTCGACCAGCCGCTGGCCCCGTCGCGGCCCATCGTTCTGGGACCGGGAGAGCACATTCTGTTCTGGGCCGACGACGAAGAAGAACAGGGCCCCACGCATACCAGTTTCAGGCTGAGCAGAGGCGGTGAATCGATCGCCCTGTTCGACGTGGACGGCGTCACGCTCCTCGATGTGGTCCACTTCGGGCCTCAGTCGCGCAATGTCTCGTACGGCCGATCCGTGGACGGCAATGACACGTGGCGTTCCTTCGCCGCGCCCACGCCCGGACAGCCCAACTCCGCCAATCCCGGCGAGAGGTGCGGCCGGCTCGTCATCAACGAATTCATGGCCGACAACGCGAACGTGATTCAGGACCCCTGCGAGAGCGGCGACTGGCCCGACTGGATCGAGTTGTACAACGCCTCCGATGACACGATCATCCTCAATGGGATGTACCTGACGGATGACGTGAACGACGCGAACAAGTGGCAGATCCGCCCGGAGGTGCAGGCCCCGACGCTGCGCGAGGAAATCGCGTGGCGCTTGTCGAAATACGGTTCCTATCCGCCCCGGGACATGCAGATGCTGTCGCGGGACCTCGCATCCGTTCGCAGCCTGTTCACGAATCCAGATGTTGTCCCGTTCAGTGACGAGCTTCGTGGGGGGGTCATAGCCGTGCTGACCGATCCGGCCTACGGTATCGACCCGAAGGCGACGTTGCGCTTCCGCAGCTCCACGAACGTCGAAGACAGCGCCGATTTTATCGGGGCGGGTCTGTACGACAGCTTCAGCGGCTGCCTGGCGGACGAGCTCGACGATGACAATGACGGGCCCTGTGCCTGCGATCCGAACCGGCCGAACGAGCGCAGTGTCTTCCGGGCGATCCGCCGGGTCTTCGCCAGCTTCTACAATGACAACGCCTGGCTGGAGCGATTGCGGCACAACGTCAATGAAGCCGAAGTCGGCATGGCGGTCCTGGTCCATCCCTCATTCCCCGACGAGATCGAGTTGGCCAATGGCGTGGCCACCGTGGAAAGGAGCGACCCGGATGCCAACACGGACATCACCCTGGTCACCCAGCAGAGCGCTGTTTCCGTCACCAATCCCGAAGACGGCTCGATTCCCGAAGAGGTCAGCATCACCATCCTGTCCTCGGGTAGTGTCGTGCCTCCCCGGCTCGTACAGCCGTCCAGCCTCGTCCCCCTTGGAGGCACGGTGATGACCTGGCCCAAAGACTATGCGGATCTGGCTGATCTGTTGGTCCGCATCAGGGACGCGTTCAGCACTATCACGGGCAAGGCGACCTGCATACTCGATCTGGAATACAAGAAGGTGGCCCCCGGCGGCGCGGTGCTGCCGTCCGGCGGGCTGGTGGTCAAGCAGGTGCGCGAGATTCCTACCTCAGACCGTATGCAGACGCCTTTCCTGATCAACGAACCCATGGAATTCGAAGTGTTCACCGGTGAGGTGGAGATATTCGAAGCCACCGACGTATTCGCGGATCACCGGCTGAAATCCCGCTGGAAGCTCGATACTCACAACGTGATTCTGGATAGCAACACTTTGGCCGAGAGCCTGTACGCCAACGTACAGATCGAGTATCTGGATGGCGACCGCATCGGCACCAT
>CAYFUB010000344.1:0-6241 GCA_964346195.1 uncultured Pirellulales bacterium
GAGAAAATGAGCAACGTCGTCGAGACGGTGCGAAACTGCAAATAGAGAATCAGGAAGATGATGAACAAGGCCAGAGGAATCACCACCAACAGCGTCTTCTGGGCCCGGATCTGGTTCTCATAGGTCCCTGCAAACGTGTAGCTCACGCCCTTGGGAACGATGAATTCGCCGGAATCGATCTTGTCCTGCAGGTACTGGCCGGCCTGCTCGACCACGTCGACTTCGGCGTAGCCCGGCTTCATATCGAAAATGACGTAGCCGGTCAGGAAGGTGTCCTCGCTCTTGATGGCCTGGGGTCCGCGCACGTAGCGGATGTCCGCGAGTTGCACCAGCGGGATTTGCGCCCCGCCGGCGCCCCGCACCAGGATCTTCTCGATGGTCTCGACCTCGTCCCGCAGCTCGCGCAGGTAGCGGACCCGGACCGGGTAGCGCTCGCGTCCCTCGACCGTCGTGGTGATCCGCTTGCCGCCGATGGCGACCTCGATCACGTCCTGCACCTGCTGAATGCTGATGCCGTACCGTGCGATGGCCTCCCGGTCGATATCGATTTCGAGGTACGGCTTGCCCACGATCCGGTCGGCGATGACCGCGCTGGGCTCGACGCTCGGCACCTCTTTCAGGAAGCGCTCGATTTGCAGGCCGACCCTTTCAATCGTGTCCAGGTCGGGTCCGCGGACCTTGACGCCCATGGGGGCCCGCATGCCGCTCTGGAGCATGACGATCCGCGCGGCGATGGGCTGCAGCCGGGGAGCGCTGGTGGTACCGGGAATCTCGCCGGCCTTGACAATCTCGTCCCAAATGTCGCCGGGACTCTTGATATGCTCGCGCCATTGCCGGTACGGCCGTCCCGCGGGGTCGGGGATGAGGTTGCCCCCTTCATCGCGGACAAACTCGTCCTGAGCCCGGTCGTACTTGAATCGGAGCCGGTGTCCCGCCTCGTCAGTGATGTACTCGGACTTGTAGTTGATCACTGTCTCGATCATGGAGATTGGGGCCGGGTCGAGCGGCGAATCCACGCGCCCGATCTTGCCGACCACCGAGTCGATCTCCGGAATCGCCTGGAAGGCCATGTCCTGCTTCTGCAAGACGTCGAGCGCCTCCCCGATGGACGCGTGCGGCATCGTCGTCGGCATGTACAGGAACGAGCCCTCGTCGAGCGGCGGCATGAACTCCCGGCCCAAGCCCGGGAACGCTGCCGTCGCGGCCGCCCAGACGCGGTTGGCCCGCAGGGGCCCGGGCACGAACGAGAAGACGCGCGCGAAGCCCAGCCAGATCATGGCCGCCAGCAGCACCAGCGCGACCGGAAACGAAAGGAACGCCATCTTGTGTTCGAGACACCAGCCCAGAATCCGGGCGTAGAAGTGCTGGAAGATCCGGAAGAACACCAGCAGCCCGCCGATTGCCAGAGCCACAAACAGGAGATTTCGCACATACCCCTTGAGCGGTCCCAGAGGCAGCCAGTGCCCGGTCAAAATGACGCCGACGAAAAGCACGGCCAGCGCGTTGGCGAACAGGGGCAGCCAGCCGCGTGCCCGTGTGGGAAGGTAATCGTGGGTCAGATGGTACGCCGCGACGACGCCGACAATCACGCCGACCCACCAGCCCACGAGCAGACCCGCGACGACGGCCAGAATCAGCAGAACGCCGCCCAGCACGTAGCGCCTGATACGGTCGAGACCGATCTTGCTCGTGAACAGGACGTGGGCCGCCGGGGGAATGATCGTCAAGGCCACAATGATCGACGCCAGGAGCGCGAACGTCTTGGTGAACGCCAGGGGCTTGAAGAGCTTGCCTTCGGCGCCCGTCATCGTGAATACGGGCAGGAAACTTACGATGGTCGTCGAAACAGCCGTCAGGACCGCACTGCCGACCTCGGACGAGGCCCGGAACACCACCTCCAGCTTGTTGGCCTTCTCATCGGCCTCGCCGAGATGCCGCAGAATGTTCTCACAGATGACAATCCCCATGTCCACCATCGTGCCGATGGCGATGGCGATGCCGGACAGCGCCACGATGTTGGCGTCGACGCCGAAGGTCTTCATCGCAATGAAACTCATCAGAATGGCCAGCGGCAGCAGCGCGCTGATCAGCATCGAGCTGCGCACGTGCAGGACCATCACGATGACGACGATGATGGTCACCAGGACCTCTTCCGTGAGTGCGGTGTTCAACGTGCCGAGCGTTTCGTAGATCAACCCGGTGCGGTCGTAGAACGGTACGATGGTCACCTTGGAAACAGTCCCATCATCCAGGACCTTCTGGGGCAGCCCCGGCGCGATCTCCTCGATCTTGTCCTTGACGTGTCCGATAGCGGCCAGCGGATTGTAGCCGTAGCGGACCACCACCACCCCACCCACGGCCTCTGCACCGCTCTTGTCGAGCGCCCCACGGCGCAGCGCCGGCCCGTGCGTGACCTTCGCAACATCCTTGACGTAGATCGGAACGTTCTCGTGGACCTTGATGACCGTCTTCTCGATATCCCCGACCTCCTTGATGAAACCCAGGCCACGAATGACGTACTCAACCCGGTTGATCTCTATCGTCCGCGCCCCGACGTCGATGTTGGATGCCTTGACCGCCTTGAAAATGTCTTCGAGGCCGACGCCATAGGTGCGCATGGCATCCGGATCGACGTCAATTTGGTACTCGCGGACGAACCCTCCGACCGAGGCGACCTCGCTGATGCCCTCCGCGCTCGCCAGGGCGTAGCGAACGTACCAGTCCTGGATACTGCGGAGCTCATCCGGCCCCCAGCCACCGGCGGGATGGCCGTCGGGGTCCCGACCTTCCAGCGTGTACCAGAAGATCTGACCCAGGCCGGTCGCATCGGGCCCGAGGGCCGGCTGGACCCCCTCCGGCAGCGACCCGGACGGGAGACTGTTGAGCTTTTCAAGGACCCGGCTGCGGGACCAGTAGAAATCGACCTTCTCGTCGAAGATGATGTAGATGCTCGAGAAGCCGAAGAACGAGTAGCTGCGGACCGTCTTGACATGAGGCAGACCGAGCAGGGATACCGTCAACGGATAGGTGATCTGGTCCTCCACGTCCTGCGGGGAACGCCCCATCCACTCCGTGAAGACAATCTGTTGATTCTCCCCGACGTCCGGAATGGCGTCCACCGGTACGGGCGAGCGCGGCAGGCCCCCCACCTCCCAGTCGAAGGGCGCAACCATGATGCCCCACCCGAGGACCATCAGGACCACCAGGGTGACCACCAGTTTATTCTCCAGGCAGAACCGGATGATCCTGTCCAGAATTCCCGTATGCTGATTGATATCCTTGTTCAATGCGTCCATGAATACCGATCTTGACGCGCTATGCGATTCTTACATGGATGATGAATAACTCTTGCGCTCCGCGTGTCATCCTGAACGAAGCGCAGCGCCGTGAAGGATCTGGGCTGCGAACGGGAGAAACGTCTCATCCGCAGGCCAGATCCTTCGGCTTCGCCTCAGGATGACGGAATCCGTGCCGCGCAAGAATCTTCCACAATCCGCATTACTCTTGAAACTGCGGCAGCTTGGCGATGTACTTCTTAGGGTCGGCCTTGAAGGTCTCCGGGCAGCCCTTGCAGCAGAAGTAGACCTTCTTGCCCTGGTACTCGACAAAAATCGCCTTATTGACGGGTCCGCCCATGACCGGACAGGTTGTCTGCTCCACGGTGGCGGCGACCTGCGGCTGGTCCGCCGCGGCGTGCTCGTGCACGGGCATCTGCTGCATCTGCTCTTGGGCCGTCGGCGTCTCCTTCTCGCAGCCGGAGAAAACGACCGGCCCGGCCAGCAGGGCGAACATGACGACGCCAATTGCCAGGACACCTCCGGAAAACCTCGTTCTTCCGTTCATTGCGGTCTCCTTTCGGAATCGACAAAGTTACTGAATCGCTGTGGATCTCAATGATTGTGGCCGGCATCAGACGTCCCGGCTGGTGGCTCCGGCTGCGACGGCTGGAACTGCGGCAGCTTGTCGAGGTACTTCTCGGGGTCCTCCTGGAACTTCTGGTCGCAGCCTTTGCAGCAGAAGAACACCTTCTTGCCCTTGTACTCGACGAAGATATTCGGATCGATGGGACCGCCCAAGACCGGACACGTTTCCTGCAACGTGGCCGGCTTCGTTGCGGCCGGGGTCGCGGCGGCGTGTTGCGCCGGGGTATGTCCGCCATGCTGATGTCCGGGCGGCATGGCGCCGCCCTCGGGGTTCATCATGCTCGGCTTGGCCTGGATCTGCAGGGCCGAATCGATCTTGAAGTTGCCGTTCGTCACGACCTGCTCGCCCTCGTTCAGGCCGGACTCGACCACGTAATACTCCCCGGCCCGTGAGCCCAGAACGACCTCCCGTCCCTCGAACGTGGGCACTTCCGTGCCCGGCTTTTTCACATAGACGACCGCGCGCTTGCCCGTGACCAGCGGCGCCGTTTTCGGAATGACCAGCGGCGGTTGCGCGGGAGCGTCGGCGCCGACGTACCCGAGCGATTCCGTCGTGACCAGGTCCATCCCGCAAACGTCGCAGGTGCCCGGTTCCGACTTCACGACGGACGGATGCATCGGGCAAATCCATTTCCCCGCCAGGTCAGGGTCCATCACCTTACCGTCCCGGGCAATTTGCGAGCCGACCACGGCATGGACGAACATCTCGGGCTTGAGCCTGCCGTCCGCGTTGGGCACGTCCACACGCACCTTGACGGTCCGCGTCATCGGGTCCAGCACCGGATCGATGAAGCTGACGCGCCCGGTGAACGCCCGGCCGGGATAGGCCTCGGTAACGAACTGGACCTCCTGCCCATAACGAATCCACGGCAGGTCCGACTCGTAGGCGTCAAGCTTGACCCAAACCTGCGAAAGGTCCGCCACCGTGTAAATCTGCGTGCCCGTGTTGACGTACATCCCCTCGTTGGCTTTCTTCTCAATCACCACCCCGCCGATGGGGGAATAAATCGTCAGGTGCGTCAGGGGCTCACCCGATTGTTCGATCTCCTCGATTTGCCGAGGTGTCAGGCCCAGGAGCCGGAGCTTTTCCCGGCTCGCCTGGAGCGTGCTTGCCACCGATCGGGCCAGATAGTCCGACGTCGTTTCCGCCGCATTCCGCGAAGCTTTCACGCTTTGCAGCAACTCCGCTTGCGCACTGATCAATTCCGGGCTGTACAGGTATACCAAGTGGTCACCCTGGCGAACGGTTGTGCCCGTGAAATCGACGTACAGGCGGTCGAGCCGGCCAGCCACCCAGGCGGTGATATGCTTGACGCGTGTCTCGTCGTACACCACTTTCCCGACCATCCGCACCTCATTGGCGACGAATCTCCTTTCTACCGGCGAGGTCTGCACGTCCATGAGCTTGGCGGCCGCCTCGGATACGACCAATTCCCGCGGCCCGCTGTCAGCGCCCAGATTCTCCGGCATGGGAATCAACTCCATCTCGCAGATGGGGCACAACCCCGGCCGGTCGCGGATAATCTGCGGGTGCATCGAGCAATACCACTTCTGGGCCTTTTGGGTCTCGCTATGAACGTGGGCCTCGTCCGCCGCACTACCTCGGGGAGCCGAAGAAACCACATACCCCAATGCAAAGCCCACCGCCAATAAGACGACGGCAATACCCCATCGGAGAGTACGATATATACGCATTGAAGCCTCCCGCAGACTACTCATAATCACAAATACATACTATTCCCACGGAACTCCTGTTCATTCGCCCTAGTGACTTCTGTCCAAATGACTACTCAGCAACTATCTCAAGATGGTGAATGTCATTCTGAGCGAAGCAAAGAATCCGGGCCGCGGATTTGAGAAACCTCTTCGTCGGTACCTAGATGGTTCGCTTCGCTCACCATGACGTTTCCTATCGTACTACGTTGCCTGCATGGGTTGTTCCGACCAAAAATGCAGATCTGGCTAATCCTCTCGTTGTGGGGGCGGCGTTTGGGACAAATCGGCGGCGACAAGCATCTCCAGTTCGGCCAGTCTCTGCTGATGATTCGCCCAGGCGCGTTCACGTTCGAGCTGAAATCGCAACAGGGTCTGTTGGGCATCGATCAGACTGAGAAAATCCACTGCCCCGGCTGTGTAGGCCGATTCCGACGCCCCGACAAGCTCCTCGGTCTTTGGCACCAGTACCTCGCCATACAACTTCAGCTTGCGGCCGCTGTCCTCAAACCCGTACAGGACACGCGCGGTCTGGGCCGTCAAGCTATTTTCGAGGTCTTCCCGCTCGTGGCGGACCCGCCGGGCGACGGCCCGAGCCTGCAGCT
>CAYFUB010000345.1:0-4753 GCA_964346195.1 uncultured Pirellulales bacterium
CGTGTCAGTGATGTCCACGACGGCACCACCTGGGCCAAGGCCTTCAATCACGTGCAGGACGGCCTGGGCGCCGCTAACGCCGGTCTCGGTCTGGAGATCTGGGTCGCGGCGCACACGTACTGTCCTGATGAGAACAAGGACAATCCTAACGGCACCGGCAACCGGTATACGTATTTCTACCTCAAGAGCGGCGTCAACCTCTACGGCGGTTTCAATGGTGACGAGATCGCACGCGGAGATCGTGATTGGGTCGCCCACCCGACCATCCTCAGCGGCGACGTTGACGGGGATGGCCTGGATGCCCAAAACTCGAGGCACGTGGTATACGCCTACAACGTCACCAACGCCGCCCTTGATGGCTTCACCGTCACCATGGGATATGGCCATCGCACATCCGACAACGTCGATGGCGCCGGGATGTATAATTACGCGTACAACGGCACCTGCTCGCCCACGGTGGCCAACTGCATCTTCAAGGACAACCGGGCCGAGGGCACCGATGCGGACGGGGCCGCCATGCACAACTTCAAGGCCAGTCCCACGGTGACCAACTGCATCTTCATCGACAATGTGGCCGGCGACGACGGCGGGGCCCTATGCAATAAGAACGGCAGC
Organism: uncultured Pirellulales bacterium; assembly: GCA_964346195.1. Taxonomy (GTDB): domain Bacteria; phylum Planctomycetota; class Phycisphaerae; order Sedimentisphaerales; family Anaerobacaceae; genus PLanc-01. Next base: position 616 of record CAYFUB010000345.1, read on the forward strand.
AACGGCACGTTCACGAACTGTGCCTTCTACAGCAACGAGACGCTGGGCCACAACCAAAACAGCCAGGGCGGCGCCATCTACAACACCAAGGGCGACTACGCCGGCTACGTGGGCAGCAGCCCGACGTTCATCAACTGCGTGATCGTCGGCAATCTGACCCGTGTCAACGGCGGCGGCGGCGACGGCGGCGGGGCGGCCGACCAGGACAGCGGCACCAGCGTCACCTGGACCAACTGCACCTTCTACGGCAACGTGGCCCAGGACGACGGCGGTGGCCTAGCCACCCGGGACGGGGCCACCAGCACCGTCAAGAACTGCATCTTCTGGGACGACAATGCCTGGGATGCGAGTAGCCATGACGAGCTGTGGCACAATACCGGGACCGTCACCATCAGCTACAGTGACATCGAGGGCTGCCTGCCCGGCGGCGTCTGGGATTCCCGCCTCGGCACCAATGGTGGCGGCAATATCGACAGCGATCCCAGGTTCCTCGACAGGGACGATCCCGACGGCGCGGACGACCGCTTCCTGACCGTGGATGATGGTCTGGAGATCGAAGTCGACAGCCCGTGCATTGACACGGCCACCAGCACGGGAGCGCCCTCCCAGGACGCCACCGGCAGGACCCGGCCGCTCGACGGCGACGGAAACGGCTCGGCCCTCTATGACATGGGCGCCTACGAGTTTCAACTGATCCCCGCCCGAAAAGGACCGTATTTGATCTACCCCGGCCAGACGGCCAGTCCCAATACCACGGCCCAGATGACGGTGCTCTGGCAACTGAATGAGACACGCACGTGCACGCTCGAATGGGGCCCCGATATCACCTACGGCGAGTCCACCCAGACGACGGAGATCAACACGGGAACCAACGGCCACCAACACCTGTACAAGATCACCGGCCTGGACGTGGCGACCAAGTACTACTACCGCATCCGCGGTGTGGGTTTCGGGAGTTTCCGCACGGCGCCGCGCTCCGATGCCACGCAAGTCAAGTTCATTGCCTATGGCGACACGCGGACTTATCCGGCCAACCACGACCTCGTCTGTGGCCGAATGGTCACGAACTTCACCGACGACGCCGAGCTCCAGACCTTCATACTCCACGTCGGCGATTTCGTGGAGCATGGCCTGGTGGAAGACGATTGGGACAACCAGTTTTTCCCCCGGAACCGGGCCAATATCCTGAACGTGGAGGCGAATCTGCCTATCATGGGATGCCTGGGCAACCACGAGCTCAATACCAGCTCGGGATATGTGGAAACGTCCTTCTGCAACACCCTGCTCGCCAAGTACTGGCCGTACAAGCCTGGCGCCGGTGACAATAACGATGACTGGTATGCGTTCGACTACGGGCCCGTACACGTAGTGGTGATCCACGAGTATGAGAAGGCCCAGAGCGAAGGCGATGACGGGCTCCCGGAGGCGCCGGTCGATGAGCTGCAGGACGTCAAGGATGACCTGCAGACCAGCAGGAACGCCGGGAAATGGAACGTCCTGCTCTGCCACGCGCCCGGGTACTCGGCCGGCGGTGGACATGGGAACAACGGCAACGTGCAAAGCCAGTTAGGGGCGGACGGGTCACTGCATAAGCTGGTGGATATCGTCTTCGCGGGGCACAACCACTACTACGCGCGTTGCGAGATTCACGGCGTGCCGCACGTGACCACCGGCCGCGGCGGCGCCAACCCCCACGATCCAACAGACCCTCCCGGCGACAGCAGCCATCCGGGCATCAGGGCAGTGGATGACGCCCTGCACCACTGTGAGATCACCGTGAACGGGAACACGCTCACCCTTAAACACGTACGAGCGTCGAATGGCTCGGGGGTCGAGGCGCCGGTCTCCATCCCCAAGACCCGAAAATTCCGCATCGAGGCGAATACCGATGATGCCGAGGAGCGGATTTCCGATGGCCACATGTACCTGGACAGCAGCGATCTGGAGATGGTGGACGACACGGAATACGCAGGCTACCAGACGGTCGGGATGCGCTTCCAGAATCTGAATCTCCCCCAGGGCGCCGATCTCACCAAGGCTTACCTGCGATTCACGGCCAAGGATGCCAAGAGCGGCACGTGCAACCTGACGTTCTATGGTCAGGACGAGAACGATGCCGGTACCTTTACCTCGACCAGTTACAACATCTCAGGGCGCACCAAGACCACCGCTTCCGTAGGCTGGAGTCCCAGTGCCTGGACCCATCGTTATGTCTATGACACGCCGGACATCTCCAGCGTGCTGGAGGAGATTGTGGGGCGGGCCGGCTGGGTCTCCGGCAATGACATAGCACTGATTGTCACAGGCCCGGACAATCACGAACGACGCACGTTCAGTCGCGAGGGCCAGGCAGCCTCGGCCCCGGTGCTCCTCATCGAGTACTGAGATGCAAGGTCTGACTGGGTGTCCGACGATGCGGCACCGTCAGGTCGAATCGGAATGAACGGGGGGGCCGGCTCGCCAGAGTCGGCCTCCCCATGTCATATCCGCCGGGACGTGCCACGTATTGGAATTGAGTCATGCCAACCAGAGAGTGAACCCGTCAGATCTGCGAGTAGCTCGCGGGCTTGAGGTAGAGGTTGGTGATCCCTTTGGGACGAAGGATTGCCTTGTCCGCGTATTCCGGGATCGCGCGCAGCTTCTGCCAGCCGGGATCGTCGCGGAACTTTTTCCAGTTGGCCTTGCTCTCGTCCATGTCCGTGAAGACAAGCATATAGGTCAGGTTGGGCATCTTCGTGCCCGCGAGGGTCTCGCCGAAAAAGACCGGGTGCAGGCCGACCTTGCGAAAGATGGCGATCTCGGCCGTGTTGAACATCTCGATTTTCTTCTGCCCGGTCTTGACGCTCGGACTTTCGTAGATGCGCAGTTGAAAGACCCGCTCCGGCGCCTCGATCGGCCTCTCCAACACCGGCATGCCCTCGAAGGCGACCATGAGCTGGACCTCCAGGCTCTTGTACGCCGGGCGGCTCGTCGGGGCATTGAGGAAGTCCCCCCCCTTTTCCAAGAATTCCTGGTCCTCACTCAACATGGGTGTGAGCGTGGCGAACGATGCGAAGGACATGTGCGGCAGCAGAACATAGATCGGGCTGAGACCCGCATCCGGGTAAAATACGCCGACCGGAGCGATCGCCAGCCGATTCCACGCGGGCAGCGCCGCCTCGCTGGCGAACTTATCGAAGCCAGCCTTCTGTTCCTCCGTCTCAATCTCATAGCGCCGCAATTCATAGTAGCTCCCCACCCGGGAGGCGGCCATCGCCCGCGCCTGGGCCGCCCGGATCCGGGCCAGCCGCTTGCGGTACGCCGCATCGCTCTCGCCCGGCAGTCTCTGTAGCCCTCCCAGTTGCACTTGCGCCTCAAGAGCCGCCTGGGCCGCTCGGATCTGCGCCACGCGGGTGCGATATGCCGCGTCACTCTCGCCTGGATGCCTTGGAATGGGCGCCTGCTCCGCCCGTTCCTGGGCGATCCGAGTACGGTAGGCCGCGTCGCTTTCCCCGGGTCGCCGCTGCCCGTTCGTCGCGGCAGCCGCCCCCGCCAACGAGGCAACGCCCGCCACACACGATTTCGCCAGGAATTCTCGTCTTTGCATATTCGTTCTCCTCTCTTTCAGTTGTAGTGGCCTGTGCCCACCAACTCTTCCAATAACACCCCTGACGCCTGTATACGTATAGCCCGCCTTCCGGCCCCCCCAAGGGACAACTGCCGCACGGCCCACTCGTCCCGGCCTGCTCCAGAGCCGAACCGAGGCCACTTCTATAGACATTCTGCCCAAGCGTGAGTTCCCTCCTTTTATCGGAGCATCTCTCCCAGGAGGATTCTCCGCCAGCAAGTCCCCGTCACCCGGGAAATTGGTTGAGTAGACGTACCATGGCCGTGCCACGTAGGTAACGTTTGTTTTCTCCATGGTCATGCTATTGGCAGAAAGCGGAAAATATCAGGGGTCCGGGATGGTCCCTGCGCGAAGTTTCGTGCGGCCCTAGCGGAGAATGCCTCCAAGTACGATTCCTGTCTTACGGGTGCACGTCATGTTTGTAGGTAGATTCGGCGAAGACCCTCTGGAACTGTCATTTCGACCGGAGGCCGAAGGCCGGAGCGGAGAAATCTGGCTATGGACAAGAGGCACCTTCCCTTCGCGGCCAGA
>CAYFUB010000346.1:0-1979 GCA_964346195.1 uncultured Pirellulales bacterium
TACTTACGATCCTCCCCGCCGGTGGCCTCAAAGCGCCAAACTTCCTGCCGGCGTCTCGCCGGCAGGCTCGCGAAGGTCCGTAGCGCGCGCCGGAGGTTGCCGGAATCCGCCACTGTATGTCGGCCGCACCCGGTTCGCCAAGCCGGTTGGAAAGACTGAACAAGGAAGATGTCTGGTGTGTAGATAGGTAGTCGGGTCCATCGGAAGGCGGTTGGCAAGGCCCGACGCGCAGCCCTGTTGCCGCGATGAAATGGGCCGTCCGACGGACTCACACTGGTGATTTCGAAAGGGGAAACATCATGGCCAAGACCGAAATGCCCCATCCGGGACATGATAAACATCTATGCTACCTGAACAACCTCGGCTTCCAAATCAGCAATCCCGAGGAGTACAAGCAGCTCGTGCGGGGCGGCAAGTTCATGTGTAAAATCTGCGGCCGGGTCGCCGCCGGCGAAAAGAACCTCTGCAAGCCGGTGGAACTGTAGGATTGCGGATTGCAGATTTCGGATTGCGGATTGGGATCGTGATGCTAATCCGCAATTGGGCGCCGGCTGTTCGGCTCCGCCGGGAAGGGGGTAGACGGTATGATGAGGTTGGTGATGGTCAGGCACGGCCAGAGCACGTGGAACCTGGAGAACCGGTTCACCGGCTGGACCGACGTTGATCTGACGGAGCAGGGGATTCAGGAGGCGCACGAGGCGGCCCGGGCCCTCCTCGACGCGGGCTACACCTTCGACGTTGCTTTTACGTCGGTGCTGAAGCGCGCCATCCGGACGCTGTGGATTATGCTCGACGACATGGACCTGATGTGGATTCCGGTCCGGCGTTCCTGGCGGCTCAACGAGCGGCACTACGGGGCCCTCCAGGGACTCAACAAGCGGGACACGGCGGAGAAATTCGGGCTCGAACAAGTCCAGATCTGGCGGCGCAGCTACGACATCCCTCCTGATCCCCTTACGGAAGACGACCCCCGGCACCCACGTCACGACCGTCGTTATGCGGATGTTCCGAAGGAGCTTCTACCGGCGACCGAGTCGCTGAAGACCACGCTGGAAAGAGTCCTGCCGTACTGGCACGAGACCATCGTTCCTATTCTGCAACAGGGCCGCAGGGTTCTCATTTCCGCTCACGGCAATAGCATGCGGGCGCTCGTCAAATACCTCGACGGCGTCAGCGACGAGGAGATCACGCAGCTCAACGTCCCGACCGGTATTCCCCTCGTTTACGAGCTCGACGAGAACGTGCAGGCTCGAGCCCACTACTACCTCGGTGATGAGGAGAAGATCAAGGCAGCCACCGCCTCGGTCGCCGCACAGTTGACCAGCGGCCGAACCGACCGGTGATCAAGGCTGCGACCAACGACGGGTGCGGCTGCCGTGCTCGCCGCAGGTTTGTCACCCCTGCACTGCAAAGGCGCAACATCTTGTTTTCCTGGCAAGCATTCTGTGACCGGCAAGAACGAAACCACCAGAAAGAAGGCTCATCCGGTCTTGGCGTGCTTGGGGACGAAGCCCTGCCCGACGACCGGGGACGCTGTACCCGGACCCGGACCCCAAACGCGATAAATCGTGTTTGGGAACCCGACCTGGCATTTTCCGCTTTGGGCCAATAGCATGCCCGATAGGCCGCGGTGCTCGTGGTGCTTGAGGGGGAAAGGGGGACATTCTGGTTTTTACCCTCGAAGAGCGAGAGAAGAACAAAAGCAGAATGTCCCCCTTTCTCTCCATGCTATTGGCCCAAAGCGACAAATGCCGGGGGCTGGGGGGGCAGAGCCCCCCGACCGCCCGGGCGTACGCCAAAACCCGATGAACCAGAAGCCGCAGGAAACCGCCTCATACCGATTCCGCATGAGTTTTTCGTAGAGTATTATCATGCTTTGGGTGGCAGCGGCAAACGCCAGTTTGCCGATGGTTCCTTCCCTACGCCATCGGCAAAGCCTTCGGCCTTGCCGCTGCCACCCGGAGATACGAAATTCTCAA
>CAYFUB010000347.1:0-15848 GCA_964346195.1 uncultured Pirellulales bacterium
GTTCAGCGGCGTGACGAAGCAGAAGATGTAGGCCGAGTCATGCTCCAGACCCGAGCGGATCATCACACCCGCCTTGGCCCAACCGTCGGTGGCCTCCTGCTCATCGACCCTGGCAATCAGGTCCGTGGTTGTGGCACTCTGGTAGGCGAATATGAACTCGTCGTGCGTGCCGCTGATATCACTGCCCGCCACCTCCAGCGTAAACTTGCCGTCTGCATAGGCCACGCTCGACGTGGGAGGCTGGCGACCCTTGAACCACACGCCCAAGGTGGCGCCGTCGTCGGCGGTGAAGTCCTTGGGCGGGTCGAACCAGCGGGTGCCCTCGGAGTAGTCGATGGCATCCGTGTGCTCGTACGCCAGCGGCAGGGACTGTCCGGCTCCGCCATGGACATCGGCGGTCTCCACGTACGGGGCGTACATCGTGCCCAGCAGACCGCCCGAACCGTTGCCTTCAACCAATACGACCCACGCGCCGTTGACGAAGTCTTGCAGGCCCCAACTATCCTGCCACTTTGAGAACACCAGATAGGGCGACTCGGCGCCGTAGCTCTCGAAGTCATCCAGTACGACGAACGGTGCGGTGGTGAAGCTCCAGATGTCGCCGGCCCACGGGCTCTCGGGATCAAGGTCGTTCACCTCGTCGATACGCCAGTAATACACCATGCCCCGTTCGGCCTGAGGCACGACCGTGTATGTGGTCTCGTCAATCGGACCCACGGCAACGCCGGGATCACCGGCGGCCACGGCGTCGCGGTCCTGCCCGAAGTATACCTGGTGCCTGACGGCCTTGCTGCCCGCCGTCCACATCAGGGTCAGGTCCTCGACGGCTACGTCAACTGCACCATCCGGCGGACGTGGACTGCCCGCCTTGGGTGGGGCCGACAGCGCCTGAATGGGAATGGTTTGCAGAGGTATGCTCGCGGTGCTCCAGAGCAATTCGATCTGGGCGTTGTCGCCCACGTCGAAGTACTCCACGACGATCTCGTGCTTGCCCGCTTCAAGCTCGATAAATCCCTTGACCTCGGAAACGCCCCACGAGGTCAGCATGTCATAGAAGACCACCCGGCCGTCGATCCAGCAGGCGGCCCCGTCGTCTTTGCGGGCCATGATCATGTACGTATCCGCAATCGGCACCTCCAGGAGACCTGCCCAGCGGGCGGAAAACCCATCTACGGCCACCACCCCGTCCTCCGGCGAACCGGTGGCCCATGCGAAAGCCAGCGGGCCTTCGATCCGGGTCAGGACCGGATTGCCCTGCAGGTTCTGGTTATTGAAATAGCTGGCCAGCAGGCCGCCGACGTCGGGACCCTTGGTGGTGAAACTCCAGACATCGCCCTCGACCATCTTGCCGGGAGCCACGGAATCTACACGCCAGAAGTAGGTGGTCTCGGCATCCAGCCCGGAAGGGTCGTACTGGTTGCCCTGGACCACCTTAACGCCCTTGCCGCCGACCACGTCACTGCGGTTCTTACTCAGGTACAGCCCACTCATGGTGGCACCTACGCCGGGTTCCCACGTCAGCGTAGTGTCGAGATCCACCCACTTCATGCCATCCGGGGGATTGGGGGAAGTGGCCTTGGGACTCTTGAGTTCGAAGTTCCACACATCGCCGGCCACCGTACCATCCGGATTCACGGTTTCCACGCGCCAATGGTATACCTTGCCGGATTCCAGCGTCTGGTCCAGGCTCAGAGCGTTCGCATCCGGAGAGCCGAGCAGGGTTCCCGCCGCGCCGGCGGTCACGTCCGCCAGGCTCTCGCCGAAGTACACGTTGTGCGAAATGGCCCCTTCACCAGGCCGCCAGGACAGGATCGGCGGACCCTCCTTGAGCACGCTCTCGTGACGCGGATTCGGCCGGGTGGCCTGGGCGAGACCCAGGGTGGCCAAATAGAGCACCTCGTCGCCGCTAAGCAGGCGATTGTACATGCGCACGTCGCTCAGCAAGCCGTCCATGGCCGTGCCCGCATAGGGTTGCCCTGCCGGCTGCGGGCACCCGCACTTCTTGAACCGACGATCATCCTCTTCATCGGGCGTGCCCCAGTCCTCGTTCACGCGCGCACCCAGCGTCACTTCACAGTCGCTGTCGATGCGCCGGCCGGGGGCGGCGGGATCGTAGTTGGCGTTCGTCGGGTCCGTCACTACGCCGACCCAGTCCGTCCTCGTGCCCGCCAACTCACCATTGACCCAGATACTGGCATACTCCTGGTCGTTGTCCCACATGCCGACAATATGGTTCCACACATTATCCTGCGCATTGCCCGCGGCGTAGCCGCCCGCCGGGGTGCGGGGATAGGCCCAGTGGACGAGGGTCCCGGCGAAGAGCATCTGTAGCTTGTACGCACGTTCACCCTTGCCTACGAACGTGGCCCAGTTATTGGAGTTGAGCTCCTTGACCCACGTGGCGATGGTAAAGGACTCGCCGTCGAAGTCGGCCCAGGTGGGTGGCTCCGTGCAAGAGGCCAGGTCGTTCGGATTTACATCCGGCCCCTGGTTCTTGCCCCCGCCGCATCGCACGTAGTCTGTCCCGTCGAAACGCAGGCACATGCCGCCTTCGTGGTCCACGACCCACTTCGGGTCAGCGGACGCGGGATGGCCCGTCGCCGAGGGGAACATGCCGTGACGGCCATTGCCGCTGGAGTCGGCGACCAGGTTGCTGTCGGGACCGTCGTCGAGCTTCCACCAGGCCACCAGGTTGTCCATGCCCGGGTCCGTACCCTGAGCGGCGGTCACTGGAGGCGCGGCCAGAGACAGGCACAACCCGCAGAAACACAAAAGAACACACCTTCTCCACATAGTTCCTTCCTCCTTTCCTTACACATTCATTCAAGAACAGCGTAACAGCTCCGACCCCGGCGCACCAAGGCACATACTGCGCGGGTTCGCTCACCCGGCCTCCGTCTCAGTGGTCCCGGCTCTCCTCGATCCACGCGGAACACGCCGGCAAAGAACACCGTTCGAAATGATCTCAAGGCCTTTCGTATGTGGTCTTACCTTCGACTCTACCTCCCTCCTCTGAGATCCGCACAGGCACGACCTGACGCGCCCGCACCCAAACTGCTCGGGTTCGCGTACCCAACCCTACAGATACCGGTCCTGGCCGGGCTAAACGGGGCCGCAATCAAAGAGCATGCTTCTGCGAATGATTGTACGCCTCCGTCACCAATAAAGCAAGCATTCTCCTCGGGTCTGAGGGCCTGCCTCTCCCGCCATGGGCCGGGGTACGCCCTAAAAACGTTTAAGAAAACGACTTACACGCGACAGCGCGCCGAGAATTCGGTTTAGCTCGGCTTTCCGTTAACCAGGGTGACACGCACACGACGCACAAGGTCGGGCTTGGTTAGTGTAACGCATTTAACAACAGCATCTTGCAGATGCCGACGACAGGTTCCGGACCGGCGTGAAGTGTTACCCAGTCCTGAACCAGGCCCGTGATTCACCGACAATTAATGGAAAAATGCTTGACAGGAAGATGTGGAGTCAGGATGATTATTTCGTTGTGCGGATTCTCGGTGGCGATTCGCAACAACGTGTGTCTTTGTTGTGAGATCAAGTACGAGGACACACCCGGACGATGGGTTGGAATTCCGTAGCTTCAGGCTCTGTCATTTCGCCTATTGGCTTGGATTGTGCGTGTCTAAAGAAGGAAGAAGCAGTTCATCTCGTCTGGAACAGGCACAAGGTTTGGTGAAGGAGATTACTTACTTACCGCGTACAACGTTGTTGAGGGCAAGCATCGTCCCCGGCAACGGAGCGGATCTGAAGGGTCGTCACGAAGAGGTGCTGCTTTGGCTCGTAGCCAAAGCACAGAACAAATGAAGGAGGAGTCTATCATGTCTAAGAATTGGGTGTTTTTAGCTTCTTGTGTTGTGGTGCTTGGTCTGGTTTCCAGTGCCTCTGCAGTAGACGACTTTGAGTCCTACTGGAGTAGTGGAGATCTGGCCCAGAATTGGCCGGTTTCCCTGAGCAGCGGCGACGTGGGCCCTGACGCCGGAGCCGACGTGACCTTGCTCACGGGCGGCTATGGCACAGTCACTGAGGGTTCCCAGGCGATGGCCGTCGACTTTCATGCCCCCGGTGGCTGGAAAACAGAAGACCCCAATGACACGGGCGTCTGGGGGGTATCCGGCGTGACGTTCACTCCCCGGACACCGATTGACTGTAATTCGTTCGGCCCGGACATGAAGTTCGTCTTTGACATGCGCGTCTATGACGTCAGCACGCTCTCCTGGTACCTCATCGAGTGGACGGGCAGATTGGCCGACGGCTCACATGGCTGGGCACAGACCTGGATTCCGCCGACCGCCCTGGCTCATTCCCAGAATTGGGCGAACCCCGCCGCCTTTGTGGGACCCATTGACCTGGGCTTGGTTGTCGCCGGCTACACGATCATTCAGGAAGGCGAGTGGGGAACCGTTACCATCGATGCCGAGGATGTCACCCCGTGGAGCGGCATCGGCGCGCTGACGGATTACGTGGCCTTGGAAACGTTTTCCATCCAGTTCTGGAGCAATCTGCGGGATGACGGGACGGCCTATGACGGCCCCAGGCTGGACGGCGATGGAAACGAGAACTTTGCCGCTCTGCCGAATGATAACAGGATCGACATCGACAACATTCGCGTGGTTGTGCAGCCGGCAGAGTAAGCTCAAGTAGAATTTGCCTGTACTGTCCGAAGTGACAGCGCTACGTACGTGTTTAGCCGGAGAAGACCTGTTTTCGCCGGCTAGACACGTACGATTTTATGCGGCATGAGATAGGCCTCCAATGGATCCCGGGCCGATATCCCGGCTCTTTTTGCCGGCAGTATCAGTCCCGGTCGAGCCGCTGTACCCGACAGAAACGCGTTGCGCTTACGCTACGACCGTCAAGGTCTCCGGACGCCGATGACCCGGGCGCGGGCAGTGACGTGCGCACCTCAAGGTGCTCGACATAGCGCTCGACTCGGCCCGCATCCAGGTTGAATTCTCCGCTCCCTCCATACAAACACGACAGCAAAGGGACCTCCACCAGGCGGCCGTCCGGGGCCCTCCTGGGTACGGGTGAGCCCACGAAGTCCACCACCGCCACGGCCCCCGTGGGCCGCTGCTCCACGCGCTCCATCCGGTAGATTTTCTCGAACCTGTACGTTCCCAGCGGACCCAGCCCTGTGGCGGGCGCCTTGAGGGTGAACTGCTGCAGGCCCCGCCAGCGGTCGCCTGCGGTCAGGGAGCCGACGTCCGGTCCGGGCAGAGTGAAGAATCCGTGGCGCAGGAAGATGGCCGGCGGGCTGACCAGTTCCAGGGCGGCGGCGTGGGCCGGAGTGGGACCGCGCACGGCCAGTCGCGCGGGAGCGAGATTGAATACGCCGGGCACGTAGCCCAGCAGATTGATCTCAATGGTATAGGTCTGTCCGATCAACCTGGCAAAGGGACTATTCGGGTCGGCCGGCCCTCGGCTGTCGAACGCCAGATCGGGCTGCCCGCTGGACGTGCGCACGTACCTGACCTGCTCAATCGTCACCAAAGCGACAGCCGTGTTTGCATCGCCAGGCGCCGGACCCAGAATCTCCTGGGCGAAAACTACTTCGCTCGCTTCGGACATCTTCGGCAGGGGGGCTGTCGAGGCGTTGTCCTGCACCGCGGTCTCCGGGCCTTCCAGAGCCATGACCGCCTCGGTGGTCACCCGGTAACGGGTCTTTGTCCCGGGCTCGAACTCCAGGGAAAGGGTGACCGTCGCGGCCCGGGCAGCAGTTTCGTTTGGCTCGGCGGGGGCCGCCGGCGGCTCGGGACCTGCTTCTTGCCTCGGTAGCGGCGCACACCCACACAACCCCATTACCAGTAACATTGCGACCAGCACGAACAGAGCGGACACCGACAGCCTTCCGGGTGTTGTGCAAAACCGGAACGTGCGGAAACGGGCTCCAATCACGGGCAACGGCCTTTCATTTCGGTTATCGACGAACGGACGATGGTTGACGCATGGCGACTACCTCACGGTGGTGTCTGCGCCGCTGCTTCAGGCTATATTCTTTCGCCCTTTTCGCGAGCTTCATTGATTTGCCTGCGGCTGCGGTGCTGGTATTCCCGGAGGGTCTCGATTTTGTGCTCCTTGAGGATGTCACGGACGCGGACGCCGGGTTTCGCGGCCCGGAACAGCCACCATGGGGCCAAGTCCTCGTCGCTGAGGTTCCGCTCGACCTCCACCTCTTTTTCGTGCTCGGCCAGCATCTGCTTGACTTTCTCCCGGTTGAAGTCGTGATGGGCGAAGGAGCGGTCGAGGTCCAACGTGGCGATGAACTGCCTGGACAGGGGTTTCTCGACGGGTTCGAAGGTCTTGCCGGTGATGTCGATAATGTTGCCCGCGCCGACGGGAACGACGTAGTAGTGGTAAAGGATGGCGTAGGCGTTGAGAGGTGAGCCGCCGCCGTAGGCGCTCGGCCAGAAGACGATGTCGGCGTCCAGCTCGTCGCAGCGCTGCCATAATTCGGGGTAGTTGAGGTCGAAGCAGGTGAGCATGCAGATGCGTCCGAAGTCCGTCTCGAAGACCTTCACGCCCTCGGTGCTGCAGTGGACGCCCTCGCCCCAGAAGACGAAGACTTTACGATAGTAGCCTGCCACCCGGCCCTGGCGGTCGAGCAGGACCGCCGTGTTGTACTCCCTATCGCCGGCCTGCTCCCGGATGGGACAGATCACGTACATGCTGTACCGTTTCGCCAGTTCGGCCACGGCATTCGTTGTCGGGCCGGGCACGGGTTCGGCTTTGACGCCGGCGAACTCCTCGGGCAGGCAGGCGATGTCCACGCCGTTCCGGCCCGCCGTGTGCAGATGTTCCAGCGCCAGCTTGAGTTTCGCGTCGCGCTCGCCGCCGAACCCGATGCAAATGGCCGCCACCTTGACCTGCCGGCCGGGCAGTTGCTGCCGGTCGAGTTGCGGGACATCCGCGCCCGGCGCGAGTGATGCGACAGCCAGCGTGCCAACCAGCGCCAGGACCGATGACTTCGATAGCGTTCTCATCTCATCCATCTCCACACATTCAGAACCGGTGCTGCCCACGGCCGACTGAAAAGGATCGGCCTGCCTTGGCAGATGATAACGTCCGGCACGATTCTATTCCAGTCCCTGGTGCCTGTCTGTAGTACCGAGATTCTCAGGTGCTCTGGGTGGCAGCCTCAAGGCCGGAGACCTTGGGGATGGCTTCGCCGTATTCAGGGAAGACCATCGCCAAGCTGCGCTTGACGCTGCCACCCGTCACGGCCCCAAGACCTTGGGAGAGGGTGCGGCCGGAATATAGTGGCGGTCCTTACGGCCCTGGTGGCGTTGGCGCCCGGGAGGTCCGCTCCGCGACAGAGCGCTTCCGCCACGGCGTGACGGGAGTTTACCGCTTTCGGCCCTCCGGCGTGGTGGTGTTGGGCGAGCGGTGCGATTCCGGCTCGTCCTGGCCGCCGACCCATACTTACGATCCTCCCCGCCGGTGGCCGCAAAGCGCCAAACTCCCTGCCGGCGTCTCGCCGGCAGGCTCGCGAAGGTCCGTAGTGCTCGCCGGAGGTTGCCGGAATCCGCCACTGTATGCTGGCCGCACCCTTGGGAGACGCATCGGCGGCGCACAGGGTTGATTTGGAGTCGCGACTGCCTTAGACTGGTGGGTGATTTGGACTTGAGGGCATGAGATTTGGGCAGTGCTCAGAGCAAAGGGTGCCTCTATCGCACCAACGTGAGGGCGATTGGCTGGCTGGCGCTGGCGGTCCTACTTTTGCACACCCGAGCGGGATACGCGCTGAATGCGCCCGTGCAGGACTGGTTTCCCCAGGCTCCGTCTCTGCCGCAACCGACGGGAAGCGTCGTCGAAGTCTCGACGGCTCAGAACCTGATTCGGGCCATCGAGAGCGCCAAGCCGGGCCAGACGATACTTATTGCCGACGGTCATTACCTGCTGCCCCGCTACGTCGGGATTCGTGCGGACAACGTCACCCTGCGCGGCGCCTCGGGCCGGCGCGAGCGGGTGATCCTGGACGGGTCGCAAAGTCGGCATCGCGAGTTGCTGGGCGTGCGGAGCTGCTCCGGCGTGACCATCGCGGACCTGACCATTCAGAATGTCCAAGCCAACGGCTTCAAGATCAACTCCGAAACCAACGTGCAGAGACTGGCGATCTACAACTGCATCATTCACAACGTCTGGCAGCGCGGCGTCAAGGGAGTGAAAGTGCCGCCGGAGGATCGCGAGGCGATTCGCCCGCGGCAATGCCGCATCCAGTACTGCCTGTTCTACAACGACCACCCGAAGCAGTTGAGCGACGACCCCTCCGATCAGTTCCAGGGCAATTACGTTGCCGGCATCGACGTGATGTACGCGAAAGAGTGGGTCATCAGCGATAATGTGTTCGTCGGCATTCAAGGCCGGACGTACGAGGGGCGGGGGGCCGTCTTTCTGTGGTTCGACTCGCAGGACTGCGTCATCGAGCGCAACATCGTCATCGACTGCGATGTCGGGCTGCAACTCGGCAATCCGCATCGGGCTGATGGGGTGCAATACCACTGTGTCGGTTTGATCGCCCGCAACAACTTTGTTACGCGGGCGCCGCAGGCCGGCATTGTGACCGTATACACGCAAGGTTGTAAAGTCCTGCACAACACGATTCATGACCCGCAGAACCGGCTGCACCGGCTGGTCCGCACCGTCTTCACGAACGACGGCCTACTGGTCGCCAATAACCTGCTCAGCGGCCCGGGAATGAGAAATGAATCGGACAGCGATATCGAGTTTACCGGCAACGTTATCCAGGACATGACAGATGCCTTCGTCGATCCTGACCGTGGCGATTTGCACTTGAAGCAGGCCGGGACCAGCGTGAACGGGAGAGCCACGGCATTGCCGGAGGTTACTGAGGACATTGATGGACAGCGGCGTGGCGACCAGCCGGATGTCGGGGCGGATGAAGTCACGGGCAATGTCACCGACAGGTGATTCGGAGGAATCGGGATGCGACACCATACTCTGCTCTCTTTTGCACTGATGTCTGCTCTCCTATTCTGCTCCTACGCCGGCGCACAGGAGGTCCGAGTCACGGACTCGATGGGGTTGCGTGCAGAAATCGGACGTGCGCTGCCGGGGACCACGCTCCTGTTGGAACCGGGCGCGTACAGCGGCGGCCTGTATCTGGAAAACGTGGCCGGCACGGAGCAAGCCCCGATCACTATTCAAGGGGCTGAGCCAAATAATCCGCCGGTCTTTCGGGGCGGGGGCTCGGCACTACACCTCGCCGATTGCAGCCACCTCGTCCTGAGGAATATCAAGGCGACGGGCTTTCCCGGCAACGGGATCAACATCGACGACGGCGGCTCCTTCGCAACGCCTGCACATCATATCATTCTCGAGAACGTGACGGTCCTGGAGACCGGACCCGAGGGCAACCACGACGCCTTGAAGATGTCGGGCGTGGATCATTTCGTGGTGCGCAAGTGTCATTTCGAGGCCTGGGGCGGCTCGGGCATAGACATGGTCGGCTGCCATCGGGGGGTTGTGGAGGACTGCACCTTCATCGGGCGGGAGGGCTTCTCGCAATCGAACGCCGTGCAGCTCAAAGGCGGCAGCGCCGACGTTCTCGTCCAATGCTGCTTGTTCCAGGACGCCGGCCAGCGGGCCATCAATCTCGGCGGCAGCACGGGGCTGCAATATTTCCGCCCGGCGGTGGCTGACTACGAGGCGAAGAATATCACCATCGCGGGCAATCGGTTCGTGGGGAGTCTCAGCCCGGTGGCGTGGGTCACGGCCGACGGCGGGTACGTGCACCACAACACGATTGTCCTGCCGGACAAGTGGGTGCTGCGGATTCTCCAGGAGACGAGCGATCCGCAGTTCAAGCCGTGCCATGATGGCGTGTTCGAGCACAATCTCGTGTTCTACGACTCGCGCGTGCAGGACTTTGTAAATGTCGGACCCCGCACGGCCCCGGAGACGTTCAAGTTCCGTCACAACGTGTGGTGCGACGTGGAGGGAAATCGGCGGCCGGTGCCACCGGTGCCGGAAGAGGGGGGCAGCTACGTATCGAGCGTCGGGGCCGAGGCATACCAGCGGAATGAATCGATGATGGAAAATTGATGATGGATGATTTGTCGATGGCTGCTCCTCGATTATCAATCAGCCGCTTGAAGGAGGCATTATGAAACGACAAAACGAAGAACATACAGCGAATCAGTTGCGGGCAAGCGGTGCCAATCCCACGCGCCGGGAATTCCTGGCGCGCGGCGGGAAGGCGGCGGCCGGCTCCATTCTGGCCGGTGTCGCGCTGTCCCGGGCCTATGCGGGCGAGGACAACACGATCCGCCTGGCCCTGGTCGGCTGCGGCGGACGCGGCAGCGGGGCGGCGGCCAACGCGCTCTCATCAGCGACTGGGCCCACGAAACTGGTCGCCATGGCGGATTTGTTCGAGAACCGCCAGGCGAAATCGCACAAGGCCCTGACCGAGCAGTTCGGCGCGCAGGTCGATGTGCCGGCGGAGCGGCGCTTCCTCGGGTTCGATGCCTATCGCAAGGCCATCGACTGTCTGCGTCCGGGCGACGTCATGATTCAGGCCACGCACTCGGCCTTTCGCCCAACCCATCTCAAGTACGCCGTCCAGAAGGGCGTCAACGCGTTCATCGAAAAATCGTTCGCGCCCGACCCGGGCGGCACGAAGGAAGTCCTTCATCTCGGCGCGGAGGCAAAGAGGAAGGGCCTCAAGGTCGGCTGCGGGCTCATGTGCCGGCACTCCTATTCCCGCCAAGCGCTCATTCAAAGAATCCGCGACGGGGCAATGGGCCAGATTCAACTGATCCGCGCCTATCGCATGGACCCCGGCGCGCGGATGGGGCCGTTCAAAGGCGGTGAGAGCGAACTGCTCTGGCAGATTCGCCGGCCGTACTTCTTCCTGTGGGTTTCCTCGGCGTGGTTCATCGAGATGATGATCCACCAGGTGGACGAGTGCTGCTGGATCAAGGACGCCTGGCCGGTGTCGGCCCAGGGCCTCGGCGGACGCGAGCCCGGGAGCACCGATTGCAGCCAGAACCTGCACACCTACGCCATCGAGTATACGTTCCCGGACGGCACCAAGGCGCTCGTCAACAGCCGGAACCAGCCGAACTGCCACAACGAGTTCGCCACGTGGGTACACGGGACCAAGTGTGCCGCGCAATTCTCCGGCAACGTTCACGCGCCGACCGTACAAACCTACAAAGACCAGCGCATCGTCAAGGATAATATCACCTGGCAGCCGGGGAAGGAGAAGCTGAGCCCTTACCAGGCCGAGTGGGACGAGCTGCTCACCGCCATCCGCCGGGACGAACCGTACAACGAGGTCGAGCGGGCCGCGTATGCCAATCTCACCTCCATCATGGGACGCGCCGCGATCCACATGGGCCGAATCATCACCTGGGACGAGATGCTGGCCTCCGAGTTCAAGTTCTGCCCGAACGTGGACTTCACGGCCGACAGTCCCGCGCCGGTGCAGGCGGACGCCGAAGGCCGCTATCCGGTCCCCATCCCCGGCCCGTGGACCGAGATTTGATTCCTGTGGTGCTCAGCCGCATCTGTAAATAGAGGAGACACATCATGGATCACGAAGAAAGGTCATCGCGTTTTCTGTACCTCGTGCTCGCGTTCGCGTTTTGTTTGTGCGCGGTCCCGCTGGCGGTCGGAGCCGAGAGGCGTCCGATCGGTCCTTTCGTCCAGAATCAAAAGCTGGGTCGCGGCGTCAATATCATCGGGTACGACCCGATATGGAAGTCCCGAGACAAGGCCCGTTTCCAGGCGCGCTATTTCCGCATGCTCAAGGATGCCGGTTTCAACAACGTGCGCATCAATCTGCATCCGTTCCGCCACATGGAACAAGACGAAGACCACGCCTTGCCGGCTTACTGGTGGGAAGTCCTCGACTGGGCCGTGACGAACGCCCTGCAAAGCGACCTGATGGTGATCCTGGACCTGCACGAGTTCGGGGCCATGGGCAATGATCCCGAAGGCAACAAGCCGAAGTTCCTGGCCTTCTGGCGGCAGGTGTCCGAGCGGCTTCGCGATGCCCCTGACAATGTGCTGTTCGAGATTCTCAACGAGCCGAGCCGCAAGCTGACGGCCCCGATGTGGGACCAGTACTTCCGTGAAGCGCTTGCCATCATTCGCAAGACCAATCCGACGCGGACGGTAATCATCGGACCGGCGAGCTACAATTCCATTGGCGGCCTCGCCGAGCTGAACCTGCCCCGGGAGGATCGCCATATCATCCTGACGGTCCACTACTACTCGCCGATGGATTTTACGCACCAGGGCGCGTCGTGGGCCGGCCGCAGGGACAAGACGGGTGTTGAGTGGCTGGGCACGGACGAAGAAAAAGCGGCCGTCGAGCGGGATTTCGCCAAGGCACAAGCCTGGGCGAAGCAGCGCAACCGGCCCGTCTTTCTGGGCGAGTTTGGCGTGTATGACAAGGCGCCCATGGAGTCGCGGGTGCGTTATCTCACGTTCGTCGTCGCAACGATGGAGAAGCTGGGTTGGAACTGGGCCTATTGGCAATTCGACAGTGATTTCGTTCTGTACGACATCGGCCAGGAGAAATGGATTGAGCCGGTGCGGGACGCCTTGCTCCTGAAGTAATACACCGCAAAGCGGATAACAAGGAGTGCGATGGATGAAATGTTTCGCCGCTCTCAGATTCTCAATTGTCATCGTTCTGATTTGCGCGGCCGCGTGTCTGGCCACCGACTGGCCGCAGTGGCGGGGGCCGTTCTTCAACGGCTCGACCGATGAGCGCGACCTGCCGGCTTCGTGGAGCGCGACCGAGAACGTCGCATGGGTCAGTCCTCTTCCAGGGCCGAGTGGGGCCACGCCGATTATCTCGAACGGTCGGGTGTTCGTCACTTCGATGGTGAAAGGGACGCCCCAGTTCGTGGCCTTGTGCTTCGACGCCAAAACCGGCCGGCAGTTGTGGCGCAAAGACGTCGGCTCCGACCCCCGGCGCTACCCGCGGAACAACATGGTATCGCCTTCGCCGGCGGCGGACGGCCGGCGTGTGTTCTTCCTGTACGGGGAGGGGACGTTGGTCGGCTTCGACTTCGACGGCAAGGAGCTCTGGTCGCGGAATATCGAGAAGGAGTACGGCAATCTGGCATTGCAGTTCGGCTACAGCAGCAGTCCCGTGCTCTGTGACGGCAAACTGTTCATCACCGTTATCCGGCGGAACAAACCCTATCGTGAGCCTTGGGCCGATGAGCCTTTGGATTCATTCATCGCGGCCCTTGACCCGGCGACGGGACAGAACTTGTGGAAACAGCAGCGCAAGACCAATGCCTTTGACGAGGGCATGGAGACCTACAGCACCTCGATTCCATTCCTTCGCGACGGCCGGGTGGAGTTGCTCACGACGGGAGGCGACTTCATCCTGGCGCACGACCCCGCCACTGGCGAGGAACTCTGGCGCTTCGAATACTGGACGCGGAAAGTGCGTGACTCGCGCATCATTCCGACACTGGTGACCGGCGCGGGCCTGATCTTCGGCACCCGGCACAAGCACAAAGGCGTCTTCGCTCTTCAGCCGCCCGTTTTGTGGCGAGGGCGTCGGGACCCCAAACGCGAAAGATCGCGTTTGGGAACCCGTCCGGTCCTTGCGTCACGAGGCCATCTTGGGGACCCCAAACGCGATGTATCGCGCTTGGGAACCCTTGGCCTCGCTCTACCAGACCACCACGCACCTGGTAAGCCCCAAGAGCAAGGGCAAGATGCCCTCGCCACGGGGCAAATCCTGTGGGAATTCGACGAGGCGGCTCCCGATTGCAGCACGCCATTGTTCTATGAAGGCCGGCTCTACGTGCTCGATGGTCTGAAGCGCAAGGTTGTCACGTGCTTCGACCCCCGGACGGGCAGGCAGTTCTGGCAGGGCAGGCTCCCCGGCAGCCGACCGTGGTGGGCGTCCCTGACCGCCGGCGACGGCAAGCTCTACTGCATCAACGAGGACGGCGAAATCGCCGTCCTCCAAGCCGGCGGCAGTGAATTCAAGGTCCTCTTCGAGACTGCCATCGAGGAGCCGGACATCCAATCTTCGATTTCCATTGCCGGCGGTCACCTGTTCATCCGCACCGCCGAGAATCTTTACTGTATTGGCAGGTGAGAACGCCATGGAACCGCCGACCCACGGGGAAGGCCGAAAATTGAGGACATCCGCCGTATCCAGGGAGTGCTTGTGACTCTTGACCCGTTGCCGATAAGGCTCTATATTCACGATAGTTGTCGCGAAGATTGCGATCGGGGCGCATTTCGCGCCCTTGGGCAACTCATGGCGAGTTCAGATGCCGGAGGATTTATGAAAGCGGTTCGATACGGTGCGGCACTGTTGGTACTGGCAGGGGCCTCAGTGGCCGTGGGCCGCTGGGCGTCGCCGAGCTATGTCCCGGTGGAGCGGCTCCTGGAAAACGCCACTACCTATGTCCAGGAGCACCGGGAGGATGCTAGCGGCTATTATGCCCTTGCCCGAATTCATTACCTGGCTTATGCCAATAAGGCCTTCCTCGTCGGGGTCTTTGGCGACCATACGCCGCCCCACCCGATACCGTACTGGTGGTGGCAGGACTACCTGGCGCATTGCCGGAGGGAGGAAGCCCAGCGGCGGGCGCTGGTGGAACGTGGCTACGAGTCGACGAAAGACATTCCCGCAGAGGAAGTCGCGGCTTTCTGGTCGCGCGTGCGGGTCATTGAAAAAGAACTGGAGACCGAGGGATGGCATCCCAAGCAACCCGGGGAAGAGCAACTGGTGGAGCACGCCGGCGCTGCGCAATGGAATTTCTATAAGGCCATCGCCCTCGACCCCGACAACGCTCTGTATTACCTGGGCCAAGCCAGCCTCGGCGAAGAGTACCTTGAGTTCCTGCGAGAAAGGAGCCCCGCTCTGATCCCGGCGGCTGTCCGGGCCATCGTGCTGAACGGCGTGAGGGACACCTATCTGTTGGCCTACAATCTGGCTGTTGACACGGATCTGCAGCGGAAACACCTGCCCATCGAAGGGCTGCGCGGCATCATTGCCTACGAGGCGGGGAAAGCCTATGTCCGATTGTGGGAGGCCGAGGAGCAGATAGGGCCCGAAGTCCAGGAGAAACTCGCGGGTATCAAGGCCAATTTGGCAGAGCTGGAAACCCTGCCCCCCAGCGCCGTCACGCCGGTGGTGTTCACCCTGGAAACGGCGTCCGCGCTTGCCGATCTGCTGGCCCCGGAGCGGGTCGTGCGGTTCGACCTCGACGGCGATGGTGTTGCGGAGCCACGGCCCTGGGTCAAGCCGACCACCGGACTGCTCGTCTGGAACCCTGACAGTGGCGGAAAGATTCTGTCGGGTCGGCAATTGTTCGGGTCCGTGACGTGGTGGCTGTTCTTCTCGAACGGCTACCGGGCGCTGGACATCCTGGATGACAATCGTGATGGCCTCCTGACCGGCGCCGAATTGCGGGGAATATCGGCCTGGTTTGACAGGAATTCGAACGGACGGTCGGACCGTGGGGAGGCCGTTTCCCTGGAGCGCCTTGGGATTACGGCGTTAGGAACCAGGTCCAGTGGGTACGATGGTGAATGCCCGATGCACAGGTCCGGTATTCGGTTCAGGGACGGTCGCACCCTGCCCAGCTACGACTGGATCGCGCCTGCAGCAAAGAACAAATAGGACCATCCCATTGCTACGCGCCGCCGCGACCGCAAGCCTGCCCCCGCGCAGCGACGAATCGCCTTTGGAAATCCGGAATGCCGCCCGGAGTTGGTGAAGCTGGCGCTTCGGGCACGATAAATGAGGTGACTTCATGCTGCAAACGAGTCGTATCGTCATCTGCCAGACAGTGGTCATGACGGCTGCCCTCTCGGCGGCAACCGGC
>CAYFUB010000348.1:0-2502 GCA_964346195.1 uncultured Pirellulales bacterium
GTCGCAGGGCCATCTTGGCCCTGCCCTCACGGGCGAGAGGAGTTCCCCAAACGCGTCATTTCGCGTTTGGGGGCCCCGGATGCCCGTGATACATATGGGCGGGACGCCCATGCTACTAAAACGCCTGACGGCGTCACTACAAACGCCCTTGTTGCTGCCACCCAAAGAGTTTCTGCGCTCGCATAATCCTTTTCATCGCTCGGCATCACTGCGGATCATGCGGATGCCGAAGACCGCGGCGATCTCGTTGCCTTCGGTGGCCTGGAAACGTACAGTCACCTTCTGCTTACTCTTCACCAACTCCGCCGGGACAGCGTACTCGACGTCGAAGAAGCGCACGGGGCCGCCTCTCTCGACTTCCTGTTGCCCGATGCGCTGCCCATCGACAAGGACATCGAACGTGCGCCGGCGCCATTCGTCGCCGTGATAGGTCACCACCAGCGCCATAGAGTGGTCCGGCTCCACAGGTACGTCAAAGGAGAACCAGTCTCTGCCCCGGCGGGCGGGCCGGCCCATGACCCGATCAGGTCGGCTGTCCTCGCCCTGGAAGTTGAAGTCCCGCTCGGGTTGCATCTCGCCGGGCTGCACGAAGGCCACCGTAGCCGCTTCGAGTTTCTCCTGCCGTTGTCGTTCGGCGGCGATTTCGGCCGCTCTCTTTTCCCATTCCGGCGGTGTGAACAGGTCCCAGTAGACGGCATAGGTGCGCCGATGCAGGCGATAGAACGGTACGAAGTCCACGTCGCTCTCACGTCCGACGCCGTCGGTGCGGAACCGGCCCGGCTGGCCGGGGACCGGTTTGAGCCATTCCGTCACGGGTCGTTCGGCTGCGACGAATACGGGCACGTTCTGTGGCTCGACGCGACCGCCTCGGCCGCGTCCCCGCCGGACCTCCGGACCCAGGTCGCCGGCCAGCACGAGCGAACCCCAGAGAATCGCCACGCGGCGCGGATTGTCTGGCAATGGCTCAAGGCGCAGTGTCTTGGGTAGGGTCAGTTCGACCATGTCGCCGCTCTTCCAGGTCCGCTTGAGCTCGACGTAGGAGCCGGATGGGGGCCATGACGGTTCCGGTCTGCGGCGGCCGCTTCGCTGGCGGCCTGCGTCGCCGGCAGGGGCGGCGTCTTTCGTCGAATCCTCCACCGTCTGGCCGTTGACCTTGACGGCGAACTCTTCCTCGACCCACCAGGGGCGGCGCACGGCCAGCGTGAATTCCTTCGGCGCTTCCAGCGTCAGTGTGAGCTTCGCCGACTCGCCTTCGGGAAAATCGGTATCCATCGCCAGTTTCGCGCCCGCCGCGTCCCACTGTACCGTCGAGGGCGCGTACAGGTTCACCCATAGCTTGTCACCCGATTCATAGTAGATGCCGTCCCCGTGGAGGGCGTGGCTCTCCAGGCCCGAGCCGACGCAGCAGGTGAAGGAGCGGAACATGTCCTGGTACTCGTGCTGCACGCCCCGTCCGACCGGCACCATGTAGCAGGTCCGGCCGTCGTTCGGGTCGATGGAGGCCAGGATGTGGTTGAAGAGGGCCCGCTCGTGGAAATCGGCGTAGTGGGCATCGGGCCGCAGCGCGAAGAGCCGGCGGGTCAGCTTGAGCATGTTATACACGTTGCACGTTTCGGCCGTGCGCCCGTCCACGCGCTCGTTCAATTTGTCCGCCTCGCCAAAGTACTCATCCTTGCCGTGGCCGCCGGTGGCGAAACTGTGATGCTGCACCACGCAATCCCAGAAGAAGCTCGCTCCGATGACGTCCGCCGCCTCGCCCGTGTAGGCGAAGCGGTCCGCCGAGCCGATGAGCTTGGGCACCTGCGTGTTGCCGTGCTTGCCCGGGAGGTCGTCCTGATGACGCTGAAGCGGCTCGATGAACGAGCGATGCTCGAATTTATAAGAGAGGTCCAGCCAGCGTTTGTCGCCCGTGTCGCCGTAGAGATCGGCGAGAATCTCGTTCATGCCGCCGAACTCGGTGTTCAGCATCCGCTGCACCTGGGCGTCGGTGAGCCTGGAGACAATCCCCTCGGCCCACGCGGCGAATTTGACCTCGAGTTCCAGGGCCGTCTTGTTGCCGGTGAAGCGCCAGGCGTCCCGCAGGCCGGCGTAGGTCTTGTGCAGGGTGTACCACGGCGACCACATGCCATTGAGATCGAACCCGCCCGAGCGGATGTTGCCCTGGGCCACCTGCTGAAAGAGCGTCTCCGCGTCGGTGCCCTGCTGATCGGTCAGCGCGCCGAGATAGCCGTTGCCGCGCTGGTCCTGCACCTCTTTCATCTCCTTGACGAGATAATCCGCGCGCTCCTTGAAGCGCGGATCGCCCGTGGCGGCGTACATCAGGCTCACGGCCGAAAGGTAATGTCCCGCGATGTGGCCCGTCAACTGTTTGCCGTTGACCGAGTCCCACCCGCCGTAGCCCTCAGCCTTCGGCTCCAGCCCGGCCCGCAGGCGGTAGCCCGCAATCATGCGGTCCGGCTCGAGCTTCAGCAGGTGCGCGGCAGTCACATCCTGGGCCTGTTT
>CAYFUB010000349.1:0-23029 GCA_964346195.1 uncultured Pirellulales bacterium
CGCCGTGTCGTCGAGCCCATCATCCAGAAGGGTCTCGACGCCATGCCCTATGCCAGGAACGACCTGAGCGACTACGTGAAGTATGCCGCCGGGGCGGCGAAGAGCATCTTCGAGCCGCGCGTGGTCGAAGACCACCTGCATCGGATTCGGTCGAGCCTTCAACCCGGGCTGGTCCCGTTGGGCTGCGAGTTGGAACTGAGCAATATGGGCCGGGCCGCGGTCGAGCCCCACCGCAGTCTGACCCGGGCCGTCGACCTCCCTTACGACGGGTTCAAGTACTTCTACGATTTCCGCCTGGACGTCCTGTGCTGGAAGCTGGGCGGGTATATCGACGACCACAGCGGCTACACCGACCGGCCGCGACGCCAGGGGTTCTTCGAGATCGCCCCGGGCCGGCTCAGCATCGCGGGCGAGCTCTCCCGGCCTGCGACCGCCGATCCCTGGCTGCTGAATCAGTTGATCAACGAACTGGTGACGTTCTACCAGATCCGCCCGCACAGCCTGCACCTGTCCTTTCAGTTGCGCAAGAATCAGGTCGGCAAACAGCGGGTGCTGCCTCTGGGATTCGTCAAATGCCTGCTGGCGCTCGGCGGGGGCCCCGAACGCCGGCCGGAGGGCATGTGGATCTCGCGCATGGTTCAGGATGAGATCACCCAGCGCACCTATGAAGAGGAGTTCGTCTTTGCCCGGACCAGCCGGCGCAACTGGTACCTCGGCGGCGACGAAATCGCCGACCGACCGCCCGCCCAGGCCATGACGCGCATCCAGCAGTACAAATTCATCCGCCTGGAGAAAAGCGCCAACTACGAACCCCTCATCCTGTGCCTCAAGGGCCTGCAACTGGAGTACAATCCCGGCGATTACCTCACGGCGGAGCAGATGCAGAACGACCCGCACCTGCACCGCCAGTACCGGGAACTGAAGCGATGGGCCGCGCGCCCGACTGCGATCGGCGCGCGCACGAGCCGGCGCTTCCTGGATACGGTGCACCGTGGGCTCATGAACGAGCGGCACCACCGGCCGGCCCACAGGCTGCACTACATCGAGTGGGCCCTCAATGCCATCGACACCCAGTTGCGGGCGTTCAATCAACAAGTGCGAGAGGCCGTACCCTGATGTCCATCGGGATGCGAGGTGTACGACCGGCTTTTGTGGCCCCAATGGACAAGTGCGGGCTTGCCTGGCGATAGTCCGACGCAAATGCGTCGAGGCCACCCATCGACCTTATATCTGTTGTGCCGAAAACTTGTCATGCGCCTGGCCGGACCAATATTCTAAACTTGCCCTTGACATCGGCCGATAGTTCTGATAAAGAACGGGAAAGAAGTCGGCTTTTTCAGAGAATTCGTATGCAGACAAGAACGAACAGGCAGCGCGGGGCGGCAGCGGTAGCAGAGCGGATGCTGTGCGCCGGCGGGATGATCGTGATTATTCGGGAGAAGACCGGGCTGCCCTGAGAAAGCTTATCTCCGGTGGATGAAAAGCCTTCCAGAGCAGCGGGCTCTGGGGGGCTTTTTTCGTTAAGGAGCCGATATGGTGCCGACAGGTGTTACTATACGAGCGGCGACTTACCAGGACGTGCCGGCTATCGTCGCCCTGTGGGAAGAGCTGATGGACTTCCACTGGGCCAAAGACCCGTTCTTCGAACGGGCCCACAACGGCAGCAATCTGTTCGCGCGGTTCGTCGAAGAGAACGTTCGCAACGATGCGGCTTGCGTGCTGGTGGCCGTTATCGAAGAGAAGATCGTGGGGTACTGCCAGGGGTTCCTGGACCGGCATCCGCCCGTGATTGCCGAGCCGGAGTACGGCCAGGTCCTCGATTTTGCGGTAACCGCTTTGCATCAGGGGACCGGCATTGGCACGCAGATGTTCGAGACGCTGCGCGAATGGTTCCGCAAGGAAGGTGTGCATCGCATTGAGGTCCGCCACTCCAGCTCCAATGAAATCGCCGCACGGTTCTGGGCCCAAATGGGCTTCAAACCATACCTCCAGACGCTGTTCACGAAACTGTAGCCGTGGGGCATGGACGAGAAAAGGCAAACACCGTGGTACGAGGACGCCGGATTCTGGCAGATGCTCCAGCCGGCGATCTTCGACGCCGAGCGACTTCGTCAAGGGCCGACGGAGGTCGACCAGATCATCCGGCTGCTGGACCTGCGGGGCGGCGAACGAATCTGCGATTTGTGCTGCGGCGTGGGGCGGCACAGTCTGGAGCTGGCCCGCCGGGGGTTCACGGTCACCGCGGTCGACCGGACGAAACGATATCTTGCCGAGGCACGGGCAAAGACCGAGGCGGAGCACCTGGACGTCGAGTTCGTCCAGGAGGACATGAGGGATTTCCACCGGTCCGCTTCGTTCGATGCGGTACTGAACCTGTTCACGTCGTTCGGCTATTTCGAATCGCCCTCCGATGACCGGCGGGTGGTTGAGAACGTACACCGGTCAGTCAAGCCCGGCGGCCGGCTCGTGCTCGACTTGATGGGAAAAGAGGCCCTGTCGCGAATTTTCCGTGCCAAAGACTGGCGGCGCGTGGATGACGCGATCCTTCTCATCGAGGCAAGAGTCATGGACCACTGGAGCGCCATCGCGAGTGAATGGACTGTGGTTCGGGACGGCGTGCAGCATGTATGGCGATTCTCGCATCGGCTGTACAGCGCGACGGAGCTGGTCGGACTGCTTCAGGAGTGCGGATTCACCGGGGTGGAGGTCTACGGTGGTCTCCGCGGGACACCTTACGACGAGAAGGCCGAACGACTTGTCGTTGTTGGACGCAAATAGGCCGTCGACTCGGGGCCTTCCGCTCCATCCTTGACGGAAACGCCGTTGCGTTCGTATGATACGCGATTTGTTCTGCACAGTTTTCGAGGACCCTTGTGATGTCAGATGAGAAAAAGCACAACTATCGTGATACGCTGAACCTGCCCGAGACCGGCTTTGCCATGAAGGCGAACCTGGTGCAGCGCGAGCCGCAGACGCGCAAGCGTTGGGCCGAGGAGAAGATCTACGCGCGGATTCGCGCGGCGCGGCAGGGAGCTCCTCTCTATGTTCTGCACGACGGGCCGCCGTATGCCAACGGCGACATTCACATGGGAACCGTGATCAACAAGGTCCTCAAGGATTTCGTGGTCAAGCACAAAACCATGGCCGGATTCGACGCGCCGTACCTGCCCGGCTGGGACTGCCACGGGCTGCCAATCGAATCGAAGGTGGTGACCGACCTGGGCGACAAGGTGCGCCAGATGCCGAAGCTGGCGATCCGCCGCGACTGCATGAAGTACGCCGCCAAATACGTCAAGATTCAGAGCCGACAGTTTCAGGAGCTGGGCGTCTTCGGCGAGTTCGACGACCCATATCTGACGTTCGAGCCAGCCTACGAGGCGGGCATTCTCGAAGTCTTCGCCGAGCTGGTGGGCAAGGGTCTGGTCTACAAGCAGCTCAAGCCGATTCACTGGTGCAGCGGGTGCGAGACCGCTCTGGCGGAAGCGGAGCTGGAATATAAGGACGTTTCGTCGCCGAGCATCTTCGTGAACTTCCCGGCGGCGGACGAGAGCGTGAAGCATCTGATCGAGATGGGCCTGGTGACGCCGGAGCAGGCGCAGCAGGCGCGCGTCAGCTTCATGATCTGGACGACCACGCCGTGGACACTGGCGGCCAACCTAGCCGTCGCGGTGCACCCGTACCTCGACTACACCGCCCTGAGTTACGAGAAAGACGGCCGCCGGCACGTTTCCATCGTCGCAACCGACCGCCTCAATGCCGTGGTGCAGGCCGGCGGGCTCAAGGAAGGTGAATATCAGGTCGGCGAGAAGAGAGTACGCGGCAGCAAGCTCGAGGGTCTGCGCTACCGGCATCCTTTCATCGAGAATAACCCGACCGACAAGGACGCCTACATGGTGATCCTGGCCGACTACGTCACGACTGAAGACGGCACGGGTCTGGTGCACACGGCGCCCGGGCACGGGCTGGAGGACTACCTGTCGGGGCAGAAGTACGGCCTCGCGGTGTACTCGCCGGTGTGTGATGACGGCCGGTACGACGATACCGTGCCGGTGTGGCTGCGCGGCCGCCGCGTCCTGGAGGTCGAGAAGGACGTGACCGGCTGGCTCAAAGAACACGGCTGGCTATTCGCCGAAAGCGCGATTCAGCACAGCTACCCGCACTGCTGGCGCAGTCGGGACCCCGTGGTCTTCCGGGCGACGGAGCAGTGGTTTGTCGGCGTGGACCGGCCCGTGCCCGACACCGGCCGGAGCCTGCGCCAGATGGCGCTGGACAGCGTCGAGCACGTCCGCTGGATTCCGGCGTGGGGCCAGAAGCGCATCGCAGGCATGCTCGAATCGCGGCCGGACTGGTGCATCAGCCGCCAGCGTAGCTGGGGCTTGCCCATCCCCGTGTTCACGATGCCGGACGGGCGGGCGCTGCTGACGAAGGAATCGGTACTCGCCGTGGCCAGGCATATCGAGAAGCACGGCTCGGATAGCTGGTTCACGCATACGCCGCGACAGATTCTCGGCGACGACTTCGCGCTGCCGCAAGGCTTCGACCTCGAAGAATTGCAGAGAGAAGAGCATATCTTCGACGTCTGGTTCGAGTCCGGGTGCAGTTGGTACAGCGTGTGCGTTCGCCGCGTGCACTGGCCGGTGCCGGTGGACCTCTATCTCGAAGGCTCGGACCAGCACCGCGGGTGGTTCCAGCTCTCGCTGCTGCCGGCGCTGGGGGCAATGGGCAAATCGCCGTTCCAGAGCGTCCTGACCCACGGCTTCACCGTGGACGAGAAGGGCATCAAGCAGTCGAAGTCGCTGGGCAACTACGTCAACGCCCAGGAAGAGGTTGCCAAGTATGGGTCCGACATCCTGCGGCTGTGGGTCGCCAGCGTGAACTACCAGGAGGACGTTCGTTGCACTGACGAGCTGATCGGCCGGACACAGGACGCCTACCGTAAAATCCGCAACACGCTGCGCTACCTGCTCGGCAACATCAGCGACTTCGACCCGGCCGCGAATGCGGTGCCCTACGAACAAATGCTCCCCATCGACAAGTGGGCGATGCAGCGGCTCCAGAAACTGGTCGCCGAGGCGACCGCGGCCTATGACGAGTTCGTCTATCACCGCGTCTTCTCGCTGCTGTACAACTTCTGCACGGTGGAGATGAGCAGCATCTACATGGACGTGCTGAAGGACCGGATGTACTGCGACGCCGCCGACAGCCTCTCCCGCCGGAGCGGCCAGACGGGAATGTACCACATCCTGGGCGCCCTCGTGCGGCTGCTGGCGCCGATCCTGGCGCACACGACGGAAGAGGCCTGGGACGCGATGACCAGTAAACCGGAGGACTGTGCCAGCGTCCACCTGGCCCACATGCCCAAAGTCGATCCGGCCATCGACTACGGCGCGCACGAGGCGAAATGGCAGAAACTGATGGCCCTGCGGGACGAGGTGCTGCGCGTGCTCGAAGGCCTCCGCCGCGACAAGGTCATCGCGAGCAACCAGGAGGCCTCGGTCACGATGCACTGCACGACTGAGGATGCCGCCGCGTTGAAGGAGTTCGGCCTCGAGCAATTTGCGGCGTTATGCATCGTCAGCGAAGTCAAGCTCGAAAAAGGCGCCGAGCGAACGACCGTCACGGCCGGCAAAAGCCCCCATCCCAAGTGCCAGCGCTGCTGGAACTACTGGCCGAGCGTGGGGGCCGATCCGGAGCATCCTGACATCTGTGCCCGCTGCGCTGCTGTCGTGAAGAGGCTGTAGGCCGGAGGCGGGAGGCCGCTCAGTACGTTGAACATCTCAGGACAAAGAGCACGAGTGTTGCTCATGCCTCGTCCACCTTGCCCGGAGGAATCTTGCTCTCAAGCAGCCCTCCCTGCTGCAAGAGTTCGACGATGGCATCAATACGCCGATTCAAGGCCACGTTGTAGAGTTGCATCAGCGTCAAGAGAGCCAGCACGACGATGAAGAGGAGCCAGTCTTCTCTGCGTTCGCTGAAGTAGAGCCAGACTACCATCACCGGTGTAATCGCGATCTCCACACCAACAACGAGCCACGGTCGCCATGAGAAATGTCCGCCTGTCAGGAGCGAGATCGCGCCCACCCGACGATTGAGCTTGTTCACAAGGCGCTTCGCTTCTGCATCACTTATTGGTCTCTTGGACATAATGACCTCTCCTGAATTCATCTACACCTCAACAGTCGCTGGAGAGATGAACCTCGACCCGAACGTTGACCACGAGACGCTACCGTTTGGCCAGGACCCGTCAGAGCATTGTGACAAGACAGGGACAGAAACGCAAGAATGACTCACCTTTGGAGTTGTCCATGGACGCTGTCGCAGACCTCATCGAGAGTGATATGCCGAATGGCATGCTGCGGGTCTTTGCTCTTGATCGCGAGGCCGCGGCCCAATGCGTCGCGGGCGACGACGCACTCCGGTCGGCCGTGGGGGCCGACGCGCAGGGGATTCGACCAACTGAACATCATCACCAGCGGTCTGCCCAGCGCCGCCGCGATGTGGCCGGGGCCGGTGTCGTTGCTCACGACCAGACTCGCCCGGCGGAGCACTTCCGTCAATTCGGGCAGGGAGGTCTGCCCGGCGAGGTTGGCAATCGGATGCTTCGCCAAGCTGCGGATTTGTTCGATCATCCCGCTCTCGGCCTTGCCGCCGGTAGCCGCGACCGTCAGTCCGTGCTCCGAGACGATGCGGTCCGCCAGCGCCGCGAATCGCTCGGCGGGCCAACACTTGCTGACCTGGGCCGAGCCCGGGATGATGATTGCGTAGCGTTGCGGGTCTATGCCGTGACGCAGCAGCAGGTCGCGTGCGGCCACGGCCGGCGCCGGCCTTTCGGGCAACACGAACTCGACGTGCAGATCGGGGACGCCCATTGCCTCGACGAGCTTGAGATAGTAATCGACGACGTGGACCCACTCGAGTCGGGGCGGGACCGTGGTCGTGTAGAAACAGCGGCCCGGCTCTTTGCCCCAGACCGGACCGAAACGCTGCCGGCAGCCGGAGAGCCATGCCAGCGAAGCCGTCCGGAACAGTCCCTGCAGATCGAGGACCGCATCGAACCGTTTGCGACGCAGTTGGGAAACGAGCGAGACCAGGCCGGCGAAGGCGGTCGGGCTGTGCCACGCCCGGGCCAGGAACTTGCGGTCGAAGAGGATGACTTCATCAAGGTGCGGGTGGCCCTCGAGCAGCGGCGCGAATTCCGGGCGGATCAGCCAGCTTATCCGCGCCTGTGGGAAGCTGCGGCGCAAGGCCGACAGCGCCGGCAGGGCCAGCACGATATCCCCCAGCGAGCTGGGCTTGATGAGCAGAATCCTCTGATAGGCCGTGGGCATAGGATCAGGATTCTATGCGAAGCGGGCCCTCCCGGCAATGCATTTCCTGAATTGAATACCCATCGCGGAAGGCCTCGTGATAAAATGACGGTGTCATGGTGGAAAGACGCGCACAGAATGCTCTGTCCGCTCGGCCGTTTCCGGACGCCGCGACCGGCAGGACGGCCCTGCTGATTCTACTCCTGCCGTTGCCCTGTCGCGCGGGCACGGTCACGCGCGAGGATGCGGCCGCGGCGCTGCGGCAGGCGGTCCGGTTCTTCTCTCAGGATGTTTCCAGTCACGGCGGCTATCTCTGGCGCTACAGCGGCGACCTGTCCCTGCGCGAGGCCGAGGGTCGGGCCGGTCGTGAGACGATCTGGGTGCAGCCACCGGGGACGCCTGCTGTCGGGACCGCCTTTCTTGATGCCTATGAGGTGACGCAGGAGGCTCTCCACCGCGCCGCGGCCCGGGCCGCCGCGGAGGCCCTGCTGCTGGGCCAGTTGCACTCCGGCGGCTGGCCCTACCGCATCGAGTTCGATCCCGCCGAGCGGTCCAAAACCAATTATCGATACGATACCCAGTGGCGACGAACGCCCGACCCGGTCACCCTGGAGGACGGCGAGGGCACACAGGGCTGGCACGTCTGGAGGAAACGCAAGTACAAGGGGAACGTTACGGTCCTGGATGACGACACGACGCAGGCGGCGCTGCGCCTTCTCATGCGGCTGGACCGGGTGCTTGGGTTCGAGGACGAACGTTTGCACGAGGCTATCACGTACGGCCTGGATTCTCTACTCAAGGCCCAGTACCCCAACGGCGCATGGTCGCACAACTATGACCGTTTGCCGCGCCGGCCGCCGGACACCGAGCATTATCCCGTCAGGAAAGCGTCGTATCCCACCTCGTGGCCGGCCAAATGGCCGAAGCAGTACGCGGGCTGCTACGTCATCAACGATGCTGTCACGCCGAAGGCGATTGAGACCATGCTGTGCGCGTGGGAGACCTATGGCGAGCAGCGTTATCTTCAATCGGCTCTGCGAGGCGGCGACTTCCTTCTGCTGGCGCAGATGCCCGAGCGGCAGCCCGCCTGGGCGCAGCAGTACGACCCGAACATGCATCCGGTCTGGGACCGGGCCTTCGAGCCGCCGGTCGTCACCGGGGGCGAATCCCAGACGGTCCTGGAGACGCTGCTCCTGCTTTGCCGCGCGACCGGCACGGAGAAGTATGCCGAACCGATACCGTCGGCCCTGGCCTACCTGCGCCGGTCGGCGCTGCCTGATGGGCGGCTGGCGCGGTTCTACGAGCTTCGGACCAACCGGCCGATCTACTTCACGCGGGACGCCGAAGGACGTCATCAGCCGACGTACGAACAAGAGCGACTGGCAACGAATTACGCATTCGTCGTAGATTCGAGACTGGATGCCATCGAGGCCGAATACCAGCACATCAGGCAAAGCATGACGAGCGACGAGAACGATGGGTACACGGCTCGCACGCCGCCTCCCGCAAGTCTGGAGGAGCGGGTCGCGGCCGTCATCAAAGGCATGGATGTCCGCGGGGCATGGGTGGAGAAAGGACGTTTGCGGCACCACAATATTGAGCCAACGTCCGGCATCATTGACAGCCGGACATTCATCGACAACGTCGGTACGCTGTGCGCGTTCCTGAGGGTGGAACATGACCGATAAGGGCAAATACGTCTACGATTGGCCGCGGCCGATGGTGACGGCCGATGCGGCGGTTTTCGCGTTCTTCGACGGCCGGGCCAGGCTGCTGCTGATTCAGCGCAGGCGGGAGCCCTTCGAGGGTCACTGGGCGCTGCCGGGCGGATTCGTCGAGATGGACGAGGACCTCAAGGACGCTGCGGCCCGTGAGTTGGCGGAGGAGACGGGGCTCAGGGACGTGGCCCTGGAACAGCTTCACACCTTCGGGCGGCCCGGCCGGGACCCGCGCGGACGGGTCATCACCGTCGTCTACTTCGGCATCGCCGAGCACAATCGCGCGCAGATCGAGGCGGCCGATGACGCCGCCGACGCCCGATGGTTCGATATCGAGAGCCTGCCCCCGATGGCCTTCGACCATGACGAGATCGCCCGCTGTGCGATCGCAAGATTGAAACAGACAGCGGCCTATCGCGGACACGCGGTTGGTCTCGACGGGGCGGGTCCGGGGGTATAGTGGGTCCGCTCGGGCTGCGTGTGCGCGGTCGCGAGAAGGTCAGAGATAACGGTGGTCGGGCGCGCCATCCTTGTCGCCGTCGTAGTTATCGTCCGCGTGAAACTCGCCCGTCAGGGGATCGAATCTCCAACCGTCAATATTCGCGCCGGCCGGCAGACCCCCGACACGGACGGTCCTGCGCCCGTTGACCACGTTGATGGGTATTCGCTCCAGGTACGGACCGAAAGCGGCGCCGGCCTCGCCGTTGGGATCCGTGGGAGTCGTCATGCGACGCGTGAAATCGGCGCTGGTCTCTCCCAGGGCCGCCGGCAGATCGTGGTGATGGTGCTTGTACAATTCGATCTGTTTGCGAATCACCTGCAGATTGCGGAGCAGGCACGAGGTTCGCGCCTGGGCCGTGGCGCCGACGTATTGGGGAATGGCGATCGCCGCCATGACGCCCAGAATGACGACGATGATCAGGATCTCGAGCAAGGTAAATCCGCGTCGTGCCTTCATCACTCGCTCCTCATTCGCAAGTCAGGAATTGTGCACTACCGGCCACTGCCGCCGTCCAATAAAAGGATACGAAACAGTCGGCCGCATCCCAAATGGCGACCCGTCACCACGAATATCCGCCGAAGAACCGACGCACGGCGTACATCCCGACCCCGCCGGCGATCAGGCCGTAGCCGCCGCGGATCAGCTTCGCCGCCTCCTGCGCCTTGTCCGCCGGGGCACGATAGCCGAAGAACAGGCACACGACACCAAAGCCGATAATAACGACGAGAATCGCCCAGAACAGGACGGTCATTTCATCGCTTGTCGGCGGCCTGATCGGCCGAGGGATATACATGGCTTCGCACCTTTGATTGCCGGCCCCGCGGTTCCTCTCGCGAGCCGGGCCGGGCCACGATCCAGCGAGAGGCATTATCTGTCAATCCGAATTTGCTTGAGCAGATATTCGTGGATTCGCCTTTATCTGCTTTCTCAACCATACAAGGTTTTTCACTGCCAGTGGTATGGCGATCAGGCAAGCCGCCCCGAGAAACCAGAACCACGCCATGCCTCCGCCGTCGTCTCCGCCCGGCCACTCGGTCGCGGGGTAGAGACATGGAATCCAGAGTATGAGATGCACGGTGAGGGCAGCGATGAGAAATCCTCTGTTCCGTCGTTTCCAAATCAGCCCGGCCAGGGCCAGAACAGCCGTGCCACCCGATAAGACGAGGAACGGTCGTGTCGTGTGATAATTACTCCCCCCGTCAGAAATGACGAACGCCCATAAGAACAGAGCGAGCGAGGCGGCCAGATAGCGCCGCAATTTCGTGTCTATCCAGTGTGATTGTGAGTATCTTGTATTCAGTCCTGTATTGGCGTGCATCACCTGCATTTGTCAATACTCATCCAGTGTTTGGCTCATCTCATTTTCGCGGGTATAAGCGCGATTCTTGCCTGTGGATCAAAATCCTTTCATGCATCCCGGTTGCAGCAATTGTGACATCGCCCACGCAAGGAGGCAAGGAGAAAACGTCCATCGAACGTTGGTGCGGACGTATGGGCGAAACGTATAAATTCAGAAGACGCGATCGATGTCTACATTCTCGGGCCCATTTCCGATCTCCACTGCTGTGATTCCGGGGGGACGCCGCAACGAGCAAATGCGGTGTTCATACGCACATTCCACGATATAAGAGCACTGTCCGGCGGCGCGTGGTGAGGGCTTGACAGGCCGGCGTGCGGCTCATACAGTGGGGAAAATGGCGAAGACGCTTTACATAATTGACGGCCACGCCCATATTTACGCGGCTTACTTCGCTCCGATGAAGCAGCAGCTCAGCAGTCCGTCCGGCGCGCCGACCAAGGCGACGTTCATCTTCACGACGGCCCTGGTCGGGCTGATCGAGAAGCAGAAGCCCGACATGATCGCCGTGGCCATGGACTGCAAGGCGCCGACTTTCCGGGTCGATGTTTTTCCGCAATACAAGGCCAATCGGCCGCCGATGCCGGACGACCTGCCGGGCCAGGTGGACCGCATCAGGGAGATTCTCGAGGCGATGCAAATCCCGGTCCTGTGCTTGGACGGCTACGAGGCGGACGATATCATTGGCACGCTCGCGAAGAAGGCCGCCGAGGACGGGATCGACGTACTGATCTGCTCGAAGGACAAGGACGTCTTGCAGTTGCTGAACCACCACATTCGTGTGTACGATATCAAGACCGGCAAAATCACCGACAGCGAAACGATGAAGCAGGAGATGGGAATCACGCCCCAGCAGATCGTCGATTGCCTGGCGCTGGAGGGCGATGCCATCGATAATGTGCCGGGCGTGCCGCTGATCGGCGAGAAGACCGCCCGCGAGTTGATTCGCCAATACGGCAGCCTGGATAACCTTTACGCCCATGCCGACGAGGTCAGGGGCAAGCGGGGCGAGAACCTCCGCAACTCGAAGGAGCAGGCCTATATCAGCCGCGATCTCATCACGCTGGACTGCCACGTTCCGATGGAGATCGACTATGCGGCCCTGGCCCACAAAGAACCCGACAAGGAGAGGCTCACGGAGCTCTTCACCGAGCTTGGCTTCAATCGCCTTCTGAGCCAGCTCGACCCGGGGCGGGAGAAGGTTGAAAAGGGCGAGGAAAACGAGCCGAATGATCCGCCGCCCGCGTCGCCCGCGCGGGACCGCGCCGTGCGGGGATCGGCGGCTACGGTCGGGCATGAATATACCCTGGTTGATACCGTCGAGAAGTTCGCCGGCTTCGTCGCCGAGCTGCGGCGGCAGAAGCTGATCTCCATCGACACGGAGACGACCTCGCGCAACGCCATGCGGGCCGAGTTGGTCGGCCTGAGCTTCTCCTGGCAGCCGGGCCGGGCCTTCTATTTGCCCGTCAAGGGGCCGCTGGGGTCCATGCCTCTCGATATCGGCCTGGTGCGACGCGAGCTTGGACCGATTCTGGCGGATGAAGACGTGAAGAAAATCGGCCAGAACCTCAAGTATGACATGCTCGTCCTGCGGAACGCTCGGATGCCGGTTCGCGGCGTCTATTTCGATACGATGGTCGCTTCGTACGTCCTGGATCCAGAGCGGATGTCGCACTCCCTGGACAACCTCGCCCTCGACTTGCTCAATTACGAGTGCATCCCCATCGTCAGCCTGCTGGGCAAGGGCAAGAATCAACTCACGTTCGACCTGGTGGACCTGCCCGCCGCCTGCGAGTATTCGGCGGAAGATGCCGATATAACTTATCAGCTTTACCTGCTGCTGAGGGAGCGGCTGGAGCGCGAGCCGCTGCTTGACAAGCTGTTCCACGAGGTCGAGATGCCGCTGGTGGAGGTCCTGGCCGAGATGGAGTACCACGGCGTCTCCGTCGATACGGGCCTGCTGCGGCAGATGTCGGGGGAGCTCGATGAGGCGGTTAGTCGCGTCGCCGAGCAGATCTACGCCCACGCGGGCACGGTTTTCAACATCGACTCGCCGAAGCAGCTTGCGGAGGTGCTGTTCGACCGGCTGAAGCTGGCTCCCGGGCGAACCGGCAAGACCGGCCGCAGCACCGACGCCGAAGTGCTCGAACAACTCAGCGACCAGCACCCCATCGCGAGCCTGGTCCTCGAATACCGCAGCCTCGGAAAGCTGAAGAACACCTATGTCGATGCCCTGGGCGCCCTGATCGACCCGAAAACCGGTCGCGTACACACCTCCTTCAATCAGACCGTCACGGCCACCGGCCGGCTGTCCTCCAGCAACCCGAACCTGCAGAATATCCCGATCCGCACGGAACTGGGTCGCAAGATTCGTGGGGCGTTCGTACCCCAAAATCCCGAGGATTGCCTCCTCAGCGCCGACTACAGCCAGATCGAGCTGCGGCTGCTGGCCCATTTCTCGAAGGATGAAGCCCTGCGGGCGGCCTTCGCCGCTGACCAGGACATCCATCGCTTCGTCGCCTCGCAGATTTTCAACGTGCCGCTCGATGAGGTCACGGGAGAGATGCGCATGCGGTGCAAGACGGTCAATTTCGGCATCATCTACGGGCAGGGGGCCCTGGGTCTGGCGCGGACCATCGGCATGAGCCCGGCCGAGGCCCGGAAATTCATCGACCAATACTTCGCCCGCTACGGCTCGATCCGGGCCTTCATCGACGAGTGCATCGCCAAGGCCAGGCGGACCGGATACGCCGAGACCATCCTGGGCCGCCAGCGCCGAATCGCGGATATCAAGAGCAGGAACGGCGGCCGCCGGGCCCAGGCCGAGCGGCTTGCGGTCAACACGGTCATCCAGGGCTCCGCGGCGGACCTCATCAAGATTGCGATGCTCAACATTCACCGCCGGATCGAGACCGAGCGGCTGCCTGTTCGTATGATCCTGCAGGTCCACGACGAGCTGGTCTTCGAGGTCCCCGCCGCCGAGGCCGAACGCCACGCGACATGGATCGCCGCAGAGATGACCGGTGCCATCTGCTTCGACGTCCCGCTGAAGGTCGATACCAAATGCGGCCCCTCCTGGCTCACCGATAAATAGCTGGCTTCAGCAGGCCATCCAACCACCGTCGCTATCTCAGCCAAAGAGGTCGAAGGTAGTACACCCACAAGGCCGCGACCTCCCGCATCATGTACAAGGGCAGGGCGGTGAGACGGTAGGTCTCCCGGGCGGGGACCGTGTAGACCTCGCGACCCTGTCTCTGGTAGGTCAGCTTGATACGCGGCAGATGGTAGAAATGGCTCACGACGAGGACTGTCCGCAGGCCATGTTTGTCAAACATCTCGCAGGTGTTCCGGGCCGTCGCCTGCGTGTTGAGGCCCTGCTCGTCGAGGAGAATGTCTTCCAGCGGCACGCCGAGTCCGACGGCCATGCGCCGCATACCTTCGGTCTCATGGACGGCGCCGTCCCCCGGACCGCCGGAGAAGATCACCTTCCGGACCAGCCCGTCCCGGTACAAGGTACAGCCGGTTCGAACGCGATCGGCGAGAGCGTCGGAGACCCGGCCATCCGCATACACCCGTGCCCCGAACACGACGACGGCATCTGCCGGCCGGCGATAGTCCGTCATGCCGAAGCAGTACATCTGGGCCAGTGGGAATCCCGCCAGGCACGCCCCCAAGCTGAGCCACAGGACGACACGTTCGATCCACGCATCGGCCCGCGGTGCGGCACCGGTCCACACCGCCGCTGCAATCAGCAGCAGAGCCGCCGCCACGAATAGCGACAACGCAACGGGACAACCGGCCGAAATGACACCCCGTGACGCCAACGCGTGGAAGCTGACGACATTGGCGGCCACGGCCCCGAGCAGAATGGTCGTGGCCGCACTCGTGGCTATCCGGCGCCATGATGTCCGCGGCGGCCGAACGCCGTGGGCGACCAGGAGCCATGATGTCACGGCGAGGACGCCGCGTGACAGCCACGGCCCTATCGCCCGCAGGTCAATCCACCAGAGATTTGCATCGAAGCCGGGATAGCGCAGCTCGCCGAGAAGATTCAGGAGCGAGAACCCTCCCAGGAACACCCCCAATCCCCGACTTGCACCGATCCAGGGGCGTGACACGCCGAACCACCGGGTCACCGGCAACAGAGATGGCGGCCCGTCGTCCGCGACCGACCGTCTAGGCATCCCTTCATTCCCGAGCCGATGATGGCGTGAGAAACTCAGGATGTAGCCACCTTCTTGCATATTCCCAGTATCGTCAGAAGCGGTCCCGAAACTTGACCAAGGTGGCCCCGATTGCACGTATCCGCGCCAAAGCAGGTGTGGTCGGAATGCGGCGCCAATCCCTGCAGTTTCTCCGGGGAAACGAAGCCCTGAACGTCCCCGCCTGCTCCAAGTAGGGGCGAATCATCATTCGCCCCTGTTGCCACAGTAATCGCAAGTGTTCTGCGAGAATGAACGACAAGCAAGCACGTTTTCACAGCGTAAGGAAGCTCCGGGCCGGGGTCGGGTCGCGAGGCCGTTGGGGTCTTTGGCCGGCTGTGAGGTGTACGGCGGCGGGAGGGTACGGGCCGCTGTCACGGCCGTTTCTTATACCGATTACGCTTGAGAATTTCGTATCGCCGGGTGGCAGCGTCAAGCGCAGCTTGGCGATGGTTTTGCTTGAGGCAAAGGAGCCATCCCCAAGGTCTTCTCGACCTTGAGGCTGCCACCCGGTGCTCATGCCACACGACGAAAAGCTCATTCGTAATCGGTATTAGTTGATGTGCGACCAGCGGGCGCGTGTTGGGGGAGCGCGTCTGGTCAGCACGAGTCCAAGCGATTTCTGCCGAACGGGGCTGTTTTCTACAAGGCCGGCCTTGCGATGGCGTGGGACTCCAATTCCTCTTGAACATGCGCGATAGTCGCAGTCAGTTCTGCCGCGTAGTCGTCTTTCACAACATCCGTGGCCGCGTCTATAATCTGCCTCATCAGGTCCACAGGGATGTCGATGACAATTCCTTGCTTGGCGGCCAGAAGCCGCCTCGCCATTTCGGCCCCCTGTTGAGCCAACGCATCAACCGGGTCCTCCTGGGACAGGGCCGTTCCATACAATTCCATCTGGTATCTGAACTCGCTCTCGGCGGCGACGATGAGTGGGGCTGCCACTGCCTCCGTTGTTCCTGCCGTCGCGGCAAGGTCCGCCGCGTAGGCTTTGCACAGCAGGATGGGGGCGGACCACCCGCGGGTCTGTGCGGCCAATAGCAGACGCTGGCCAATATCGGGGTCCTCGTTCCGGCAGATGAGCAAGTCGATCGCGGTCTCAATCGCGGTATGTGTCACAGTCGGCAGCACCTCGTCGACTACCGTCCCGGGGTTAGGCACGCCGCTGAAGAGCAGGAAAAGCCGGACCTGGGTTTCCAGAGTCGCGGCCAGTTCGTCGCTTTTGCGAGTCACATAGCCGCTGTCCGGATGGCTTATCGAGCTGATATGGGCCGTTTGATCTGCACCCCATGCCTCATTATGGCCTGCA
Organism: uncultured Pirellulales bacterium; assembly: GCA_964346195.1. GTDB lineage: Bacteria > Planctomycetota > Phycisphaerae > Sedimentisphaerales > Anaerobacaceae > PLanc-01. The sequence goes on from CAYFUB010000349.1 coordinate 16,396, forward strand.
AATCCGTAGGCAAGGGCCTTGTCGTGTTCGGAGCCGGCCTGCTCGACCAGCTTCATGAACTCGTAATGCGTCTGCGTCCAGAGATGGTCTTGGTAGGGGTCACCGAACATCACATTGAACACATCCGGCAGGAGGGCCCCGTATATCTCCGGCAGGCTTGTAGGTCCCTGTTTGTTGCCCACCTCACGGGCAATATACGCGTGGGTCGCCGACCCGAAACCATACAGGGGCGCGGGCACGCTCCATAAGAGCATGAGGGCAGCGCCAACGAGAAGTGCATATCTGGTCATCTTCCACCTCCACTATTCACAGCGTTCTTCAAGCGGGAGAGAGCCGTATTGGGCCTCCGGGAATGCCTCCAACGCAAGGGGCACCCTACTCCACAAGCAGAGGATTCTCTGTCATTAGACCAGTTTGGACTGTTTCTGTCAACCGCTGCCGGTCCTGTTCGGCGGAGGAAAAGGCCGGGGAGGCGGGGCGGGTGCGGCAAGGTAGCCGCCGGGACGGCAGCAATTGCCGCAGGGGCACTCACCGCCGGAGGAGCAGAGGGCAAGAGAAAGAAGCCCAACTGACCGTTCGTGACATGTCACGAGACTGTGTTACTGGAGACGGTACTAGTATCGCCCACGAACGGGAGCTTCAGAAATCCAAAGCAATACGCCGCCGAGTACAGTGCAGATTACTATAGCGAGCGCACAGATGTGGAGTGTCAGCAAAATGGCCCTATACTTCGTTCGCTTGTCCAAGTCCTGCTCACTTGCGATGACTTGGCGAAGATTCCGGAAGTCCCAAATATCCCATATGAAGGCCCACTTATAACCCTTGGACTTGTTGATGGCTTTCACCTGGAACCAAAGGCAATTCGCTGCGAGCATGAAAAGAAGATCGATGGCAAACACCAAGTAGATCAGTTTTAACATATTGCACCTCTGATGACACCGTCGGCATTCCAGGCCACGATCAAATTTCCTCGCGAGACATCCCTCGTCGCCGTCACGATGCGCCACCTATCCCAAGAGCATGTGCCAGTTTGCCACGCTAGCGCCGGGACAAGGGTCGACGTACTTGACCACGGTGGTGGTATCGTATTTCTTCTCGATCCGCCGGCCCGCCGGGTCGTAAATGTAGCTGATCTGGTCCCGGTCCGTGGGCATGGGGATCATCTCGGGCTCCGGGCCGGCCCCGGTCCACTGGACGCGCTCATCGAAAGCCGCAATTCCCGCCAATCGTGCCATACCGCAAGTCTACTCATCGCTGTACTGGCCGTCAAGAAAACCCCGGCCCGAGTGCCGGCGTGACTCTTTACAGGGTGTTTGCGATTGTCAGGTTGTCGATGTAGAAGACGGTCCGGGCGGTCGCGTTGCTGGTGAAGCCGAGCCAGGTGAGCTTCTCGAAAGCGCTGCTGCCGTTCTTGAGATCGGTGAACGTTCGCGGCGGCGCGCCGGGCAGGGTGACAGCCAGGTCCCAGACGCCGCTGTTGTCTTTGCCGAGATCGGCGGTGACCTCGACATGGACCCACCGGCCAGGAGGAAGTTGCACGAGCGTCTTGCCGGCGACTTGCAGGCGGTTGCCGCTGACCGAGAAGCTCGGGCCGACCCGGTAGGGCGACTCGCGCCAGTCCCGCCACTCGTGATTGATGGCCACGCCACGCTCGATGAGCAGGTCGAAGGTGCAGCGGGTCGTGCCGGCGCCGTGGTTCGGCACGTACACGAGGTGCGGGTTCCACACGTTCTGCAGGCCCGGAGCATCGGTGATCTTCAGGCTGTGGCTGCCGCCCGCGGCCGTCTCGCCGGTCACGAGGATGGAGTCACCCTTGTTCTCGACGTGGACCTGCGCGCCCTGCGGCGGCTCGCCCACGGGCGTTTTCTCGAAATCATCCCGGATCGCCACCGGCGGCGGGTCCGGCGGCCATTCCAGGGGCGGATAGGTCACCTCGTTGGCCTTCTTGACCCACGCCGGGTCGCCGTAAACGCCGGCCTGAGTGTAGTCGAACGGCTCGAAGCCGAGCGCCAACGCGGGCGAATCGGGCCGCACGTGAAAATCGTGATGCGCCGGGTCCACGAACAGCGGGTCGGCGATGAGCGAATGTATATCGTGGCCCTCCTGCCGCCATTGTTCGAGCGACAGGCCCACGAACATCACCGGCTCGCCCGCGGCGTTCCAGTAGCAGTTGCTGTCCATATTGATGTTGACCCTGGTCCAGGGACCCGCGAGCAGGGGACCGGTCTGCCAATAGACGATATTCTTCTCGAAGGTAAACGACAGGTGCTCCTCGACCCGCGTGGCCTGGACCTGGTGGAGCAGGCTGTTGACCAGGATGTTGTTGCGGATGATGTTCTCCTTGCCGTAGTGCTGGTGGAAGCTGCCGGTCTTGGTGTTGTAGACGAGGTTCTTTTCCATGACGATGCCGGTGCTGCCCTCGTCGGTATAGAGCCCCCAGCCGCCATAAGAGTAGGCGTAGATGTCGTGGAAGACGTTATGGCTGATGACCGTTCCCTCGGAGGAACCCAGTGTGTAGATGCCGCCCATGTCGCTGAGCACGGCCCAGCCGAGATGGTGTACATGGTTGAAGCTGATGTCGTTACGCTTGGCGATGCTGCCGGAATAGCCCCAGACCCAGCCGGCCGAGATTCCTGTATAGTACAGGTCGGCAATTTCGTTATGCGTCACGACGTTGTCGCCGCTATGGCCGATCCAGACGCCGACGGCACAGGGGAAGATGCGCCCGCCATGCCTGATGATATTGTTGTCGAGCGTGATATGACCGGTCTGTTCGCGTTCAGTTTTCGGGACGCTCGATTCGCCGATCCGGACGCCGCCGGCGCCGAAATCGTGCACGTAGGACTTGCGCAAGGTGCAGTCCCGGCAACCCTGGCGGAACCACACGCCGTAACGCCCGAAATGCCCGAACTCGCAGTCCTCAATCGTGATATTGCGGGCGCCGTCGGCCATGACCACGGCGTCGATGGGTGAGGCGGCCTGGCTGGCCTCGAACCCGCCCGGCGGCATGTGGTATTCCGCGTGCAGAAAGGTGAGACCTCTGATCGTGACGTTCTCGACATACTGGCCGCTCGCCACGTCGCCCTCGAAGACCAGGAACTTCTCGACGACCGGGGCGACGACCTCGGCCGTCTCCATATCCACGCCGTCTCGCGGCTGATAGTGCAGCCACCCGTCGCCCGAGAGGAACCATTCGCCGGGCGCGTCGAGCGCGGCCCTGAAGTTCTCCAGGTGGTAGCGGTCGCCTTTGCCCCAGGCGTTCCAGGGCTTGCGGCCTTCGCCGGTGGTGACAATGGTTGAATCGGCCTCGTTCACCTCCTCGATGAAACGCGTCGTATTATCCCACTTGTGGTAGATGACCATCTGCACGTCATGCAATTCCTGTGCGCTGAGATCGAACAGGGGCTGGATGTCACCGGGGTGCGCCGTCACCGTCTGCCGGGCCCGGACGGGTCTGGAGCCGGAGCCTTTCACCAGCGTCTCCTCGCGCACATCGATCATGTAGTGGCAGAACTGGTTCGGACTGCGGGCCCGCACGGCCCGGCGGCCGTTCACGAACAGTTGCTCGAAATACCACGAGCCGTTCGCCACCTCAGGGATGTGCACGCGCCAAATTCCGTCGTCACCGCGTTGAAACCCTGTGACAGTCCGGCCGCCGGAAAAGACCGGCCGGGCGCCCGGAGCCGCTTCGTAGGTGGTGCGACTGTCCAGGATGCCCAGTGTGAATGGCTGGGTCATCTCATATCGTCCATCGGCGACCATGACGTGGCGCACGCCTGCCGAACTGTCGTCCCGCAGGAGGTCCCGGGCGCGTTCGAGCGTAGCGACCGGCCCGTCGGTCCCCTGCGAATTGACTTGAGGGGACCGGCCGAACCACGCGTCATTGCCGTTCGGTGACACATAGATTGTCACGGCTCTCGCACGTGCCGGTAGACCGAACACGCCCGCGAGGCTAATCATCATAGACATGATCGTCAGACATCGTTCTCTCACGGTGAAGTCTCCTGTCATACAACCTGCTGCCAAAATGCGGCCTCTCGGGTGGCATCGTCAAGACCGAAGGTCTTGGCGATGGCTTCAATGTATTTGCAGAGACCATCGCCAAGCTGCGCTTGACGCTGCCACCCGGAATGGTCGCGTTACGAGCACAAGTGAATTTATTCCGCACCCGTGGGGGCCTGCGGGGGCCACTCCAGCGGCGGATATTTCACTTCGTTGGCCCTGGCGATCCACGCCGCGTCGCCGTACACGCCGGCCTGAGCGTGATCGAACGGCTCGAAACCAACCTTCAGAGCAGGCGAGCCCGGCTTCAAACGGAAATCGAGGTTCTTCGCATCGACGAAGCCGGGATCGGCGACCATGGAGTGCTGGTCGTGGCCTTCCTGCTCGCGCCACTGTTCGAGTGACAATCCTGCAAACGCAACCGGCTCACCGGTGGTGTTCCAGTAGCAGTTGCTGTCCATGTTGATGTTGATTTCCTTCCACCGACCGGCCAGCAGGGGGCCGGTCTCCCAATAGACGATGTTTTTCTCAAAGGTAAACGACAAATGCTCCTCGACGCGGGTCGCCTGGACCTGATGCAGCTTGCTGAAGGCCAGGATGTTGTTGCGGATGACGTTCTCCCTGCCGTAATGCTGGTGGAAGCTGCCGGTTTTCGTGCTATAGACGAGGTTCTTCTCCATGACGATGCCGGTGCTGCCCTCGTCGGTGTAGAGGCCCCAGCCGCCGTAGGAGTAGGCGTAGATGTCGTGGAAGACGTTGTTGCCGACGACCGTGCCCTCGGACGGCCCGAGCGTATAGATGCCGCCCATGTCACTGAGGACGGCCCATCCGAGGTGGTGCACGCGGTTGAAGCTGATGTTGTTACGCTTGGCGGGGCTTTTGGAATAGCCCCAGCGCCAGCCCGCAGAGATGCCGGTATAGAAGAAGTCGGCGATCTCGTTGCGCGTAACGGCGTTGTCGCCGCTGTGGCCGATCCAGACGCCGACGGCCTCGGCATGAATCCGGCCGCCGGCGCGAATGATGTTGTTATCGACGGTGACGTGGTGCGTGCGCGAGCTCTCATCCTGGCGTATCCGGCCCTCGCCAATCCGGACGCCGCCGGCGCCGAGGTCGTGCAGGTAGGAGCGCTCGACGCGGCAGTCCTGGCAGCCCTGGCGGAACCAGAGGGCGTATTCGCCGACGTGGCCGATCTCGCAGTCCTGGATCGTGACGTCCCGGGCTCCGTCGATCATGATCGCCGCCTCAGTGGCGTAAGCCGCCTGGTAGGGTTCGTAGCCGGTCGCGGGCAGCGCGTACCCTTGGTGGTGGAAGCCCAGACCCTTGAACGTCACGTGTTCGACGAACTTGCCGGCCTCCGGCTGCCCCTCGAAAAGCACCAACTTCGTTGCCACGGGCGCGACGACCTCGACCTTGGCCATGTCCTCGTCCGGCCGGGGCTTGTAGAGCAGGATGCCGTCACGGTCGAGGAGCCACTCGCCGGGCTCATCGAGGGCGGCCTTGAAGTTCTCCAGGTGAAAACGCGTGCCGGCGGGCCAGCCGGAATAGCTCTTCAATTGCCCGCCCGTGGTGACGATCCGCCCCTCGTCGAAGTCAACGGCCGTGAGGTAGCGCTGCGTGATGCACCACTTGTGATAGGCCACGAGCACGACCTCGCGGATCTCGGCTTCGCTGAGCCCCCTCAGCGGCGCCAGGGCCTCGGCCGGCACGGTCGTCGTCCGCACGAACTGGCCCGGCTGGCCCTCGACGGGCGTCTCCTTGCTCTCGCCCATGTGGAGATAGAACTTGTTCGGCGTCCGCGCCCGCACGGCCCGCCGACCGTTGACGAACAACTGCTCGAAGTACCATTTGCCGGCGGCCACCTCGGGAATGCGCGTGCGCCACAGACCGTCGTCGGCGCGCTGGAACCCGCGAATGATGCGTCCTCCGGAGAAGACCGGTCCGGCCCCCGGCGCCGCCTCGTACGTGACACCGCTGTCCTGGGGCTGCAATGCGAACGGCGCCGACAATTCGTACCGCCCATCGGCGACGATGACGCGCGGCTTGTCCTCCGCGGCGGTGGACCGCTTTTCGCGCAGGATGTCGCGCGCCCGTTCGAGCGTGGCCACGGGGCCGTCGGTTCGCTGGGCGTTCGGCTGCGCGAGCTGCCCGGACCAGTTGTCGTCACCCTGCGGCGAAACATGGATGGTCAACGCCCCCACGTGCGTCGCCGCCGATAGAATGATAAGCAATGTGAGCGTGAAGCGTCGTGCCCTCATTCCGTTTCCTCCTGTTGTTGGTGATGTCCACACAACTCCGGAGCCGGATACACTGCCCGTTCGGTTCCGGTCTGAGTCATGAATGAGCATTTCATTGTCTGTCATGTCGAGCGCAGCGAAGCGAAGTCGAGACATCTGGCCGCGAACATGGCGCGCCTCTCCTTCGCGGCCAGACCCCTCGGCTGCGCTCGGGGTGACAAAACACCACCCTTCGACTACTCTCAGAACGGTTCCGGCCGGGAGTCCATGGCGGTCACGCCGTCAGGTCTTCCCATTGGATGCCGAGCTTCTTGCAGGCGTAGCCGATTTCCTTCAGGTAGTCGCCGTAGCCGGTCATCCAGTGGAAGCCGGGCATCCGTTCGGCCAGCAACTTGCTG
>CAYFUB010000350.1:0-8858 GCA_964346195.1 uncultured Pirellulales bacterium
GTACGCGCCATATCGCGCGCCCCTCAGCACGATCGTTGGCTGTGTTCATAACACCTCGCATGAATCTGCTGTAGGCCGGGTGGGGGCCATGGACAATCGGCGGGACAGACACGGCTGCACCGGAATCCGCACCGGTTGTATTTGTTTCCTTTATGCTATCGGCCTGAGTTTGCTCCTGTGAATCGCTGTCAGACGTTGATCTTCTTGAGCAGCCGGGCGATGTTCTGGCCGAGGGTTTGCATGGTTCTGAGGCCCTCCTCGTCCTGCTTGGCTTCGCGTCTGGCGCGGCCCAGGCCGCTTCTTTCTCCGGAAGGTGAAAAAAGGCAGAGAAACTGGATATTGTGCGATCTGGCGCTTGACCTGCCTGACCGGCCACGCTACAATCGTGGCCGAAGGTTGGAGAGAGTCGCGTGGCGGCAGTGCAGGAGACGATCCGCACAAAAAGCCGCGATAAAGAGGCTTCTGGGCCAAAACGGGTGGCTAATCAAGGAGTTCAGGCGGCTTCTCCCAGCACTCGCGGGGCGTTTTATGCGGACATCCCGAACCGTGTTTGGGGCGTTAGGCGGATCGCCCTAAACATTGTTGGCGCGGAGAAGGAAGATGTAAAAGGAAATGACGCAGATGGCAACCGAACTACCGTATTTGGTCACTAACAAGCGACTGCCTGATCTGTTCTCAAAGGTGCAGACGGCAGGGGTACCGGAGAAGTTCACCTTCGAGTTTCTCAAGAAACTTGGCTTCACCAGTTCTAACGACCGGGCGTTGCCGAGCCTCCTGAAGAAGCTTGGATTTCTAGACCAAAGTGGGTCCCCAACACCGCGATACAATGCCTACCGACACAAGGCCAAGGCGGGCGCAGTGCTCGCCGAAGCTCTCCGGGAACTCTACCGGGAACTCTTTGCTTTGGATGAAGACGCGCACAAGGCAAAGCGCGAGGAGCTACTGGGCATGGTCAGCCGCGTTACAGGCCAGGAACAGCGGTATGTTGCCATGATCGCCAGCACGTTCTCGGCGCTATGTTCCCTTGCGGATTTTGACTCGGCACCTGCAGAAATCGAGCCTGAAACGGCGGAGGAAGTCGCCGAGACGGTCGGCAAACAGGGCACCGGCGAGGAGGCAGCCCGGAGACAGGGGCACGCTATCGCCTTCCGGCACAACATCGAGATCCACCTGCCGGCGACAACGAACATCGCCGTCTACAACGCAATCTTCAAGAGTCTACGCGACCACCTCTTGGATTGACGCCATGAACAGGATCAAGGAAATCAAGAATGGGATAACGAACGCTCTGCTGCTGGACGGTACGTTCAAGCGTCTCGAAGGGCTCGGCATCTCGGTCAGGTCTGAAGCGAAGGTGCAGCCGCAGGCGATTGTGCGCGTCGAGGACTTCAGCCCACAGATTCACTTTCAGGCACTCCAGATGCAGCAGGTCTATGTTGGCTTCTTCTGCCTGGAAAACGCCGTCCGCGAGCTCATCCAGCAACGCCTATCGGAACGGCATGGCCCCGACTGGTGGGGGAAGAAGGTTCCGAGGAAGATACAGGAGAACGTCGAGACATTGAAAAAGAAGGAGGAGCGGAACAAATATTTGTCTCCCCGCTCTGTCTCTCCCATCGGGTACACAGTTTTTGGCAACCTCGCCCAAATCATCATCTCGAATTGGGAGGACTTCACGGACCTTTTCCCCGACCAGGCGTGGATCACCTCTCGTTTCAATGATCTGGAAATGTGCCGGAACATCATCATGCATACGAACACACTACCGACGGCGGAGATTGAGCGGATTGACCAGATTGTTCGTGATTGGCAGACACAGGTGGGATGATAGCGCCAACAACCGCCTCCAACACTACGCCGGTTTCGCTGCGCTTCACCGGTGAGGTTGAGGGGTAAGGTTGGCTGTGCTCATGCGCCTCGCATGAATCTGCCGCAGGCCACGCAGGGGGGGGGTGTGGGCAATCGGCGAGACAGACGTGGCTGTATCGGAATCCGCACCGGTTGTATTTGTTTCCTTTATGCCAGTGGTCCAAGCTTGCCTTGGGAAGTGGCGTCACGTGTTGATCTTTTTGAGCAGCCAGGCCATGTTGTGGCTGAGGGTTTGCATGGCTTGACCTGCCCTACGGATGGTGGGCGCGGGCAAGATCTCAATATGCTGGAAACCTGATCTGTCGGCGACCTGTTGACCATTCTGCCGGGTCGTGCTACGATGCCTGCGGTAAAAAAGGAAAGTCTGGATGTCAGAGGATGAACGATGAAAATCGTGGGCCTCATCTGGCTGGAGGAGATCGTCGAGAAGCTTGAGGTCAAGCATCGGGTGATTCCCGAAGAAGTGGAGCAGGTGTTCGTTGGCCGGCCCAAGATCAGGCGGATGAACAAAGGCCGCTATCGGGGCGAAGATGTATATCGAGCGTTGGGGCAAACGGCCGCCGGTCGTTACTTGGTCGTTTTCTTCATTCACAAGATGACCAACGAGGCCCTGGCATTGAGTGCGCGGGATATGGATGACAAGGAGCGAAGAAGCTATGCACGATAAAGAGTCAGCACCGAAGGACGTTCTGCCGGAGAACTTCACCACGCTGGAGGAGCTAACGGACTTTTGGGATAGCCACAGCAGTGCGGACTATGAAGAGGTCATGGAACCTGTCGAGGCGGAGATCGATTTGTCCGCGAGCAAGGTCTATTGTCCGGTAGCGAAAGACTTGCTGCGTCAGGTACGCCGGCAGGCACGCCAGCAGGGTGTGTCAACCGAGACGCTGATCAATCTCTGGTTGCAGGAGAAGCTTCGCGCCTCGGCCTAGACCGCTGGGCAGGGGAAGAGAGCGTCAGGCGTTAATCTTTTTGAGCAGCCAGGCGATGTCTTGGCCGAGGGTTTGCATGGTCTTGCGGCCCTCTTCGTCCTTTTCGACCTCGCCTTTGGCGCGGCCGATGCCGACGTTCCAGTAGCTCGAGCCCGGAATGGTCATCTGGCCGATCAGGAAGAAGTGGTTCATGGAGTCGAAGGCGTGGATGGCGCCGGCCGGGCGGGCCGAGTGAAACGCCTACCGGTGAAGCTGCTCGAACCCTCTCCGTTGTTTTCTTCCTTGCCTCTTGAGTGGTTGTGGGTAGGCGGTATAATGGTCAAGTATGGATACGGTGCAAGAGGCTGAAAAACTGTTACGGGAAATGACCCGGGCGGAGAAGGCCCAACTCCTCCAGCGGATCGTACAGGATTTGGGCGATGCTTTCCCCGGCGTTGAAAGCCGCCCCGACGTCTGTGGCGGTGAGCCGTGTATTGTTCGTACTCGTATTCCGGTCTGGGTGCTGGTCCGTGCCAAGCAGATGGGCGTCAACGAAGCCGACTTGCTTCGGTCCTATCCAACCTTGCGGGCCGAGGACCTCGCGAACGCCTGGGCGTACTTTCGTGCGTATCGTGACGAGATCGAGCAACAGATCCGAGAGAACGAGGGAGCTTGAATGGCACGGCTCTACGCCAACGAGAACTTTCCCCTGCCGGTCGTGGAAGAACTGCGGCGCCTCGGACATGATGTCTTGACCATTCAAGAGGCCGGCCAGGCGGGTCAGGCGCTATCGGATGAAGGAGTACTGGCGTCGGCATGTTCAGAGGGGCGTATGTTAGTGACGTTCAACCGCAAGCACTTCATTCGCTTGCATCAGCAACAGCATAACCATTGCGGCATCATTGCCTGCACCGTCGATGCGGATTTCATTGGGCTGGCGCGTCGGATCCACCAAGCCTTGGAGACCCAAGAGCAGGAGTCAAAACCGCTCATCCGCATCAACCGCCCCGCATCCTGAGGCAATGAGGCCCGCCATTACTATGTCAATGCCGGGCTCAAGCTCGTTCCTGTGAATCGCCGTCAAGCGTTGGTCTTTTTCAGCAGCCAGGCCATGTTTTGGCCGAGCGTTTGCATGGTTTTGAGGCCCTCTTCGTCCTTCTCGACTTCGCCTTTGGCGCGGCCGATGCCTACGTTCCAGTAGCTTGAACCTGGGATGAGCATCTGGCTGATCAGGAAGAAGTGGTTCATCGTATCGAATGCGTGGATGGCGCCGGCGCGGCGGACGGCGACCACGGCGGCGCCGACCTTGCGTTTGAGCATGTCATCGTTGGCCCGGGCGACGTAGCCGGCCCGGTCGATCAGGGCCTTCATCTCGGAGGTCACGTCGGCAAAGTAGGTGGGCGAGGCCAGGATGATGCCGTCGGCCGCCAGCATCTTCTCGATGCAATCGTTGGCAATGTCGTCCTTCACGGCACACCTCTGGTCCTTGTTCTTGAAGCATTGGCCGCAGGCAATGCAGCCGTGAATGGTCCGGCCGGCCAACTGGACCATCTCCGTTTCGATGCCCTCCTTCTCCAATTCCGCAAACACGTGCCGGACCAGGATCGCTGTGTTGCCGTCCTTACGAGCGCTGCCGTTGAACGCGACTACCTTCATGGGACATTCCCCTCATTCGCAGTACCAGGATTCACTCGAACGGAAAGGGAATGCTACTCGATTGGGTCAAAGACCACAAGATGAAGATGGTGCGTGGTACGCACCCTACAGGCTGAACCCTTGATGAGAGTGGGTGTGTCCCGGTTTCTCCGCTGGTACCCCTATGCGTGAAATGCCCGGCCCGTGGGGCCGGATTATTCTGTCCGGTTCCTCCTTGCCACGAGTCAGTTGCAGAACTGGGCCATCCGGGTGAGTCTGCGGTCCTGGGAGAGACGCTTGTCCCGGAGGAACAGGGCGTCCCGGCTGTGCCAGAGAATGGCGGCGGCCCGGTCGAGACTGTGGCCTTCGATCCGCCTTCTCAGGTCGGTCCAGCGGGAGCGGCAGCACCGGCAGACATCGTGCTGCTTGTCGTACCACCAGAGCTGGAATCCGCCGAAGGCATAGCAACTGTCGTCCTTTATGCCCAGGACGCCCTCGCCGTACAGGAGCCGCTTGATCTGCCATCTATCGCTCACGGTGATCCGTTTCATGGCTTGTTCCTCCATGACAAATCAACTCATCACAGCCTTCACCTATGTAAGGCGTTTGCCGGCCTCCGGGTAACAAGCCGGCGGCCTGCCGGATGCCCCTCGCGGGGCCGATCACCGCGGTGCTCTCATAGTATTAAGGACGCACACCGCGCGAATGTTTCACGGCGAAACTGAAAAATCTGCGGAAGAATGGGGCCCGTCAGGTTCTTGGATAATCGGCCGGTTGATGGTCCCTGGAAGCGTTCTTTGTGTCACTTGACCCCGAGGTTTTGGCACGGCCGGTTGCCCTGGCGCACGGCTTGGGTGACTACCGAGGTGAACCGAAAACTCCTCGGGCGGATCTCTCATCCGCTGGTCCTCCACGCCCTCGTGGCGCGCGATCTGTCCCCATCATTTCCCATTGTTTTGTGATTCTCCCTTCCACTCTCCCCCGGTAGGCAGGCGGGCCTCACTTGTACCGCCTGAGCTGGGTGGCGATCTGTTCGGCGAGGGGGGCGTTACCGCTGGAACGGGCCAGGTCGAGGGCCTTTTGCAGGGACGCGAGTGCCTTGTCGCGCTGTCCGGTTCTCTCGTAGCTGCCTGCGAGGTTCAACAGGGCGGCGATGTTGCCCGGATCGAGCGCGATGACTTGTGCCCAGTGCCGGATGGCCTCATTGTGCCTCGCGGTTTGCGATAGTGCCATGGCAAGGTTGTAGTGCGCCGTGGTGTGGTTCGGGTCGATCTGCACAGCCTTCGTGAGATAGTCGATGGCCTCGTTGTACTTGCTCTGCCGGGCCCGCATCACGCCGAGGTTGACGTAGGCGTCGGTATAGTCGGGCTTGATCTCGACCGCCCGAGACAGGTCCTTGATGGCCTCCTCCAGTTTTCCCTGTCGGGCGACCGTGACGCCGAGATTGTAGAATATCGTCGCGTCGTCAGGCTTGAGCTGAGCGGCTTTGGCATAGTGGGCGACAGCGTCATCGAGTCTGCCCTGCCCGGCCAGCAACACCCCGAGACTGAAGTGGGTCTGGCCATCGTCCGGCTTGAGCTCCGCCGCACGGGAAAGATGGCTGATGGCCTCCTGGGGCTGGTTTCGCTTCGCCAGGAGGAGACCCAGTTGGAAGTGGGCCTCGGCATACTCGGGCTTGAGCTGAATGACCCTCTCGAAACACCTGGCGGCCTCCTCAGGCTTATTCCCGAGGAGCATGCCCAAACCGCGATTGAACCTCGCCTGGGCATGGTTTGGGTCGAGTTTCAGCGCCTCGCTGACGTGGACCATGCCCTCATCTATCCGGCCTCGATTGAGCAGGACGTATGCCAAGTTGACGTGGGCCGCGACATTCTGCGGATTCAACTCGAGGGCTTTACGGAATCTCTGCTCGGCCACCTCGGGATCATTTGCCCTCAGAGTGACGATTCCGTCCTTGAGATAGGTGCGATTGGGATCGAGTTTCAGCGCCTCGTCGATATGCGCCTTGCCTTCCTCTGTCCGGCCCTGGTTGAGCAGGATGTACGCGAGATCGACGTGCGCCCCCACGTTGCGAGGATTCAGCGCCAGCGCTTTGCGGTACTCCTGCTCCGCGAGTTCGGGGTCATTGGCCTTGAGGGAGGCGATTCCGACCCTGAGGTAGGAGTAATCGTCCAGGAACTGCTCGTGGATTTTCGCGATCGCGGAGGGTTGGGCATTGACAAACTCCGGGATATTGGCGGCCCGGTCGGAGGCTGTAAAGCGGTCCAGGAGCACGGCGGGGCTGCTGTTGCCCTGCTCGTCGATGTGGGTGAGAAAGAGCTGGGTGTAGATGGAATTGACCTTGGATGAGAAGACGAGCCATCTGCCATTGGGCGACCAGCTATGCCAGGAGTTCATCCGGCCGGTATTGGCGAAAAGCCTTCTCGGCTCGCCTCCCTCGGCCGGGATGATGTACAATTCGCTGTCCGGTTGGAGCAGCATGTAGCTCCTGGCCCTGCAGAACACGATCCACCGGCCGTCCGGTGAGTAGCGGGCGAAGTAGTTGCTCAAGCCGTTATGGGAGGCCCCGCGAATCGGCTCGGGAACGCCGCCCTTGCCGTCACTGAAAGGGATCCTGTAGAGGTCGTACAGGAACGGCTTGCCTTCCACCAGGAATTCGGAGCAATCCTCCGGGCTCAGGAGTAGCTTCTTCTCACCGGCAGCGATCTTGAGCCGACAGGCTGTGCCCCGCGCGAACACGATGTATTTGCCGTCCGGGCTCCAGGACGGGTTGCTCTGGACGAGGTTCGGGTCGTCCGCGCCCGGCAGGGCCTGGAATGTGCGGGTCTGCCTGTCATAGATGCACAGGATGCCCTTGATGGGGAAGAACAGTTGCGAGAACGCCGGATCGGGCCGGGCGGCAAAGACGGACTGATCCTTGACCGTGCTCACCACGTACCGGCCGTCGGGCGAGACCTGGGAGAGCAGACCGAAGGTCATTTCCCCGTCCTCTCGCTTATAGTCGCTCCATGTGATGATCTCGCTCCTGGCGAGGGTGATTTCCTCCCTGACCTGCGTGACAGCGTACGAGCCTTTGTCGTTGGCGTAATCCACGTCCATACCGAGAATCGCAGCGTCGGCGGAGAACGAGTGACAGTTCCCACAGACCGGCAGTTTCTCCAGCACGATCGGGGGCTGCTCCTGTGAGGAGATTGCCCCGAAACGCCAGCGAATGAGCGTGGGGTCCTTCACGGCGTCGATGAACGGCAGGTTTACCTCCCGGTAGAAGATGGGTGCGCCGACTTCGTCCTCGGATGTTCTGATCCGAATGTGGTTCGCCGCAAGGAGGCGACGCGGAGATCGGTGATCGACGCCCAGAATCGTGAGCGCTGCGTCCCGTTCAAGGGACCGTTCTTTTACGGCTTCCCAGACCACAGGCTCGGGGGTCCATTTCGGTTCACGCGTGACGAACTCCATTCGTCCCGGGCCATCTGCAAATTCGATTATCACCAGGTACGTGTTTGACCTGGCGGTGTGATCGACCCAGCGAAACGTGGGAGCGGCAATATCCGGCGGGAACACGGTCTCATCGCGCGGGTATTCGATCAGCAGTCTGACGCGATTCGGGGAGTCCTTGTACGCAGCCAGCAGGGCCGTCGCGTCGGGCTGACGTCGAGACCATATCATGGATGCAACCACAATGATGGCCATGGCCGCTGCGGCGGTAGGTATGATGAGATACGGAGACGCCTTGCTCATACACGTCCTGAAGACAGATACGCCCCTTCAGCATCGTTCCCCACGCCTTCGGAAACTTCCCGGGGACAGCATTCATTTCCTGCAAGTCGATCCGTCAATATAGCTCCAATCTTCACCCGCGGCAAGGTGCTGGCCCAACCGATAGTAGATACGACCGATACCTGTCCGGGACAGTCCACTACTTACTCTCTCTTGGAGCCTCCAGCAGATGCCGTAGGCCGGAGGGGGCGAGCAACCAGCGGCTGACAGTCACCTTGCGGATGGGCTCTCGCAAGGCCCTCTCCAGGGTAGCAGCAGCAAGGCCGTAGCGCGTGGGGCCCCCAAAACGCAACTCCCGGCGTTTGAGAATCCTTGTTGACGGTCTCTCGGGATTCGCAGGACCATGGGCGAACTGGCCCTTTGCCGCCGCCCGACCTCGATGCCTCCGTTATGGTCCGAGAATGTGGTTCTTACGCCGGATTCTCTGCTTGGCCCTGCAATAAACGTTACGGGTTTGCGACCAACCTATTGTGGCCGGTTTGCGGCCGGTAAGAGTTGCCATACGCGAAACGTGGCGTGTGGGACCTGAGAATCCATAGTGGGGTGCCATGTTTTAAGGAGCAGTACCATGATTCTGAGATGGGCAAAATGGGGTGTGATGGGGACGGTTGGCCTGGGCCTGTTGGGCGGCCTGCTGTTCGGCAAGGACGTGGTCAGTTACGTCAGAAG
>CAYFUB010000351.1:0-5205 GCA_964346195.1 uncultured Pirellulales bacterium
ACGAGGAACACTCTCCTGGCGCCGGCCCGCTCGGCGCTGTCGATCACGGCCCGGCGCTCGACGGCCGTGATGCCGCTGGGAACGGCGATGACCACGCGCGGCCGGACCAGGCCCCCCCGCCCGTGCACTTTCCGGATGAAATAGCTCAGCATCTTCTCGGTTACTTCGAAGTCGCTGATGACGCCGTGCTTGAGCGGGCGAATGGCGCTGATCGAGCCGGGCGTTTTGCCCAGCATCTCGCGCGCCACCAGGCCGACGGCCTCGCCGTCATTGAGGACGATGTTGGTCCCTTTGCGGACCGCCACCACGGAGGGCTCATTGAGAACAATACCTTTATCGCGAACACAAACCAGCGTGGTACAGGTGCCGAGGTCGATCCCCATGTCCATACTGAAAAAGCCGAGGATGGAATCCAATAGCACAGGCGACTCCTTTCTGAGAATGCCACTGGATATTGTGCATATCCTTATGCGGTATCGTCAAGGGAAAATCCCTTAGGGCATGCCAAAAATCGTGCCGTAACGGCTGTAGCAGGCATAAGTAACGTACGCTGCGGTGGCCAGGATGACCCCAAAGGCCACGGCCAGGAGCGCCGTGTACAGAGTGCTGGGCGGAGAGATCTTTCCCCCGCGTGGTTGAGGCATCGGACTCATAAATGAATAACCTCCCGGCGGCCGGGCCTCCAGGACCGCCCGCCGCTACCGGGTCACAGATTCGTCATAACGGTATCGCCGACCTGGGGCTCGAGCTCCACGAGGTCCAGAACGCCCACGGCCTTGTCCGGCGAGACGTCGAGGATCAGCATCTTGGCCGCCCACCGGTCGCCGCGAACGATATGGAACATCATATTCTGCCTGACGCCGGCGGCGCTGCCGATGGAGATTTCGGCCAGACGATTCTCCATATCCACCGCCGTGATGCGGCCGTTTAGTCCGATGGTCCGCATCTGCGGCGCAGCCGCCGCCGGAACCGGCTGTGCGGGCTGGACGGTCGTACTCCTCGGCGCCACCGTCGTCTGCGGCCGGACCGTCATGCGGCCGTACTGCTGCAAATACTGGTTCAGCTGGGTCGCAAGCTCCTGGTTCTCTTCGGTCAGCCGGCGGTTCTTTTCTTCGAGCTGCGCGATGATCGACATCCGCTCCGTCAGCGACTCGTCGAGCTCCTTGAGCTCTGTCTCGCGGTTGGTCTGATCGGCCAGCAGGTCCTTCACCTCCTGCTGGGTGGTCTTGAGGCTCGCCGTCTGGTCGGCAGCCAGTGCCCCGGCCAGATTGGCCAGACCCGTCTGCTTGGCCACCTCCTGCGTCAACTGCGTATTCAGCAGCTTGGCCTCAGCCAAATCGGCCTCAAGCTTCTTGACCTGGAGGTCGAGCCGGTGGAGCTGTGCGTTGAGCTGGTCCTTCTCCCTCTGTGCGAGTTCCTTCACGTCATCAAGTTCTTTCAAGGCGGCTTCCTGAGACCTTTCGGCGGATTGGACTTTGTTACTTTGCTCTACTGCTTGCTGCCGGAAGTTCTCGGCGCTGGCGACGTACGTGACCACGATGCCGCACAGGAAGATGGAAAAGACGGTCAGCAACACGATCAGGACCTTGGTAAGCGTACTCAAGACAGGCTCCTTTCTCGATTCATCACCCTTCTGGCAGTTCCCCGAGACCCGGTCCTATCGGACTTTGGGCTCCTGCCCGCAGAGAATTCCGGCAAGACCTCCACATCGGCAAACGGCCGCATATACGTGCCGAAGCCCCGATATACCTTCTGCATAGCATAATTCTACGCTTTGCCCCCATAAAGGTCAAGTCATTTTTCCCAAATCGCCCAAATCGTCCAAAGGGTCACCCTGCATCTGTTGCCCAGCCTCAAAACAGGCTCTACAACAGAGGGGAGTTGGGAGTCGGAGCAATTGCGGGGCTCTTTCCGGCGCGGCGCAGGACGGCTCTGGCGGCGGCCAGGCGGACGGCCTTCGAGGAGTCCTCCAGCAGTTGGGGCAGGTATTTCGCCAGCGGCTCGGTGCCGATCGCGCCGATGGCCAGGGCGGCGAATACCTTGACCCGCTCCTGGCTCCAGGGATCCATGCCGGCGGTCATCTTCTTCTCGAAAACCTCCAGAACGTTGGCCTCACCCATCGTCTCGCCCAGTCGGCCGAGTTGTTCGGCGGCCGCGAGGCGCACCTCCGGCACCTTGTCGTCGAGCATTGTGATAATGGCGTTCTTGGCCTGGGGAGTGGCCAGGGCGCCCATGGCCCGGATGCCGAGCACGCGGTCGTCCGCATAGGCGCTGATCAGTTGCGTCCAAAGTTTCGGGTAAATGGGCGGGTCGCCCAGCATGGCAATGGATTCGGCGGCCTGCAACACCACCTTGTCGGTCGAGTCGTTCCGCCGCAACGTCCACCAGAGAAAACGCAGCCCCTCCTGCCGGCCACTTTTGCCCAGGAGCAGTGCGGCGTTGGCACGCACCGTCTGGTCGTCGCTGGCCACCGCCCGGCAGATGGCCTGGTAGTGCTCCGGATGGCCCAGTCTGGTCATGGCGTAGGAGGCCGCGATCTGGATGTTCGGGTTGGCGTCGGCGAGCAAACGCTCGACGTCGTCGGCAACCAGGGAGTATTCGAGGTCACCCACGGCCAGCGCGGCCGCAAATCGCACCGGGACAGCTTGGTCCCACAGCAACGCCTGGACGCGCGGCGCCAGGCGCAGGTCGCCCGTCGTGGCCACGACCTCCACGGCGTTGGCACGCACCGGCGGGTTGGGGTCCTGAAGCCCTTCGAAGACGATCTGCCGGGCCCTGCCCTGCAAGTCTCCGCCCGTCTCCGCCCACGGCATCGCGGCAAAGTCTGCGTATGACGGTTCCGGCTGCTCGCATCCGGGTATCAGGAGCGTCGCCAGACTGAACGCCGTCGTCCCAAGGAGCCAACCGATACGATCCATCGCAATACCTCGTCAATATCCCTCACCGGGCAGGGCCCGCGTGCAATCCCCGGTCAAGCAATCTCATCCCTTGCTACGGTGCGAAGTGGCCTCCCTCTTCGCTCTGCGCAGCGGGGCGCCATGCTCACGCTTGCGTAAGCACGTCCTTCTCGTCGGCCGGAACACGTCTACGCACATGCAGACATGGCACCCGACAGACGCTCCTGAACTCGGAAACTCAAAACCAGGCGCTCAGAGTCTTGCGGCGGCTTTCACGTGCGCCGGCGAACCAGCCGCAGGCCGAGTGGCCAGACCAGGACCGCCGCGAAGGCCACGGCACAGCCGTTGGCAAACCACTCGCCGTACCGGCTGTAGAGCGTCACCCTTTTATCTATCGGCAATCGGTCCAGGAACCATCCAGTCAGCGCGGTCCTGTCCATGGCCGCGCGCGGGAATTCATTGCTGGCGGCCAGATACCCGTCCCGGATCCTGCCCGTCGATTCGATCAGGCAACTGATTCCCGTATTGACGCTGCGCATGACGGCCAGCCGGTTCTCCACGGCCCGAAAGACGCAGATCGCCGCGTGTTGCGGCAGCTCGCTGCTGGGAATCACCCGCTCCCGGGGGAACCGCACGAACCACCCGTCGTTGCTGATATTGACCAGCCAGTCGATCCGCTTGCGGCCCTGCTCGTCGAGCGTGAAATTCCGCGCCACGTAGGGGATCGTGTCTTCGTAGCAGATAATGACGGCGAAGCGGCCGGCCGAATGCGAATTGCGCCGGGGGGCAGCGTCAAGCGCAGCGTGGGGATGGTCTTCTCCGTCCCATTTGGCTCCATCGCCGAGGCCTTCGGCCTTGACGCTGCCACCCGTCGAGGCGTTGGGATCGCTCGCGGCCGGGGTGTTCATATCGAAAATGGTGTACTCCTTGCCATGTTCAAGGGAGTAACCGGGATTGTACCCGTCGGGCAGGAAGCGCTTGAGCTGCTCGAAGAGCCAGGGGAACGTTTTCTTGAACGGAACGTACTCGCCGAACAGGACGAGATGGATTTTGTCATATCGCCCAGGGTCCTGCGTCCCGTCCGGTCGATAGAAGTAGGCGGAGTTGTAACTGCCCAGGTAACGTTCGCCTCTGCCGTCGGTCAGGATCTCCGCTCCGTAGGCCCCGACGAGCAGAAAGGCGTTGCCCTTGGCGTGCTCGGACAGGGCCCAATGGAAGACCTTGTCCTCATCGAGGTCGCCCGTCAGATACGGCCACAGGGCCGGGTCGAGCAAGCCCTGGACCATGGTCTCCGGCCAGATAATCAACTCGGCCCCGCTGGCGACGGCGGCCCGGCTCTTGTCCATGAGGTTGTTGAACAGCTTCGTGCTGACGCTGAAACTCCGCTTGATCGACTGCGGCACGTTCGATTGCAGCGAGGCGGTCAGCGGCCCTTCGGTCACGTACTGCGGTGTCTGCCCGAGCCGCCAGTGGCCGTAGAGGACCGTGCCGGCGGCCACGGCCAGGGTCATCGCTGTCCCTAAAACGACAACCCCGACGGAGGGTTTATCCGGACTATAGAGCGGACACGCTTGGCGTCCTGCCGCGGCGCTGCCAACGTCCTGGTCTGCCCGGCTGCTGTGCCATGAGTAGCCGCCGAAAAGGACGAGGTCCGCCAGCAGGCCGTTGACCATTGCCACGACAAAGGAAACGCCCGCCGCCCCGACAAGGTCGGCCACCTGGATCAGCGCGAGGTTCTCATACTGGGAGTGCCCGAGGAACCGCCAGAAGAAGCCGCCCATCGGGAACCCCTGTAGCCGCTCCGCCCCGGCGATCAGGACCGGCAGCACGAGGAACATGGGCAGGCCCTTCGCCCGGCACCAGTGCACCATCAGCGCCGGCAACACCCAGAACAGCGACAGATACAGGCACAGCGCCAGCCACCCGATGACCGTGATGGGCAAAATCCAGTAGAGGTTGACCAGCCAGTAGACGTATCCGACGGCGCAGGCCATCAGCGCGAGCGTGCGCGGCCTGAGCCCCGGCGAACACGCCAGAACAAACGGCACCAACGCCCCCCACGCCAGGAACGACCAGCCAATCGGCGCCTGAATCACCGTCAGCAGCAAGGCACTGAGAACCAACAGGGAAAAGGCCGGAAAATACGTCGATCGAGTCAATTTCTTCAACATGTCGTCCGTGGAAGCTTGCGCTTCTTCCTTACTTCCGTGGCTTATCAGCCACACACAGATTTCACACGAATGTCATGGCGACGAGCACCGCGACGAAGCAATCTGTTTCCCCAAACGCGATTCAACGCGCTTGTCGT
>CAYFUB010000352.1:0-16109 GCA_964346195.1 uncultured Pirellulales bacterium
CTTGCGGGCACTCGGTTTACGCCCGGATCAGTTCTTGCACCTTATACGGATTATGAATAATTCTTGCGCCCCGTGTGTCATCCCTTCGGCTACGCTCAGGGCAGGCTCTGAACGAAGCGCAGCGCCGTGAAGGATCTGGCCTACGAACGGGAGAAACGCCTCATCCGGGGGCCAGATCCTTCGGCTTCGCCTCAGGATGACTGAGTCTGTGCCGCGCGAGAATTTTCCATAATCCGTATTACGACATTTTTGCTACAGTCCCCGCTGCGCAAAGAATTGGGACAGGCATAACTGCCTGTCCCTGTGCGACCTACGCAATAGCGGGGGGAGGATTCGAACCTCCGACCTCCGGGTTATGGGCCCGACGAGCTACCAGACTGCTCTACCCCGCGGTCAAGAAATCGAGTCTTATACGTTACCGGCGGTGGTTGGTTCGACCCACCCGCCAACATCCGTCTATTCCGACACCTGTTTATAAGGCCGAGGCGCCAGGTATGCAAGCGCCTACTCAGGAAAAGTGCCGCTCATTCCAGATTCCTGCGAATCTTCACGGCGATCTCTTCCATCTGTCCCTTGCCATACCTGTACGACGGCCACCCCGTGAGGACCCGGTCGCCCGCCCTCCTGGGAATGAGGTGAAAGTGCAGATGATCCACGATCTGCCCGGCGGCGGCTCCATTGTTACACAAGACGTTGTAACCGTCGGCATCCATCGCTTCCGCAACGGCCTTTGCTATCTTGCCCAGGCGCAAGGCGACTTCCGCCAGTACTCCCGGATCACACTCATGGACCCTTGTACAGTGTTGCTTCGGTACCACGAGCGTGTGCCCGTCACTAATGGGGCCGATATCGAGGAACGCGAGGACCGCCTCATCTTCATAGATCGTGGCCACCGGAATTTCTCCCGCGACCATCTTGCAGAACACGCAACCATCCATGTTTCCTTCTCCCGCTCCGCCGTTCTGCTGCGCCTGTCCTTTGCTTGCGTTGCCTACTATGACTCTTTCTCCTGCTCGCCGGTTTCGACCTCCGGTCCTTCCGTTGCCGCCGTCTCAGCCCGAGGCTGTTCCTGCGTCTCTTCGGCAGGTTCCGCAGGTTGCTCCCGGGCGGCTGCCTCAGCCTTGGCGGGCTTGCGAACCTCACCGGCCGCTCTACTCTTCTTGGTGCGGGATCGCTTCTTCGCAGATGTCTTGCGCTCTTTCTTCACGGGCTCGTCCCGGCCCAGAAGCTGAAGAAGGACCAACTCGCCGTTATCCCCCAACCGTCGCAGGGACAGCCGAACGATGCGGGTGTACCCGCCGGGTCGGTCCAGGTAGCGCGGACCCAGCTCGCTGAAGAGCTTGCCCACGACAGTCCCCTTCGCCACCGGCTCCCCATCCTCATAGGCCACGATGCGCCGGTTGCCGAGCAGAGAGATGGCCCGCCGCCGGTGCTGGAGCTTGCCTTTCTTTGCCAGTGTGATCAGCTTGTCGACGAAAGGTTTGACCTCCTTCGCCTTCTCAATAGTTGTCGAAACGGTCTCGTGCTCGATGAGCGACTGGACCAGATTCCGGCGCATCGCCCGGCGGTGTGCACTGGTCCTGCTCAACTGGCGCCCTGCAACTCTATGACGCATGTTTCAAAACACCTTTTCTACCTGAGATCCCAGAATTCTTCGCACGTCATCCTTCCGGCTGCTTCGCCACGTCTTTCATGCCCAGCGACAAGTCGATGTCCGCGAGCTTCCGCTTGATCTCGCGCAGGGAGGTCTTGCCGAAGCTGCGAATCTTCAACAAATCCGCGTCGGTCATCTGGACGAGCTGGCGGACGGTTTCCACCTTGACGGACTCGAGACAGTTGCTGGCCCTGACGGAGAGCTCCAGTTCTTGAATCGGAGTGTTGAGCTTGGCTTCCAACTCCTGGTCGACCTGCCTGGTCGGCTCTTCCCTGGGTGCCTCCCCGGTGACCGTTTCCTCGCCCAGTTCGAAGTACTGCACAAAGGGGTTGATATGCTTGCGCAAGATCTTCGCCGCCTCCACGAGTGCCATCTCCGGCGTGATCGTGCCATTGGTCCAGATCTCCAGGATCAGCTTGTCGTAGTTCGTGCGCTGACCCACCCGGGTGTTCTCCGTCGTGTAGCGAACGCGCGTGACCGGCGAATAGACGGCGTCCAGATGGATGCGTCCGATCTCCTGTTCGAAACGGTCGGCATCGGCGATCCGATCCGAGACGGGAACGTAGCCCCGGCCGTTTTCCACGACCATCTCCATTTCAAACTTCACGTTCTCGGTCAACGTGGCCAGCACCGCATCCCGGTTGATCACCTCGATCGCCGGGTCGGCAACGATGTCGGCGGCCGTGACCACACCCGCCTTTTTCGCAGAGACCTTCATGGTCTTGGGGCCATCTCCCTGCAGTCGAATGACCAGGCTCTTGACATTGAGAACGATATCCGTCGTGTCTTCCATAACGCCGGGAATGGACGTAAACTCGTGGTCTACGCCGGCAATCTTGATCGATGTGACCGCACTGCCTTCCAGCGAGGAGAGCAACACACGCCTGAGGCTGTTGCCCACCGTCGTACCGAAACCGCGCTCGAACGGCTCGATGAAGAACCGGCCGTACCTGTCCGTCGAAACACCGGCATCCTTCTCAACACGAGTCGGCAACTCCAAGCCACGCCAAGTCACTCGCATATAGGCCTCCGATCTGAACTTTCATCGCTACGCATACGGCACAAGGTGGAACTCTCGCCGCTCGTCATTTGTACCCTGCAATTCCCCATTTTTGGCCTCTGAGTTTACCTCGAACAGAATTCCACCACCAACTGCTCTTCGACCGGAATTTGCACGTCCGTCCGGGCGGGCAGAGCCACCACGGTGGCAGCCGGCTTGTCGCGATCCAACTGCAACCAGCCCTGAGTCGTGAAATTCGGGTTGCTCTCAAGCTGCTGTCTCACGCGTTTGAGGCTTTTCCCAGAATCCTTCACCGTTATTTTATCACCGATCCCGATGACGTAGTCGCTGATATCGACCTTGCGGCCATTGACGTGAATATGACCGTGCGTGATGAGCTGCCGGGCCGCCTTGCGGGAACCGGCGAAATTCAGCTTGTAAACCACGTTGTCCAGGCGTCTTTCCAGCAGTTGCAGGAGGTTCTCGCCCGTATTACCCTTGAGGCGCGACGCCTTGCGGAAGAAGCGCATGAATTGTTGTTCGTAGACCCCGTAATACCGCTTGATCTTCTGCTTCTCGCGGAGCCGGACCCCATACTCGCTCAGCCGTCCCCGGCGCCAGCCGTGCATGCCCGGCGCCAGACTGCGCTGTCGTCGTTCGATCTGGCATTTCGCCGTCTCACACTTCATGCCCTTGAGGAACAGTTTCATTCCTTCGCGGCGGCAAACCCTGCAGGATGGACCAACATAACGTCCCATACCAATCGATCTCCTCAGACTTCCACGGCGCCCTATACTCGTCTGCGCTTCGGCGGTCTGCACCCGTTGTGCGGCAGCGGCGTAACGTCCTCGATCGAGGCGATTCGCAGCCCGGCCGCCTGCAGCGCGGAAATCGCCGATTCCCGACCGGCGCCGGGGCCTTTGACCTTGATTTCCACTTCACGCACGCCGTTTCGCATGGCCGCGTTGGCACAGTTCTGTGCTGCCTGCTGCGCGGCGAAAGGCGTGCTCTTGCGCGAGCCCTTGAAACCCACACAACCGGCCGAACTCGAGCAGATGGTGTCGCCGTCCATATCCGTGATCGTGATCAAGGTGTTGTTGAATGTCGCCTTGATATTCACAATCGCCCGAACCACGTTCTTCCTGATCTTTCGTTTTCCGCTTTTTGCCATTTTGCGTCTCTTATCCTGATCGTTTCGCCTGCCGGACTACCCGCGCTGCTCCTTCACACCCTTCTTGCCGGCGACCGTCTTGCGCGGCCCTTTGCGGGTCCGGGCGTTGCTCTGCGTGTGTTGCCCACGGACGGGCAGGCCTCGTCGATGCCGAATCCCGCGATAACAGCCGATATCGCGCAGCCGGGCGATATTTTGTGCCACCTGTCTTCGAAGCTGTCCACCGACCACGTAGTTGCGATCGATAATCTGCGTGATTCGGCTGAGCTCATCTTCACTGAGCTTGCCAGCCTTCGTCATCTGCTCAATCTGGGCTTCTTTCAGAATCAGCTCTGATACGCGCTTACCGATTCCGGGAATATACGTGAGAGAAATCCAGATTACCTTGTTGTCCGGGATATCAGTACCTACTATACGGGGCATATTGCCATTCCTCTACGCAACTATACGGGCTCGATGCGTTCGCCGTTCGCTCACGGCCGGTCACCCCTGCCGCTGTTTATGGCGTGGATTCGAGCAAATCACCCGTACCACGCCTCGGCGGCGAACGATCTTGCAGTTTTCACATATCCGTTTTACCGAGCTTCTGACCTTCATATTCGATTCCACGTTCTACCAGGATTCTGCTGACGCCGTGCGACGATCGGCTTCGGCCGGCTTCAATGGCGCAGCACGATCCGGCCCCGGCTCAAGTCGTAGGGCGACATCTCGACGGTAACCATGTCGCCCGGCAGGATGCGAATGAAATTCATCCGCATCTTCCCCGAGACGTGGGCCAGGACCCTGTGTCCGTTCTCCAGTTCCACCCTGAACATGGCGTTCGGCAGAGCTTCGACCACTTTCGCCTGCAATCTTATTGCGTCTTTTTTGGCCATGAACATCCAAAATGGTACGAAACGGCCCGGCCGCCGCACTCAACCGCACTGCTCGCGTCTCGTCGCAGCCCGATCCGTTTCACCGGCAAATCCGTTTTCCTCACGTTTTCCCGTCCTTGTCAAAACCTCGCAGCCGCCTTCGACGACTGCAATCGTGTGTTCGAAGTGAGCGGAACACCTGCCGTCTCTGGTCACCACGGTCCACCCGTTGCCCAGCGTGCGAACGGCATACGTGCCGGCGTTGATCATGGGTTCGACGGCAAGAACCATGCCCTCGACCAACACGATATCGTCCGCCAGCAACTCATCGCTGACGAAATTCGGAATCTTCGGATCCTCGTGCATCTTCGTGCCGATCCCATGTCCGACGAAATCCCGCACGACGGAAAATCCGGCCGACTCAGCGTGCCGCTGCATCCTGCCGGCGATCTGACTCCATCTGACGCCGGGCCGGGCCCCAGCGACGGCGATATGCAGCACCTCCCGTGTAACGTCGATGAGCCGACGATTCTCCGCGGAGATCCCGCCGATCGGGATGGTTATCGCGGCATCGCCGCAATAACCATTCAATCTGACGCCGAAGTCGATGCTGAGAATATTGCCCGCGCGCAACACCGCGGCATCCGAGGGGATTCCATGCACGACCTGCTCATTGACCGAGGCACAGATCGCGCCCGGAAAGGACATGCGCGCCTGCGGATTGCGAACGCCCTTGAAAAGCGCCTCCGCCCCGACCTCCGCCGTCATCTGCATCGCGACCCGATCCAGATGGCCGGTCGTCATACCCGGCACTGCGAGCTTCTGTAATTTTGAAAGAACGTCGGCTACAACGGCTCCTGCCTGACGCATCAACTCGATTTCTCTGCGGCTCCGAAGCGTTATAGCCATCTACATAACTTATATTCGACCCAACGCCGTTTTCCCGGCGTTCGCCTACTTCCGCGCCAAAGGATCCAGCTTCTCGAAAATCACGGCGGCCACGGTATCCGCATCGCCATTGGCGTCGATATCGTGGACCGTTCGCCTGGCCCGGTAGTAATCTACAACCGGTCTGGTCTGCTGGTTATAGGTTTCCAGGCGGTTCTTCACCACCTTCTCCGTATCATCCGGTCTCTGTATCAATCGAGCGCCGTCCTTGTCGCAAAGCTCGTCGACCTTCGGCGGCATGTTCTTCACGTGGTACACCGTACCGCACTGGGGACAACTCCGTCGGCCCGTAATCCGTTCGAGGACCACATCATCGTCAACCTGAAGGTTGACGACGCTATCGACCGCCCCGTTGGCCTGCGTCAAGGATCGGTCCAGGATTTCGGCCTGGTTCAGCGTCCTTGGAAAGCCGTCCAGGACGTAGCCCCCCGGCGCCTTGCGGATGGCCCGGCTCATCATCTCCACGATCAGGTCGTCCGGCACCAGTGCGCCGGCGTCCATATAACTTTGTGCCTTTTTGCCCAGTTCGGTGCCCTCGGCCCGCTCTCGTCTCAAGATATCCCCGCTGGACAAGTGAGCGACGCCGTAACGGTCCGCAACTCGTTTACAGTGTGTTCCCTTGCCCGCGCCGGGCGCGCCCAACAAGACAATTCTCATGCATACGCTCCCTTGATTCGGCCGGACGACGTGAAGCCTTCGTAGCTTCGCATCAGGAGGTTCGCCTCGATCTTCTGCACCAGGTCGAGCGAAACGCTGACGACGATCAGCAATCCCGTGCCTCCCAGATAGGCCGTGATACCGGGGTCGATGTCCAGCGCATAGGAGACGATCATCGGGATCGTCGCAATCGCGGCAAGGAACGCCGCCCCATAGTACGTAATCCGCATCATCACGGTTTCCAGGTACTCGGCGGTTCGACGCCCGGGGCGCAGGCCGGGAATGAAGCTCCCCGAATCGCGCAGGTTCTTGGCCATCTCCCGCGGCTGGAACTGGACGGTGACCCAGAAATAGGCAAACAGGAAAATCAACAGCATGTACAGGACATTGTACGTGTAGGAATGATAATTGAAAGCCGAGCCGATCCACGCCAGCACCACTGAGCGGGGGAAGACCCGCGCGAGTTGCTCGAAAATGATGGGCGGAAACATCATGAAGCTCGACGCAAAGATGATCGGCATCACGCCGCCGTGGTTGACTCGCAACGGCAGATAGTGACGCTGACCGCCGTACATGCGCCGGCCACGCATCTGCTTGGCCTGCTGGATGGGAATGCGCCGCTGACCTTGCGTGATCAGGATGGCCCCGGCCACCACGAAGACAAAAGCGGCGGCTATGAAAAGGATCTTCGCCGGGCCGATGTTTCCCGTCTGTGCCCCGACCGAGAAGCTCACCTGCCCCAGCAGTTGGTAAACCACCCAAGGCATTCTGGCGATGATACCGGCCATGATGATCAGGCTGATGCCGTTGCCGATGCCGTACTCGTCGATCTGCTCGCCGAGCCACATCAGAAAGATCGTGCCCGCCGTCATGCCGACGACGCCCATGAGAATTGCCTCGGTGCGCATTCCCGGATAGATATACTCCGACCCGCCGATCCAGCGCATGTACATCACCGACTGAATCACGCAGACAAGCACCGTCAGGTAGCGCGTGTACTCCTGAATCTTCTTGTACCCGGTCTGCCCTTCCTGGCGCAGCTTCTTGAGCGCGGGAACAACCTCGCCGAGGAGCATCAGGATAATCGAGGCGGTGATGTACGGCATGATCCCGAGGCCGAACAGGCTGCTCTGGCTCAAGGTCCCGCCGGTAAAGATCTGCAGGTAATCGGCGGCCCGGCCGAGCGGGCTGCCCGTATCCCGGCTTTCGGCCGCGGCCCGGATCTTGCCCTGGTCGAACCCGGGGTTCGGGATATGGAAGCCCACGCGGTAGATGATCAACAGCGCCACCGTGAAGAGGATCTTGTTCCGCAGGTCCTGGATTCTGAAAATGTTGGCTATCGTTCCAATCACTGGGTTGTTCTCCACATATCGCGCGGCCCCGCGGGGCACCACGCGGATATGAGATTCTTAACTATGCTTGCGTTTGACCGGTTTCACCTCTATCTGGATCCGCGTCGCCGTTCCGCCACAGTCCACGATCTTCTGCTCGGCGGTCTTACTGAACTTGTGTGCGGCAACCTGGAGCTTCTTCGTCAGCTCGCCGTCGCCGAGGATTTTCACCCTGCTGGCCACGCCCGGAATCAGGCCCGCTCGCAAAAGCTGCTCGACACCCACCTGGGAACCGTCCTCGAACCGCTCCAACTGCGCCACGTTCACGACCTCGAAGCGAGTGGCGAAGTTCTTATTGTTGAACCCGCGTTTCGGCAAGTGCCGGAACAAAGGCATCTGTCCGCCGGCGTAGAGCGAGTACCTCATGGCACCGGCCCGGCTTCGACTTCCCTTGCTCCCACGACCCGCGGTCTTTCCCAAGCCCGTGCCGCGCCCTCTTCCCTTGCGCTTGCGTGCCCGGTGTTTACCTACGACAGAAGTAATCTCATGACTCAACATTCAAATCACCCACTTGGCCATAGTTGCTATTTCGTAATCGCAACGCCTCGTAGAGCTTCGACCATTTCTTTGCTCCGCAGCCTCAACAAGCCATCGATCGTGGCCTTGACGACGTTCTTGGCGGAGGTGCTGCCATAGACCTTGGTCAGTGCGTCGCGGACGCCCGCGAACTCAAGCACGGCCCGGGCGCTGGAGCCCGCAATGACGCCGGTGCCCGGACTGGCCGGAGCCAGCAGGACTGTCGTAGCCCGGTACTTGCCCGTGACCCGGTGGGGAATCGTGGTCCCCACGAGCGGGATCTTGTGCAGAAGCTTCTTGGCGTCCTTGATCCCCTTTTCCACGGCTGCCGGCACCTCGTTCGCCTTGCCGTAGCCGATGCCGACGGAGCCCGCACGGTCGCCGACGACGACGAGGGCCGCGAAGCTGAAGCGTCGGCCGCCCTTGACGACTTTTGCGCACCGATAAATCTTCACCACCGTGTCTTCCAACGGCTTTTCTTCGTATTCAGGTGCTCTGACCGGTTCTGCTGCCAATTTCGTCTCCCGATATCAACGAGTCTTCTCAGAAGGCCAAACCTGCCTTCCTTGCCGCGTCGGCAAGTGATTTCACACGTCCGTGGTATTTATACGGGCCGCGATCGAAACAAACGCACTTGATGCCGACGTCGAGGGCCCTCTTCGCCAGCGCCTCGCCCACGGCCTCGGCCGCTTTCCGGTTGCCGCCCCGGTTCAACTGGTCCCGCAGCTGCTGGCCCCTCGTACTCGCTGCGACCAGCGTTGCGCCGGCCGTATCATCGATCAGTTGCGCGTAGATGTGTCGGCCGGACCGAAAGACCGACAAGCGCGGCCTCTCCGCCGTTCCCACGAGCTTCTTACGCACGTGCCGTTTGCGGCGCAGCGCCGCTTTCTTTATTCGTGCCGTCTTCATGCGACTGAGTTCTCTACTATGCTCCGCCTGATGCGAACGCTTTGCCAACCTTCCGCCGGATGTGCTCACCCGCGTAACGAATGCCTTTGCCCTTGTAGGGCTCGGGCGGTTTCACTTTTCGGATCTCCGCGGCGAACTGCGCCACGGTGCACTTGTCGATGCCGGACACCGTGAACTTCGCCGGAACATCATTGCCCCTGGTAGCCGGGACCGCAATATCGACCTTCACGCCTTGCGGAATCGGCAACTCCACCGCGTGGGCGAACCCCACCTGCAAGACGAGGTTGGCGCCCTGCTGCTTGACGCCGTAGCCCGTGCCGTAGACCTCCATCTGCTTCTGAAAGCCCTGTGTGACGCCAGCCACCATGTTGGCGATCAGGGCCCGTGTCGTGCCGTGAAGTTCCCTGTTGCGACGCACCTCGGGCTCGGGATTGACAATCTCGATCCTGCCGGCGGAATCCTCGACCTTGACGGTCAGACACGGATGGCACGTTATTTCCGCGGTCCCCAGGGGCCCGGTGATCTTCACTACCCGGTCTCGGTGTTCGACTTTCACGCCCTTCGGGATCGCGACG
This sequence comes from uncultured Pirellulales bacterium, assembly GCA_964346195.1. Classification (GTDB taxonomy): domain Bacteria; phylum Planctomycetota; class Phycisphaerae; order Sedimentisphaerales; family Anaerobacaceae; genus PLanc-01. The sequence continues at coordinate 9,676 of CAYFUB010000352.1, forward strand.
GGTTTATTTCCTATTCGACTCATTTAGCTTACCGTGCAAAGAATCTCGCCGCCAACCTTGCTCTCGCGGCAATTCCGATCGCTGATTATCCCCTTGCTCGTGGACACCACGGCGATGCCCAGGCCCGCCAGAACGACCGGCAGGTCGTCCACGGAGGCATACACCCGGCAACCGGGCTTGCTCGTTCTCTGGATCTCGTTGATGGCCGGCACACCTTCCTGATCGTACTTCAGCGCGACCCGGATAATCCCCTGCTTGCCGTCATCAATGCGGACGTATTCCTCAATGAAGCCTTCCTTCTTGAGGACGGCCGCAATGCCTTCACAGATCTTGGACGCCTTCACGTTGACGTACGGCTTGCGCGCCCGCACGCCGTTGCGAATCCGCGTCAACATGTCAGCTATGGGATCGCTCCAACTCATAATTCTTTCCTGCAGGTTCCAGGTGTTCGTCGCCTCGACGCATCGCGAACTACCAGCTTGCCTTTCTTACGCCCGGAATCTTGCCCTGGTTGGCCAGGATCCGGAAACAAATGCGGCAGACCTTGAACTTGCGATATACCGCGTGCGACCTGCCGCAAAGCTCACAACGAGTATACTGTCGGACGCGGAACTTCTGCTTCCTTCTGACCTTGTTTTCCAATGCCTTCGTCGACATCAACGCACTCCAGCTTACTGTTTCCTGCTGTCAGCCTATCGCGCGGGCTGTGCCGCCGTCTGGCCTCGGAACGGCATGCCGAACAACGCCAGCAATCGCCGCGCCTCTTCATCCGTCCGGGCCGTCGTCGTAAAGGTGATGTTCATTCCCTGCTGGAACTCGACCTTCGCCGGGTTGATCTCCGGAAAGACGCTCTGTTCGCCCAGCCCTATGGAATAGTTGCCGCGCCCGTCGAAGCTGTTCGGATTCAAGCCGCGGAAGTCGCGGACCCGCGGGATGGCCAGATTGATCAGACGGTCCATGAACTCATACATGCGAACGCCGCGCAGGGTCACCTTCAGGCCGGTCTCGTTGCCCTGGCGCACCTTGAAATTCGACACGCTCTTCTTCGCCTTGCATACCGCCGGCTGCTGGCCGCTGATCAGGGCCAGGTCCTTCTTTGCCAGCTCCAGAAACTTCTTGTCCTGTGTGGCCTTGCCGATACCCATGGAGATCACGACCTTCTCCACCTTGGGCACGGCCATGACGGTGCCGTAGCCGAACTCCTTCTGCAGCTCAGGAACGATCTTCGCCTTGTACAAGTCTTTCAAACGCGCCATATTCTTCTTTGCTCTCTTGTCCCGATTCCCGACCGGACGACGCCGGGGTGTAATCGACCGTCCTTATTTTGCCCTTCTCGTGGTTCCAATCTCCGACCCGTCCACAGCGACACGCCTCTTGCTCCCGTCCTGAGCCTGGACAAAACGGACCCTGCTGCCCTTGGAAGTCTTCGGATGCACGGGCAGGACGTTGCTCATGTGAATCGGCTGCTCGACGCCGATACGTCCCCCCTGCGGATTACGTCGCGAAGGGCGCACGTGTTTCTTGGCGATATTCTGACCCTGAACAACGACCGTATGCTTGTCCGGATATACGTGCAGGACCCGGCCGGTCGCTCCCTTGTGATCCCCGGCAATGATCTGCACCATATCCCCTTTTTTCACATGCAAGGCCATCTGGCTGTTTCTCCGTTTGTAAGCCTAATCTCCATTTTGCGGAACTCCTGCTCCTACTTGTGATTTCAGACCACTTCGCCGGCCAGTGAGATGATCTTCATATAGTTCTTCTCACGCAGCTCGCGGGCGACGGCCCCGAAAATTCTCGTGCCGATGGGATTGCCCTCGTTGTCGATCATGACGGCCGCGTTACTGTCGAACTTGACGTAGCTGCCGTCCGAGCGCCGCACGGGGGTTTTCGTGCGAATCACCACGCACTTGTGGACCTTCTTGTCATCCAACTGGCAGGTCGGCAGCGATTTCTTGATCGCGACCCAGATCACGTCTCCCACGGTGGCGGTGGCACGCGTGAACTGGCCGCGCGCGCTCGTCTTTCCCTTGACCCGAATGCACATGGCCGACTTCACCCCCGAGTTGTCGGCGATATCCAGCATGGTTTGGTTCTGAATCATAGTCTTCGCATCTCGTACGCGTGTTACGCGTGGACCGCCTTCTGAAGCACCCGGACCACGCGCCAGCTCTTTGTTTTGCTGTACGGCCGGCACTCCGCGATCTCGACCACGTCGCCGACGCCGCACTCGCTGCGCTCGTCATGGACGGCAAACTTCGTCTTGCGCCGGATGTACTTGCCATACTTCGGGTGCTTGACCTTGTAGTCGATCTGCACCCGGAGGCTCTTCTTGCCGCTGTTGCTGGTCACCAGTCCCGTCACAGTTTTCGCTTTCGTCGTTTCCATATAGACACGTTCCCACCCTTCGCGACGGCAGGGCGTCAACGCGCCTGCTCGTTCAAAACCGTCTTGACGCGGGCCACGTCCCGCCGCGCGTTGATGATGGCTTTCGAATTCTCCAGTTTTTCGGTCACCGCCTGCGAGCGCAGATCGAACAGACGCTTCTCGAGGTCCTCCAGCGTCGTCTGCAACTCGTCGCGACTCATCTCTCTCAATTGCCTGGCCTTCACCTGCATATCCTCTCAAACCGAATGCCCGCGCCTCACGAATCGGCATCGAATCGGCATCTTGTGGGCGACGCGCGACAAGGCCTGCTTGGCCACTTCCTCGCTCACGCCCCCGATCTCGAAGCAGATTTGCCCGGGCCGCACACGCGCCACCCAGAACTCGGGCTCGCCTTTGCCCTTGCCCATGCGCGTCTCGAGCGGCTTGGAGCTCACCGGCTTGTGCGGAAAGATGCGAATGTACACTTTACCTTCCCGGTGCAGAAAGTGGGTCGCCGCCACTCGTCCGGCCTCGATGTTCTTGGCCGTGACCCAACTGGTCTCCAGCGCCTGCAGGCCGTAGTCGCCGAAAGCGACGTAGTTGCAGCGGGTCGCGTTGCCTTTCATCCGGCCCCGCTGGCTCTTGCGATATTTCACTCTTTTCGGCATTAACGCCATTTTTAACCTCTTCCAACTCTTCGTCCGGCCGCTTGCCTCAAGACCGGCCTTCCACCTGCGGCGTGGGCACCGGCCTGCTCTCAGCGGCGCCTGCCGGTCCGACGTCCGGGCTTGAAGGCGCGGCCGGCACCGGGCTGGGCGCCGGTCCCGGCGACACGCGCCGAGGCGGCCGCCGGCGCTTGCGCTCCACCGGCTCAGTCTCCTCCCCGAATTTTCCCCGGTAGATCCATACCTTGATCCCGATCGCGCCATACGTGGTGCGGGCGGTGGCCGTCGCGTAATCCACGTCGGCATCGAGCGTGTGCAGCGGAATGCTCCCGAGCTTTTGCGTCTCGGTCCGGGCCATTTCCGACCCGGCCAGCCGTCCCGCACAGGTGATTTTGACGCCCTTGGCGCCCGCGTTCATCGCCGATTCGCAGTACTGCTTCATGGTGCGTCGGAACGACGCCCGCTTGGCGAGCTGCTCGCCGATGGATTCGGCCACCAGCGTCGCGTTCAGGTCCGGCTCCTTGATCTCGATCACGTTGACCGTGACCTTGCGACCGGTCACGCTCTCCAATTCCTCGCGCAGCTTGTCGACTTCTCCGCCTCGGGGGCCGATGACCACTCCCGGCCGCCCGCTGTGGAGCGTCACGTTCACCTCGTTGCGAGTGCGGATGATCTCCACCTTCGCGACCGCCCCTTTAGGCATCTGCCGGTTGAACCGCCCGTCGATGTATCTGCGAATCCGCTGGTCCTCGACGAGGAAGTCCCCGTAATTCGCCTTGGGAGCAAACCACGTGCTCTGCCATCCCAGCGTAACGCCCGTCCGGAACCCTATTGGAGATGTCTTTTGACCCATAATCAGGTATCTCTACGTTCGTTTCAACTATGCTTATTGCGCTACGACCAGCGGGACCCGTCGACGCGGTCCTTTCCACTCTAGGCTTCGCCCACCCGGCTCACCGTCACGTGAATATGGCAAGCCTTCTTTTGAATCGGATGCGCCCGGCCTCGGTCCTTGGGCATCCACCGCTTGGTGCCGATGCGAATCCCGGCGTCATCCACCCGCGCCTCCGCAACGTACAGGTCGTCGACATCGACCTGCTGCTCATCGGCATCGGCCACCGCGGCTTTCAGGACTTTGTCCACGATCGGGGCCGCACGCTTGCGCGTGAATCTCAGGATGTCCATCGCGTCCTGAACGGGCCGCCCGGCGATCAGCGCGGTCACGAGTCGAACCTTGCCGGCCGCCATCGGAGCGTACCGACACGAGGAGCGCCAGTCGCTGATTTCGCTGACCTCCACGGACAACGCATCGGCGAGCCGTCGAACGTCCTCACTCCGAGGCTGCGGCTTGAGAAGCCCTTTCTGCCAGTTCCGCACCGCAGTCACGGCATCCTTCAGATCGAGACCGCCCCGCGTGATGCTGCGCGCGAGGTCCTCAATGGTCAACCGCTGCCGCCCGGATACTTCTTTGAGTTTCGTACCGCTTAACATAAGCCATGCCCCACGCAGGGTCCGTCGCCTTCACGCCCGCGACCGACCTGCATGATTACTTGATCTTCTTGCTGGAATGCCCTCGGAACGTCCGGGTGAGGGAAAACTCGCCGAGCTTGTGGCCCACCATGTCTTCCGTCACGAACACCTTGTTGAACATCTTGCCGTTGTGGACCATGAACGTGAAGCCGACGAACTCGGGCACGATCGTGCACCGCCGCGCCCACGTCTTGATGGGATTGCGGCTCCCCTCGGCAATCTGCCGGCTCACCTTGCCGAGCAGCTTGTCGTCCACGTAAGGTCCTTTCTTAAGAGATCGTCCCATCTTTACATCTCTCGTTCAGCGACGCGCGGCCCGCGTACGCCCGCGGCCGTGGTCGCCGGGTTCTGTTACAGCACCAATTGCCCCTGCCTCTTGTTCCTGCGTCTTCGGATAATCCTGCTGTTGCTGGTCTTTCGCGGGCGCCGGGTCTTGCCGCCCTTGGCCAGTACGCCGGTTGGCGAGCAGGGATGCCGCCCGCCGTTGGACCGACCCTCGCCACCACCCATCGGGTGGGAGACGGGGTTCTGCGCCTTGCCTCTGACGTGCGGCCTGCGGCCCATATGGCGCGTGCGGCCCGCCTTGCCGATACTGATGTTCTGATGGTCGGGATTGCTCAGGCGACCGATCGTGGCCCGGCATTCCTTGCGGACCATGCGCATCTCGCCGCTCGGCAAAACCACGGTCACCCAATCGCCTTCCTTGGCGACGATGCGCGCCGCCGTCCCGGCGCCGCGCACCAGCTTGCCGCCCTGGCCCGCCGTCATTTCGATGTTATGCACTTCCAGACCCGCCGGGATCGCCGACAACGGCATGCAGTTGCCGGTTTTCGGCTCACACTCCGGGCCGCTCTCCAGCACGTCGCCGACCCCCACGCCCAGGGGAGCAAGGATGTACCGTTTCTCACCGTCCTTGTACTGGAGCAGGGAGATGAAGCAATCGCGGTTCGGGTCGTATTCGACGCTTGTCACTTTGGCGGGGATTCCATCCTTGTTGCGCTTGAAATCAACGAGCCGATAGATCCGCCGGGCCCCGCCGCCGCGGAACCGCACCATGGTCATACCACTGTGGTTGCGGCCGCCGCTCTTTTTGATCCTCTTACACAATGTCTTTTCCGGCTTGTCGGTTGTCAACTCGGTGTAATCGTTGACGGAGCTGTTCCGCCGTCCGGGGCTGGTCGGTCTGTAAATGCGAATACCCATGATCTTTATCTCTTTCCAGGAGCCGCACGCTCAGAACAAATCGATGTGGTTGTCGGGCTCCAGATACACTACGGCTTTCTTCCAGCTCGAGGTCGTGCCGATCATCCGGCCCTTGCGACGGCGTTTGCCCTGGCGATTCGACGTTCTCACCTTCTGGACCTTCACGCCGTAGATCTTTTCTACCGCGTTCTTTATTTCCGCCTTATTCGCCCTCTTGTTCACCTGGAACGAGTATGCACCCTTGACGTTGGCAAAGTGCATGCCCTGTTCCGTGACGATCGGCCGGACGATAATGCTGTAGTTGTCCATCGCGAACTCGAACCTAAATTCTATGCTTCCAACCCGAAAATCCCCGCGCTCACGCGCTCGCGTTCTCCTCGCCGTTGCCGCCGCCGCGATCGAGGAACGACGTCAGCGCATCTTTGGTGAACAACATCTGCCGGTGGTTGACGATATCCGCCGCATTCAGGTCGGCTACGGGCAATACGTCCACCCGGGCGATGTTGCGCGCCGATTTGTAAACGTTCTCGTCATAGTCGCTCACCGCTACCAGACAACTGCGGTCGATTTTCAAATTCTTCAGGATGCCGGCAAAGTCCCGGGTGCGCGGCTTGTCGAACGGCAGGCCGTCGACAACCACCACGCTGTCGCTGCGCAGCTTCGCCAACA
>CAYFUB010000353.1:0-7324 GCA_964346195.1 uncultured Pirellulales bacterium
AACTCGTCGGCCGTGCCCCAGATGTCCACGCCGGAAGCGCTGATGGTGAATGCGCCCCCGGCCGTCTCCATATACGCCACGGGATTGCCCCTGAACCAGACGACCAGCTCGCCGACGCCGTGGCTGGTCCAGTCCTGCTCGGGGGCCAGCTCTCGATAGGCCTGGCTGTAGAACGGCGCGTTGACGTTGTTGTAGTCCAGCGGCATCGATTGCCGGCCGCTGTGGACGATGGTCCGCTCGGCGAACGGCGCGTCCCAGTTGCCGACGGTCGAGCCGTTGTCCTTGGTGGCCCAGCCGTCGATCCAGGTTTCGTAGATGCGCGTGCCCTGGTTCTCCTCGTCGTTGTAGCCTTCAAAGCCATCGACGATGAGATAATCGGCCACGCGGAGACTCCAAACGTTTCCCTTGGTGACGGTCCCGTCCGTGTTGAGCTCATCGACGCGCCAGTAGTACATCTGGCCCCACTGGAGCGGCTCCGCGAGGTCATAGGCGGTTTGCCCCTGGCGTCCCCTGTAGATGTCGGCTGTTTCCGTTGTTGCGGCCCGCACGGCGGCCTGGTCCGTGCCGACGTACACGTCATGCTCTGCCGCCTGGTCGCCGGGCGACCAAGCCAGCGGCCCCTCGTAGCGGATATCGACGACCCCGCCCGTCGGGGGACTGGGATTCCAAGCCGACAGCGGATTGCCGCGCATGGCCACGCCCATTTCCTCCTGGCTCAGCACGCGATTGTACGCGCGGACCTCGTCGATGAACCCCTGGAAGTACCGGGAATCGAGGGTGTTGGCGCCGATCACGATCAAGGGATTAGAGCCCACATTGTTGTCGCCGGCATGATTGCCCGTCGCGCTGCTCGCGCCGTTGATGAATAGCTCGACTGCACTCGAGCTTTCGGTCCTGGTCACGGCGACATGCGCCCATTCGCCCGTCACCACGTCGTCGCCGGAGATGGTATTCGGATTGCCGCCCGGGCCGGTCTCGAAGGCCAGCTTTGTCCCCAGGACCGCCAGCGTGAAGTGGTCCCCGCCGCCGGCGTGGTCCGACCACAACAACCCGCTGCCGTCCCGCGCCGTCGCGCCTGCGGCGCCTGGGACATCCGTTTTGATCCAAGCCATGAGCGTCAGGTCGGTGCTGACCACTTGCGGGACCTCGACGCGGTCATCGATGCCGTCGAAGGCCAGGGCGGCCAGGCTGTAACCTTCGACGCGATTCGGATCGCCCAGGATCGTGCCGTGGCGGCCGTGGCCGGACCAATCGATGGCGATCCCGTTCTCGTCCTGGTCGAAGTTCCAGAACCCTGCGAGGTTCGGGTCCGCTACCTGAAAATCAGGTGTCGTCTTGAAACGCCACACCTCGCCGGTGTAGGTGTTCGCGCCATCGAACTCGTCGACGCGCCAGAAATAGGTCGTGCCGAACCCCAGTTGGGGCGGGTCGTACGTCGTTCCCGGCTGTTCCTGGGACACGCGCGGCAGATTCGCCGGATCGGTGCCGAGGTATACGCTGTGCGTGACGGCCCCCGAGCCGGGGGTCCAACTTAGGATGGCGTCCGGATCCACCAGTACGGCTCCGTCGGCGGGGACCGGCTGCGAGGCGAACTTCGCCGAGACGGTGAAACTCCAGACCACGCCCGGGTATACCGTGACACCGTCGGCCTCGATCTCATCAACCCGCCAGTAATACGTTTTGCCGAGTTCCCACGTATAGTCCGAGAAGCTGGTCCCGGCCATTGTGCCCTTGTCGGTGTCGCTCGTTCCGTCTTTGACGTCATCAGGATTCTCGCCGAGAAAAACGTGGTGTCGAGCGGCCGTGTCGCCGGCGGTCCAGCGCAGCGTCACATTCATCGTCCCGATGGCGGCGCCGTTTGCAGGCTCCGGACTCGTCGCGAACCGCGTCCACTGTGGGCCGAACCAGAACACATTCTTGACGTCGGCGGCGCTCAAGGCATGGTTCCAGACGGCCACTTCATCGAGCCGGCCGATATAGCGTCGCCACTGGGTGCGGTTGCGGGGACCGCCGATGCGAACGGCGGTGATCGGGTCACTCGCACCGAACGGTATGTTGCCCGCGGGCTGGCCGTCGACATAGACCGTCATCGCATTGGCGCTCGCGCTGTAGGTGACGGCGATGTGACGCCACTGGCCGTCGTTGAGCTTGGCGCCGCTGGTGCCAAGGTCTCCGTAGGCGTCAACGCCAAAATCAGCAATCAACAGGTCGGCCGCCCCGTTGCATTCCACGCTGTGGTCGGAGTTCTGACCCAGGAGCACGAGAATCGGACCCCAGGCCTGGAACGTGGACGGCATGTTCATCCAGAACGCATACGTCGCTTCGCTGATGTTCAGCAGGTTTGCCGTCAGGGGCGCATCGCAAAGCGTGAAGGGCGAGGTCGCGGACACGAATTCCAGGGCATTGGCGTCATAGCCGTTGGTTGTCCATCTCACCTTTGCCTCGTTCCAGGGCTCGATCTTGACGTCGTGCCAGTAATCGGTCTGGTCCCAGGACTCGGTGCCTTCTCCTTCGTCGAGCTTCCAATAGCCGATCAGCTCGGCCCGGACGGGAATGGCCAGGCCGACGGCCAATGTAATCGCCCAGCAAACCGATTTGATATTCATGGCAGTCCTCCTGAGAGAAGAGAATGAAAGAGCCATAGAGTATAGCACGCGAGGGACGTATTTGCAATACCATCCAACCGCTCCCGCCGGGCAATCGCAAAGTCACCCAATATGGTGGGCAGCATCGTCAAGGCGTCCCGGCTCCTTGCGCAGCCTGGCAATGGTGACCTTCCTGCACGCAGGACCATCGCCAGGGCCTTCGGTCTTGACGATACCACCCGGCGCAGCCGCCATTTCTTCGTCGTCATGCACCGCGCTGGGAACGGCCCTCCATATTCAGGAGCCACACACATGGATTCTCGATACTCCGCGTCCCGGCGACAAGGAAATATTGCGTTTTCATTTCGCCATTTTGCGAACAACAGTTGGTCATGTCGGCAACGTCCGAGTTGGTTTCGGGTAACTCCTCTGGGAGACCTGCCACAGGCGCGCCCCAGGGGCGTCTACGGCTTGTTTTGCGGACCCGGCTCAGCGGCATCGAATTCTCCGGTGGCGGGACTAAACCGTTTCCCGCAGGCGGTCGATACTCTTGGCAGGGCGGACCCCCGGGCCGCCTGGGAAACATGAGGCCGGCGGGGGCCTGGCTTGGTGAACGATTGATGAACGAGGACCAATGACGAATGTGGCCCGGATGGCTGGGGCCGAGAGGCTCTCAGTCGGGCGGGAGGCGGCTATCGTTTTCGACATCACGTTGAAAGACTATCTCAGGGAGATCGATGAGGCGTCCCTGCTGACGGGTGAGCAGGAGTACGAGTACGGCAAGCGGATCATGGAAGAGAACGACCCGTGGGCGCGGGAGCAGCTCGTGCGGAGCAACCTGCGGCTCGTGGTTAACATCGCCAAGAAATACGCCGGACGCGGGATGAGCCTGGGCGATCTGATCGAGGAGGGCAACCTCGGCCTGATCAAGGCGGTCGACTACTTCGACCCGGGCCGTGGAACGCGCTTCAGCACTTACGCCGCCTGGTGGATCAAGCAAAGCATCAAACGGGCGCTGCTCGAAAACGTCCAGCCGGTGCACGTGCCGACCTACATGGTCACACTGATCAGCCAGTGGCGCCATACCGCCGCGGAGGTCGAGGGCCGGATCGGAAGGAAACTGACCCTGGAGGAGATGGCAGAGTTGATGCAGTTGCCCGTTCGCAAGGCCAAAATCATCCATCGCATCGTTGAGGTCCTTGGCAACGCGGGCGAGAGTCTGGGCGCGGATGACCAGGACGAGAGCCAGCTCTTGGAATCGACTTTGGAAGATGAGAACATCGGCCGGCCGGAGGATAGCCTGGTGGAGGACGAGGAAAAGGCAAAGGCGCTGCGGCTGCTGGACGAGCTGGATGAGCGGGCGGCCGAAGTGCTGAAATTGCATTATGGCATCGGGGGGCAGCGGGCGCTGACCCTCAAGGAGATTGGCAGGAAGATGGGTTTGACTCGCGAGCGGATTCGCCAGATCCGGCGCGACGCCCTGACCAGTCTGTACGAGTACATGGAAGGCGAATAGGATTTACAATTCCTGATTTACGATTTATGATGTGCCGATGCGAGCGCGAAGGCTGTCCGTCGTGTCGCACGGCTACGTCCGGTTGGCGAAGCCAAATCGTAAATGGTAAATCATAGATCCCCAGGGAGGGGCAGATGGCGCAAGAACAGACGGATCTGGCAAAGTACATCCGCGAAATCCCCGATTGGCCGAAGAAGGGGATTCTGTTTCGGGACATCACGCCTCTATTGGCCGACCCGCAGGCATTTCCGGCCGCCGTAGAGGCCCTGTGCGCCCCTTGGCGTGATGCGGGCGTTGAATACGTCGCGGCCGTAGAGGCGCGCGGGTTCATCTTCGGGGCCGCCGTCGCCGCCGAACTCGGCGCCGGCTTCATCCCGATTCGCAAGAAGGGCAAGCTGCCCTACGAGACCGAGAGCGTCACGTATGACCTCGAATACGGCACGGATTGCGTGGAGATGCACCGCGACGCCGTGCCGCCGGGGGCGAAGATTCTGATGGTGGACGATCTCCTGGCCACCGGAGGGACCATGCGGGCGGCGTGTCAGCTTATCGAAAAGGTCGGCGCTGAGGTCGTCGGCATCGCGTTCCTCATCGAGCTTGCCGACCTGAACGGGCGCGAGCGGCTGACGCAATACAACGTCCACACCGTTATATCCTACTGAATTCAACGGGAATCAGTGTCAGAGATTCCATGCGAAGGTCCTGACGGCACCAGTAGAAGCAATGCCCGTCGCCGGCCGTGCCGCGGGAGAAGGGAACGGGGCCTGCACCGAGTCAATCGGCGCGGGCCCCGCGGCAGATTCAATCGGCGACATCGTCTACTGGGCGTCGTTCGTGATGATGATCGCATCCAGCCAGGTGCCGTCTTCGCGCTTGCCGATTTCCAGCGTGTGCGATCCGGCCGGCAACGTCCAGGTCACCACGGCATTGCCGTGGTCATTGCTGTGGACTTCGTCCCAGTGCCAGTCGGCGCCCGGGGCGATCCCATTGAATCGCACCCAGCCGGTACCGGGCTGGTTAGGATGCTCGTAGGTCTGACTGGTCGCACCCATAATACGGACCCAAAACGAGTCACTATCAGTCCTGACGCGTAGCACGACCTTGTAGTCGCCCCCGGCCGCCGTGAAATTGTACTTGGCGATCCACTCGGGTCCGGGAGCCTGGTCGTTGTCATCGCCGGCGCCGTTCTCCGAGCCAATGTGTCGCCCCGCGGACGAGGTCGGGTCGGTATAAGTCGTCCAGCTCGTCCCGAGCGTGTCGGCCGCCTCGGCTTCGAGCCAGATCTCCTCCGGTATCTCGGGGGCCGACCCCAGGACCTGAATGTCATCGAAGTACAGGACGCCCTGGCCGCCATCCACGCCGACGGTAAGCTTCGTGACGCTCCTGAGATTGGTGCCCACGGAGGCGAGGTCGATGGCCCACTGCGTCCACCAGGGCTTCGTGATAGCCGTCGCGTCGGCGTTGTAGACCACCTTCTTGCCGTTGATCTTCAGGTACGGTTGCCCGGTATTGGCCGGGTCGCCGTGGAAGTACAGCACCAGTGTAGTGAGACCACATAAGGTCCAGTCTTGCGGCTCCGCGAAGGTGCGCTCCGCTTCCGCGCGCGTCGCCGGGGCACTGGTGTCGTAGAAGAAATTCAGGGACTGGCTTCCACCGTGAACGGTCTGCTGCTCGGCAAACGGGCTGGTATCGTTGCCGACGATGGAGCCGTTGGCCGGGATGTCGTAGCCGTCGAGCCAGGTCTGGAAGATGGCCTCGTCGTACTCGGTGTAGTCGGTATAGCTCTCGAAGTCATCGACATCGATGAAGTCGGCGGTCGTGAAGGTCCAGACCGGGCCTTTACGGACCGTGCCGTCGGCCGCCTTCTCGTCCACGCGCCAGAAATAGGACTGGCTGCATTCCAGGGGACCGGTGCCGTACGTGGTCCCGGGCTGCTCGCCGCGGAAGATGTCCGCCGTCAAGGTATTGGCGTCGGCCACCGCGTTGGCATCAACGCCCAGGTACACCTGATGCCCCACCGCGTTCTCGCCGGGGCTCCAGCCGAGAGCCAGGTCCAGTGCCGTGTCCACAGCGCCGTCCAACGGCTCGGGCCCGAAGGCGGTGCGCGGCCGCAGCCCAAATGCGTCTACAAACTGAGCTCCGATCACTTCCTGCTGGCCGCCCGGCGGCTGCCAGGAGACCGCGACGTTGTCGCCGCCGGTGCCTTCCTTCATGCGGGCCTCAATGTAGTAGCGCCGGCCGGCCTGGAGGGCGACGGGCTGCGATTGCTGCTCGGGAAACTTGCCCCACTCTTGTGGGTCGGTCCAGCCGGACACATACGCAATTCTGACGGCGTTGGCGGGATCTTCGTCGGTACTCAGCAACAGGTCCGTATTGTTGTCACCGGCGACCCAGAACGTGTAGTCCCCTGACTCGGCGGGAGTCAGCCACCCGTAGAGCCGACTGCCGTAGTTGTCGGCCCAGTCCGTGGGGCCTTCGAAGTGCTTCAGGAACTCTCGACCGTCGGGTGTATAGGGGAATCGCGGGTTGTTGGTGAGGCCGCTGAGGGCGTCGCCAGTGATACCCAGCCACCACTCGCGCGTGATCTTGCCTGCGCCTCCGCCGGACGTGGCAAAGCTCCAAACGGCGCCTTCGCGAACGGTTCCCTCGAAGCTGACCTCATCCACACGCCAGAAGTACGTCGCGGCCGAGCGGAGCATTCCCATGTCCGCGGTGGTCTCGGTCAGAATGCCCTTGTCCGTCTCGGCAGCGCCCTGCTTGACCGCGTCGAAATCGTCGCTGAAATACAGATGGTGCTTCAGCGCCCCCTGGCCGGTTTGCCAGCTCAATTGCGGCGTGGGGAAAATGTCCCCGGCCCCGTCCGCCGGAGACGGACCCCAGGCAGTCAGAGACAGCGCCGTAAAGCTCCAGACATCACCCGTATGGACAGTGGCCAGATCGGCTTCGATCTCGTTCACACGCCAGTAGTATGTCACCCCCGGCTCGAGACCCGGGCCGTGGTAGTACATCAGGGACGACAGGCGCGGCGCCACCAGGTTTTCGGCCGTCAGTTCCGGGCTGGTGCCGAGATAGATGTCATGCAGCACCGCCGTTTCGCCCTTGGTCCACTGCAGCAGCGCAAGGGCCACGCCGGTGGCGCCGTCGGCCGGATTGGGGCCTGTCGCCTTCAGGATCGGCGGGCCTGGAATCGCGTAGAAACCGGAGGGATCGATGCCGCTGGACG
>CAYFUB010000354.1:0-34017 GCA_964346195.1 uncultured Pirellulales bacterium
CCGGCCCATCTGGACGCACATGAGCCACTCGTGGAAGGTCAACTACCACACGATTCGCTGCACGATCGAGTGCATCAAACGTCTGGAGAAGCTGCTGGGCTGATCGCAACGATGGAATACGAAGGTAAATACAGGGCGTTCGATGTCAGCCGGGTCAGGACGTACCCGCTGGGCACGCGCCGCAACAAAGTCACGCAGCGCGATCTGGTGTTTCCGAAGGATGGGGAGGCGTTTACGCCCGATTTGCCGCAGAGCGCGCAGGACGATATTCGAGCCGTCGCGGAGGCGATGGCGGCCGGACGCCGGGAGGGCAGGCCGGTCATCGTGTTCACCGGGGCGCATCTGATCAAGAACGGACTGGGGCCGCTGCTGCTCGATCTCGTCGAGCGAGGCGTCGTGACGCTCGTGGCGGGCAACGCGGCGACCGCCATACACGATTTCGAGCTGGCGTTGATCGGCGCGACGAGCGAGAACGTGCCCGCCGCCCTGGATAAGGGCCAGTTCGGCATGGCGTACGAGTTCGCCTATATCAATATAGCCCTGTCCATTGGCAATCAGCAGAAGCTCGGCTTTGGTGAGACACTCGGGCGGATGATCTGCGAGGAGAGCTTCCGCCGGCAGGTGCTCGCGCTCGTAGCGCGGCAGAATTCGCCTTCGGAATTCGCGTATCCGCAAGTCAGCGTGCTGGCCGCCTGTTACCGTTGCGGCGTGCCGTTTACGGTTCATGCGGGCATCGGGACCGACGTTATCGACCAGCACCCGAGCTTCGACGGCCAAGCGACGGGCGGCTGCTCCGGCCGGGATTTCCTTATCTACACCCAGGAAGTGACGAAACTCACGCAGGGCGGCGCCGTGCTGAACATCGGCAGCGCCGTGACGGGGCCGGAGGTGTTGCTCAAGGCCGTCTCCATGGCTGCCAACGTCGGCAGCGTGCCGCGCGGCATCGTCACGGCCGACTTCGACCTGCGCGAGCATGAGCCGGGGCAGATGAATGACGAGGCCGCGCAGGGTTACTACTTTCGGGACCAGAAGAGCGTCGTGACCCGTATCCCGCAGGCCTTCGGCGGCCGCGGGCTCTACATCCGGGGCGATCAAAAACAGACTTTTCCCTTGCTGTATAAGGAGGTCGTCGAACTTCTGCAAAATGGAGATTAGGCTTATATTATTCAAGGAAATCGGCTTTGGGATTTCCTTGAATAATCACCCAGGTCTATCGCCGACCATACCTTCACTGGTTCGGAAGGAAAAATCAGCTTCGTGATTTTTCCTTCCTCAAGTAAGCCTAATCTCCATTTTGCACAAGTTCAGCAGATATTGAGGCATTATGAGCGGTATGGACCAGCAGCGCATCAGAGAGATACTGGCGAAGATCGAGAACGTCACCATCGCGGTCTACGGCGATTTCTGCCTGGACGCTTATTGGATGCTGGACCCCAGGGGCTCGGAGGTGTCCGAAGAGACGGGCCTGCAGGCACGGGCCGTCGCGCAGCACTACTACTCGCTCGGCGGGGCCTCCAACGTCGTCGCGAACCTGGCGGCGCTGAAGCCCAGGATGATCCAGGTAATCGGCGTAGTCGGCGACGACATTTTCGGCCGGGAACTGCGACGCCAGTTCGACGGGCTCGGCGTCGATATGACGCATCTGGTCATCCAGCGCGAGGACTTCGACACGGTCGCCTTCGGCAAGCCGTATCTCGACGACAGGGAGGAGCCGCGCATCGACTTCGGTTTCTTCAATAAACGCAGCGCCGCCACCGACCAGATGCTGCTCGACGGGATCCGCCGCGCGCTGCAGACCGCCGACGCGCTCATCGTCAATCAGCAGGTGCCCGGGAGCATCACGAATGTTGCCTTCATCGACCAGGCCAACCGACTCTTCGAGGAGTTCGCCGACAAGGTCGTGCTGCTCGATTCGCGTCACTTCGGCGACCGGTTCAAACACGTCTATCGCAAGACGAACGAGCGCGAGGCGGCCCGGCTCAACGGCGTGCAGGTCGGACGCGAGGAGGTGCTGCCGCTCGAAGACGTGAGGAAGTACGCGCAGAATCTCTACCGCCAGTTCGGCAGGCCGGTCTTCCTCACCCGCGGCCCGCGCGGCGTGCTGGCCGTCGATGGCGAGGGCATCCACGAAGTCCTGGGCCTCCAACTGCTCAAGAAGCTTGACCCGGTCGGGGCGGGCGACACCGTGACCAGCGCCCTGGCGTTGTGCCTGGGCGCGGGGGTGTCGCCGGCCGAGGCGGCCGAGTTCGCGAACTTCGCCGCCGCCGTCACCGTGCAGAAGCTCTTCCAGACCGGCACGGCCAACGGCGCGGAGATTCTCGCCGTCGCGCGCGACCCCGACTACATCTACCGGCCGGAATTGGCCGAGGACCGCCGCAAGGCCCGCTATGTCCCGGGCACCGAGATTGAGATATGTGACGATGGTTGGGGCGACAGGTTTCTCGCCCCTGCCGCGTCGGGGATTGTCGATGGACGGACACCGACGCGCACGGACTCCCACGGACCATCGGAGACGACTCCGTCCGTGCCCGTCGGTGTCGGTCCGTGTGCGTCCGTGTCCGGGCAGTCCATCCTCCGCCACGCCGTCTTCGACACCGACGGCACCATCAGCACCCTGCGCGAAGGCTGGGAGCGCATCATGGCCCCCGTTATGATCAAGGCCATCCTCGGCGACCGGCCCGAGACCGCCGACGAGCGTCTGTATCGCAAGGTGCAACAGCGCGTTCTCGAATACATCGACAAGTCCACCGGCATCCAGACCCTCGTGCAGATGGAAGCCCTGGTGGAGATGGTCCGCGAGTTCGGTCTTGTCCCGCCCGAGAGAATCCGCGACCGCTTCGGCTACAAGCGAATCTACAACGAGGCCCTGATGCAGATGGTCGGCGCACGCACGGCCAGGTTCCAACGCGGGCAACTCGGCGTCGAGGATTTTACCATCAAGGGCGCGGTCGATTTCCTGCGGGCCCTGCGCGAGCGCGGCGTCACATTGTATCTGGCCAGCGGGACCGACCACGCCGACGTGGTTGCCGAATCCACCGCACTGGGTTACGCCGACCTGTTCAACGGCGGCATCTACGGCGCCGGCGGCGATATCACGGACTGCTCCAAGAAGATGGTCATCGACCGCATCATGACCGAGCACCATCTGCGCGGCCCGGAGCTGGCGGTCTTCGGCGACGGTCCCGTCGAGCTGCGCGAGTCCCGCAAGCGCGACGGCCTGGCCATCGGCGTTGCCTCCGACGAGCTGCGCCGCCACGGCCTGAACCCCGACAAACGCACCCGCCTCATCAAAGCCGGCGCCCACCTCATCATTCCCGATTTCTCGCAAAAGGAAGGGCTGCTCAAGCTGCTCTTCGCGGAATGACCAATCCCTTCTGCTCTGCCACAGACGGCCATTCGTGGCCGCCCCCCACTGGTACTCACAGCCGGGGTCGCCCGGCACGCAGCCAGAGGACGCCGGCCGTGACCACGCAGAGGAGAAGAATCATCCCGGGCCAGAGCCAACGCTTCGCACGCGAGACGTCAACACCCACAACCGAGTCTTTCGCTCCGCTGGGTTCGACAACGAGCCGGTCCTCTGGCTGTGACTCGGCATTTGGGGAACCAGTGCTTGAAGCGACCGTCGATCCGTTTGGTTCACCCGTCGAGTTCTTGGAAATTTGACTGAGGGCGATCTGCGCGATTCGATGATCTCCAATGTACTTCAAGGCGTCGTCCGTCGCGCGAAACCCGAGCCCGGCGCGACGATCCCAAATCCTCGTACCTTCGGGCCAGTCGATATGATATCGCTCCGGCGTATTAGTGGGGTCGTTGAATCGATAGGCCGTGACCACGACGGTCGTGGTTTCAATCACAGTGTTCGGGCCGGCTCTCCACGCACCATGCGCCTCAAATGGCAACATGAGACCGTCCACCGGTCTAAAATCCTCCATTCTATACTCAATCGTGACCTCGTTGCCTTCCGTCCCGTAGACTCTATAGCATACAGGGGCGTAGCCGAGATCGGGATCGAGCAACCATTCATCCCCCTTTCCCTCGTGGTTCAGGCCACGAAGGCTGACTTTGCCATCGTCAGTCTTCGTCGGGCTCATTGCCTTGATCTCCGTCTCCGTCAGCGGGTCAGGCGCCCACCACCGGCGGAGGCCCAGACTGAGTTCCAACTCTCCGAAGCCCGGCAAGGGGGCACGGTCGGAGATCTCGCCCCTATACGTAAAGGTGCCACGGTCGTCTCCGCGGAACTGTTCGCACCGGTCTGACGCCCGAACGTAAATATCCTTCTTCATGGGGGTCACCTCGGGAAGATCGGGGTGCTGGACTTCCCTGTCCCACGATTCATCGTTCGTCACATACAAGTAGCGGTCTTCGAGGACGGAGAACTGCTTCCTCGTGATACGAGTGCCCGTGTTCATGATGTTCAGGCCACCGCTGGGATTCCTGTAAACAACGGCCTCGGGAGGAATCGCCGGCGTGTACCTGGTCGTGACCTCATAGTCCACAACGAGATTGTGCAGCCGCTCGAATCGCGCGAGCATGGCCTCGTGTATCAGGGGCCCGTCGTCCCCCCACGCCGGACTGAGCGCCACGGCGAATACGCTCCCCACCAATACACCTAACGCAGGCGATGTCATTTCAGGCCTCCTAATTCGATGGTCCTGCACGCGAGGCAAACCACATGAGCAGAGAAGGAGGAGGCAGCACCGCCTCCCCAACAATGGGCCAATTGCTGAAATATGCTGACTCCCTCGTACGGATGCACGCGCCCGCTAATCGCAGTCGTCGCCTTCTCCCGTACGTCTTTCCTGCACACCAGTGCCGATCCTGTTTCCGGTACAGCCCGGCTGGTCATACGTAATGGTAGAGCCGCACGTGACAGTAGGTCCTGTCTCCGAGCAAGTGAACTCGGGGAAATCGGGAGCGTCCACACAGCCCCAGTAAGTCCCCTCAGGAACGTACCTGATCGAAAAGTTCATGCCCGGGCGTGGGGTCCAGTTCTCGCACTTGTCCTCACAAGTGGCGAAGTTGTTACATTGTGCACACGCCATTACGTGCGAGATGCTGCCAAGCAAGAGCACACTGGCAATCAACACGAATAGAACACTTCTCCTTAGCCACTTCATTTCTGTCTCTCCTAGTACTTCTCTACTATATTGGTTGTTCCACACTCTTCAAGGTTTCTGCAACAAGTTGTAAGACATTCGGCGGCCCACGGACCCTTGACACGTGTACCCGAGGGCCTCCGAAGCCAGTACGGGTATGATACTCGTGATCTCCTCTCGCGCCAGAGCCCTCGTGCAGGCATTTCTCATGGGCGCGGTGAATCTGCTTTTGGTGCGTGGGACGCAAGATGACTATGGGAACTACAAGCACCGTGCCATCCGTCATGCCAAGGTGAAGGCTCCCACTGGCATCCTCCTTGATAATTGTCTTCTGTGAGACGGAGAGGGTCACGATGGTCATGTGATGGCTGTCTGCTTCCCTCGGAATGGACCATCGGATTGGCAGAGAGCACGAGATATGCTTAATCGCGAATGGTGCCCCATCCGAGGAGTAAACTGTGAGGGTCGCCATGGACTCAGAGTTGTCCGTGATTGTGATAAGTACCCGTTGTGGAACCGTCGTCAGCCGTGGCTTTATGTCAGTGTTTGAGCGGTCATGCGAACCGGGATAGCCAGAATGGCCTTGCGGGGGAGAGTAGGATTCCTCAAAGTGACGGTAGCGCAGGTACAATCCGTGGATATATCCCTGACCGAGTAGGTCCGTTTGCTTGCGTTGAATAAACGGAACGTGGCCTCCACAGCATTATCCGCAGTGATCGTGCCCATATCTATGAGGCGACGGTCCACGAATATGCCGGGGATGCAGGTCCGCTCGAATCCCGCTGGAACGCTGCCCTCATCCGTACTTTGAAACCAATTCATGAACGCCCATGTGACACCACACAAACCTACCGCGATCAGAGACAGACGCACATATGCTCTCACTCGGGAAACCAGAAAGGCTCTGATCATAGGGGGCTCCCTGCCATTTCGTTCCGTCTGGGCGGACGTGTGTGTGAGCCTGCTGTCCATGTCTTCATTCCCTTTCATAAACTGCTTTGCCAGTGGAACTTGGGCTCGGTGTAGAAGCCCGGCCGTCACCGGTTTCTCGTTTTCAGCGTGCGATTTCTACAAGAACAATATCGAGGTCGGGGGCGGACCGCTCCCAGGCCGCTTTCACTCGTGCGCCGACCAACAGGGTGGCGGCGGGCGTAGTGATGAACCATTTCTTGATGTCCGCGAGCCGACCGAGGAGGCAGGGGGAATCGGCAGGGGGGACCGGGCCATACGGCGGTACCTCGATCAGGGCGATGCGGAGGAAATCCTCGTTGCCGGCGAGGTCGCGGGCCATCTGCCCGTATTGGGGAATCGCTCGCCGGCAGTCGGGACAGTCGTAGTGATAGAACAGCAGCAGCCAGGTGCCCCTGCTCAACTGCTCGGCAATATCGATGTGCTTCAGGATGGGCAATTCCTTGCCCACCCAGGTCTCGGGCTCGAGAATCTCGTAGACGGAAGTAACCCCGGGTGGCGCGTTCAGGGCCAGAATCGGGGTCGTGATGCTCAATAGCGTCAGGCCGAGCAGGGACGTTACTGTCAGGCGGATCAGCGAAGGGAAGGGCGTGAGAAGCTCAAGGATTGAATCACGGATAGACTGTCGGCGCTGGAGGAAGACTAATAGCGCGTGCCGAGACACGTCGGGCCGAAACAGGCCCAAGAGAGCCACGGTGGGCAGATCGATCGCGAGCAGGGTGACCCACGGATTGACCTGGATCGAGCCGAAGCAGCCACAGGAGCCGGCCCCCGTCAGGCCTTTATAGAGCGTGACCAGTGAGAAGAGGCAAAAACACGCCAGAGAGGCAAGCCAGGCGGCTTTGACGAATATGCCCGACAGAAGCCACAAGCCCAGGAGCAGCTCGAATTCGACCTGAAGAACCAGGAACGGCCGATAGCTCCAGATATTCTTGTTGGCGAGCGGCTCGGTCAGAAGTTGATGCCCTTTCAGGGCCGCTGCGACGAGCAGGATGGCTCCCACCATTATGAAGATGACGTGGCGAACTCGTTCCGCCTGTGGCATTGTCTCACTCCTTTCGAATGCCCGTTGCATCAGGGGAGGGCACGTGGCCTCGCGCGAGACCGTGCTGCCAGCATGTAGTTGCCATTTCCGGGGCAGGCCATTACCAAGAAAATTTGAGCTTTGTCATATTTCTTCAGTCCGTATCTCCGGTCGCACGGGCGGATTCTCAGATCGTGATTCAAAGAGCGAGGACGTGCTCTCTATTCTTGTCGCCGCCGCCGCCGTGATGTTGATTCGTTCGCCCCCGCAGGTTGAGCGTGAAGGATACGAGGATGTTACCTAACGGCCGAAGGTTCGCATCACGAACCGTTGGTGGGTTCGCGTACTATTATTTATAGAGAGTCATTCTTGGCCCTCGTCTTCTTGAGATTTTGGGAGAGATGCGCAAGATGAGCGTGAGATTATACAAGAAGCTCGAGCTGGAAAGCCCGGTCATGCTGTGCGGTTGGGCCGGGATTGGGAACGTCGGGTTGGTTGCGGTCAATACGATGCGGCGGCTCGTGCGGGCGGAGGAATTCGGTCAAATCGAGCCTTATGACTATTTCGAGCCATCGCGAGCGGTGATTCGCAACGGATCAATCGAGGAGATGCGGTTTCCGGCCACTAAGTTCTACAGCTACCACGGGAAAGGGGCCGTGAACGAGGATTTTGACGTTTGGGAGGGTCCCGAACTCAAAGGCAGGGATCTCGTTTTCCTGGCGGGTGAGCAACAGCCGGCTGATATGCCAAAGGCCTATGAAATGGCGGCCGAGGTGCTGGATGTCGCTGAAAGCCTGGGTTGCGAGAGAATTTATACGTCGGGCGCGAGCGTAACCACGATCCACCATACGATCAAGCCGAAAGTATGGGCGGTGCCGAACAGCGAGGACCTGGTTCCGGAGGTGAGACGGTACGGCAACACTGTTCTGATGTCGGAAGTGGGCGGGACCGACGGTGAAGGAGCGATTACCGGCCTGAACGGGCTGCTCCTGGGTGTAGCGAAGTACCGGGAGATTGAGGCGATTTGCCTGATGGGGGAGGTTCCTTACTACCTGCAGGGCGCGCCTTGGCCTTACCCAAGAGCGTCCATGTCCGTACTTGAGGTCCTGGGCCGGATACTGGGCGTTTCGTTGGACTTACGTGAATTGCAGGAGACGGCCGACAAAGTGGAGGCGAATATCGATCAGATCCTGGAGGCCCTTGCGACCGCCGAAGAACTACCGGCGCAGGTACGGGCCGAGATGGAACGGCTCCGGAATCCGCCGCATCCCGAGCTGGGTCCCATCACGGAGGCGGAAAAGAGGGATATCCTGGACCATATCGATGAGCTGTTCAAAGGCGAGGATCGATAATGAACCCTGATATGTTTCGCTTTACCTCCCGGCCGCAGACCGAGAAATCCTCCCTGGTTATTGGCTGGACGAGGGATACGGGAAACGTCAGCGGCGGGACGGCGGAATACGTGGTGGATGCCTCGGACGCTGACAGCTTCTGCCAGATCGAGCCGGCCGATTTCTTTCCGGTTGGCGGCGTGACCGTTGAAGACGATATCGCCCAGTTTCCCGAAAGCCGGTTCTTCTACGACCAAACCAGCAACCTTGTGATCCTGCGGACCGATGAACCGCAGTCCCACAGGTATGATTTTTTGAACGGGATTGTCGACTTTGCCCGGAACTATGGCAAGATGGAGGCACTGTACACGATCAACGGGATTGCCTCGCTCATTCCGCATACGGCTGACCGTCGCGTGCTCGGGGTCTTCAACGATCCCGTTATACAGAGAAGAGTGCAATCGTTCGTGGCGGCCGGCATGACCTGGCAGGGAGCGCCGCATACGAGTACCTATCTGTTGTGGTTGGCCGGGAACAAGCGTCTGCACGGAGCCGGGCTTTGGATCGAGGTGCCGTTCTATCTCGTCGACTACGAGGACTTCTGGTCGATCAAAGCTGCGGTCTCACTGCTTGGCGCGATGTTCGGGCAGAACTGGGACCTGGCGGAGCTCGATCGGCTCATAGCCGAAGAGGACGAGTTGCTCGCCGAGTTGCGGGAGGATGACCGGGACATCGACATGAAAATCCGCAATCTGGAACTCGGCGAGATGCCGGGCAGACAGGAGCAGTTGGAGCTCACGGAAGCGGTGCGAGACGCTCTCAAGCAACGTCAGGGGCAGGGCTGATCTGCTCGCACATCAGCCACAGGGAAGAGGCTCGCACCGATTGTGATCGATCCCTGGACCTCTTTGGCTGTGCTCAGAGCAGGCTCTGGCCCGGCAGGTACTCGGCGTTCCACAGGCGCCAAAGCATAGGGGCGAATCATTATTTACACCCAGTGACGGGCAAGATGGAGTCCCAACCGTTGGCGGGACCCCGTGCTGTTTCTCACACGTCCTCCCAGCGTCATACCGGTTACGATCGAGAATTTCATATTTCTGGGTAGTATCGTCAGGGGGTCTCCAACACGGTGTATCGCGTTGGGGGGCCCATGCGCAGCTTGGCGATGGCTCGCCTGCATGCGCAGGAACCATCGCCAAGACCTCCGGTCTTGACGTCGGGGACCTCGATGCCAGCCGATCCTCATGCCCGGCTGCCAAAAACTCAATCGTAACCGGCATCAGACGCTCGAGGAGTAGGTCGCCGGCACCTAGGGCGCTTCGTGCCCGACCAGCAACGGGTACAGCGCATCGGATGCGTTGATGAAGACCAGATAGTCGTACCGGTCCGCCAGGACGGTGGGAACGTAGTTATTCTTTTCGGATTCCGGGTTGTAGATTACACCGACTGCTCTTTGACCTTTGCGGGCGCTGAAGGCATCGTTCAGAGTAATGACTTTGTTTTTTTTCGTTCCCTGATTGAGCAGGTGCTCCCAGCTTCCTTCCTGGGCTGCAGGCAGGCGGAACTCCTCCATCAACCCATCCCAATGCCTGGCCGCAATCACCCGGCCCCAATAGGAGTCGAATCCGATGATCCTGACCTCGCCGGGAAAGTCCCCGCGCAGCAATTGGCCGATGTTCACCATACCATAGCCCGCCATGTCTGTTGCGCGCGCGTCGCCGACGTGGGTATTGTGCGCCCAGATGACGATTTTGCTCCGGATGCCGTACTCCGCGTCATAATAGCTCAGGATGTTCTTCACGGACTCGGCCATGTGCCTGTCTCTGACGTTCCAGGAGGTGGCGCCGCCCGTGAGGAACTTATCATAATAACTCTCCGCGCCGGCGACCGCCAGTACATTCTGCCGTGCGTTCAACTGTGAGTCCTCATCCTCGGGATACGGCTTCTTCTTCTCCTTGACTTGTCTGAGCAGAGCTATGACCTCATCCCGGCAGGACTCGGGTACGAGTTGCCTCGTGGAGGAGTATTCCTCCAGGCCCCTGTACGGCTCGAAACACTTGCAGGCTTCTCGGGCGGCATGGGCGGCACGCGGATCGACCTTTCGCAGGTAGCGGTTGATTTCCTCGAGCGGTTCCCACAGGCCATGCACGTCCAGGCCGTAGAATCTGACCTTTCTCCCGTCGGCGGGACCGTCGAGATTGTGATTTCGAAGCCGGCCTATCAGAGCGGCCACCTCATGGTTCGCCCACATCCACGTGGGCCATCGCTCGAAGGATGCACTCAGTACGTCGGTGGAAGAAAGGTCGTCACCGGAGGTGCCGGAGATATAGAGGTTCGTGCGGTAGCAGGAGGGCCAGTCGCCCTCCACGCCGATGAGGAAGAACCCCTTCTCCAGGATCAGCCGCATCGTGATCTCGGCCCTCCAGTTGTAGAAATCAGCGGTCCCGTGCGTGGCCTCGCCCAGCAGGACGATCCGTGAGCCTCCCAGATCCTCGATCAGAGCATCGAGGTCCTCGGGAGTGGAGAGTGTCCGCGATGCTTCTATCTCGTGGGTGATTTCGGCGTCCATGGCATTACTCCCCCTGGCGGATGGCACCATCCGAATGATTCCAGATTGTGCATGCGTTATCGTGCCTCCTTTGTACCGTGAAGATGACTCGTTGTGCATAAGTAAAGTCCTGCAACTTCGCGGGTACGCTGCTGATTTCGCTCATTCCCGACTCGCGCCAACCGCATTCAGGGCTTTGGGAATGCCGGCGGGTGCTGGAAATTCGCCCGAGGCGTATTCGCTCTCCGCCGGTATCCCGGATGCGACAGATGCGACCGTCACCTCTGACATATAACGAGCCTCTGGAATGACTGATGACGGCGTTGTCGAATCATTGGGAAAGCCGATCCCCATTCAACCGCCCAAGATGTCAGGACACCCGCAAAACACCAGCCCGCCGACTCAACCACATTTGTTGACGTACCAGGCGAACGGCACAAGCGTGCGCCGCCCACACCACGGTGAGAACTGCTCATACGACTTTTCCCGACACAAACATCGCTAAATTCGAGGGCACTGTTCGATGGTCGAATCTGATACCTTCCCGTTGCGACGTGTCGAGTCCCTCCGCAATCGGTAGATGAAAATGGAGAGGACGGCAAGGAGGAAAGCGCATCCGAAGATCGGCAAGACCCTCGCCGTCATGGTGCGGGAGACGGCGTGGCTATCGCAGCGATGAACGGGAGACTGCGAAGGCAAGACGCAACTCAACTACGGCTGTGCCACCAGCCACGAGTTCGCGCGCTCCCTGATTCTGGATGGCGTCACGGCCCACGATACGCCCAAGGCGCAGAAGAGTCGCGGGGCCGGTGACGGGCGGTCGAGCCGGAAACGACGTGGGAGCATCGTCCCGAAACCGTCGGAATCGCGCCATGACCCGAGGCGCGGGGCAAACTTTTGGTTTAGAGACTATCTCAAAACGGCAATGTCATTCTGAGCGAAGCGAAGAATCTGGGGTGTGCACTTGAGAAACCCCTCATTCGATGGCCAGATGGTTCGGGGCCCCAAACGCCCTACTTCGCGTTTGGGGACCCCTTCGCTTCGCTCACCATGACAAGTCAGAGTGTCGTTTTGAGATAGTCTCTTAGTCTTTCAGCCTTGGCGGGGTGCTGCTGCCGATTGAACAGGAATCGGTGGGCACACCCCACCTACCACGGCTGACCGCCCCCAAAGCCTGCTCTCAGCGCAGTCGAAGAAGGGCGATCCGGGGTTTTCGCACGTTTTCCGGACCCCTGCCTGAGCACGTGGTAAGAAGGACCGCGGCTGGGCTCCTTCGTTCGCCCATTCAGTCCTCAATGGACGATCGGAGGCCGGCGGCAGGCGGAGGTGCTTGAGGCGCTTGAAAATCGCCAAAAATGGTTTGCCTTGCCGGTGGGCGCTGCATACAATGCAGGTTTCATCATGAAGGCAGAAAACGATCTTCGGGAGATTGGCCGTGAAGACCAAGTTACTTGATGCAGTCGAAGCCAAGAGCATGAAGAAAGAGATACCGCACTTTGAGGTCGGCGATACGGTGGACGTTCACTGTCGGATCCAGGAAGGCGACAAGACCCGTACGCAGATTTTCACCGGCACGGTCATCGCCCGCAAGGGGCACGGCGTCAACGAGCGTTTCATCGTCCGGCGCATCGTCGGCAACGAGGGCGTCGAACGAAACTTCCCGCTCCACTCGCCCAACGTGCTCGATATCGTGCCGACCCGCAGCGGCAAGGTCCGTCGGGCCAAGCTGTACTTCCTTCGCCAACGGACCGGCAAAGCCGTCAAACTCTCGCACCGGCACAGCGAGCACACGAGCGCCAAGTGATTTATGGTTTGCGATTTATGATTTGGGCTCGCGGCAAGGGTTGGGCGGTGTAGCCAAATTGTAAATGACAAAATGGTAAACCGTGAATCCTGACGTGATTCTCAATCGGCGCAGACTGCTGAACGACAAGGCCCGCCTCGGGCGGTGGAGCGAGAGACGCTGTGAGCGGTTCCTGCGGAACAAGGGCCTGCGGACCCTGACCCGCAACTACTCCTGCAAGCTCGGCGAGTTGGACCTGGTCATGGTGGACTCCGGCGGCACGCTCGTCTTCGTCGAAGTCCGCTCGCGGGCGGATGAGGCGTTCGGCCCCGCCGAGGCGACGATCACCGCGGGCAAGAAGCAGCGGCTCAAACGCGCCGTCCGCCACTTCCTCGCGGCTCAGAAGATCGAAGACCGCCCTCTGCGTTTCGACATCATCACGTTGATCCTCGGCCGCTCCGGCCCCCCGCAAATCCGCCATTACGAAAGCGCGTTCGTGACTTAGGAGTCACGCGAACAACGAGTTGTCTGGAGTCGGTCGATGGAACTGATCGATACGCATTGCCATTTGACGTTTTCGCCGCTGGCGGAGGACGTGCCCGGGGTGATCGAGCGAAGCCGGGCGGCGGGTGTGACCGGATGGATTACAGTCGGGACACAAGTTCAGGACAGCCGCAGGGCTATCGACTTGACCGGGCTGTATGAAAACCTCTACGCGACAGTGGGGATTCATCCGCACGAAGCGAAGGACGCCGACGCAGAAGCCTTGGAGGAGTTGAGACGGCTGGGACGGAATGAGAAAGTCGTCGCTGTCGGCGAGACGGGGCTGGACTTTCACTACAATTTCTCCAAACAGCCGGACCAGAAGCGTGTCTTTGCCGCCCACCTCGAGATAGCCGGGGATTTGGGTCTGCCGGTGGTCGTCCATTCGCGCAATGCCTTCGATGAGACGCTGGAAATCCTCGACCGTAACGGCGAGGGGCTGAAGGGCGTGGTCTTTCACTGCTTCAGCGGCTCGGCCGAGCAGGCCCGTCAACTTCTGGACAGGGGCTATCACATCTCCTTCACGGGCGTGGTCACCTTCAAGAACGCCCGGACGACGCAAGAGGCGGCTCAGATCGTGCCCCTGGACCGGTTGATGATCGAGACCGACAGTCCCTACATGTCGCCTGAACCCGTGCGCAAGCACAAGCCCAATGAACCCGCGCTGATGATTCACACGGCCCGTTTCCTTGCCCGGCTTAGGGACGTCAGTGGGGACGGCCTGGCCCAGGCAACCACACAAAATGCCCGCGAGTTCTTCGGCCTTGCCCCATTCGCTGAGAAAAGCAAGTAGAGGCGACCGTGTCCTGCGTGCTATGGGTCCAATAGGACGCATGCAGCCCGTGTCATTGGTCAAGATGACAAGGGGAGCCGCCGCCGGGGCGCGTCGTTGGGAACAATGAGGAGGATCGCGACCCCGACGACAGCATCGGAACCGGTTCGACTATCGGACATTTGTCGCATTGCACCAAGTGTCTAAAATGCGTAAAATGCCTTTTTTGAAGCAGAGAATGCGGTGTTTGTGGGTTGATTTGACTTTTCATGGTTTCGGCACCTATTATTAGTAGCTAAGCCTCTCAACAAGTCGTCGGGGCTGGAGTTTTGCCTCCGTATGAGCCGTGGCGGGGTGGAGGACTTCCGCTGAGGGCGTAATTTTAAGAAGGGATTTGCATAGCAGCCTATGCCTGGGGTATACGACCACGCTGCGATAAGCCGGGTGCAGCAGGCGAATGATATCGTCGCGATTGTGAGCGAACACGTCAGCCTGAAGAAGAAAGGACGCGAGTTGGTCGGCCTGTGCCCATTCCATGAAGACCACAGACCCAGCATGTACGTCAATCCGGCCAAGCAGATCTACAAATGCTTCGCCTGCGGCGCGGGCGGCGACGTGCTCAAATTCGTGCAGGCGCGCGAGGGGCTGACCTTTCCGCAAGCGGTGGAGCGACTCGCAGAACGCGCGGGTATCCAGTTGAGACCTATCAGGCGTACGCCGCCGCAGACGCCGGAACAGTCGCTGGATATCGATCCGAACCTGCTGGCCAGAGTCAATGCTTGGGCCGCGCAGTTCTTTCAGCGGTCCTTGAACGACCCGGAGAAGGGCAGACACGCGCGCGATTACTTGGCCGA
This sequence comes from uncultured Pirellulales bacterium, assembly GCA_964346195.1. Lineage (GTDB taxonomy): Bacteria > Planctomycetota > Phycisphaerae > Sedimentisphaerales > Anaerobacaceae > PLanc-01. Next base: position 14,921 of record CAYFUB010000354.1, read on the forward strand.
GCGGAGAATCCCGCCGGAAAGCATCAAGAAGTGGCGACTCGGCCTGGCGCCCAACGCCGTCGATGCGCTGGCCAGAGCCGCTGCGGCTCAGAAGGTGCCAACCCAGGTGCTGCAGCAAGCGGGACTGGTGGCCGGGCCGAACCAGGATAAGTTCGTGAATCGTCTGATGTTTCCCATCACGGACGTGACGGGCCGGGTGATCGGGTTCGGCGGTCGTACGCTGGACGGCGCGGGCGCCAAGTACATCAATTCGCCCGCGACGCCACTGTTCGACAAGAGCAACACGCTCTATGGCCTGGAGCAGGCCCGCCACCAGATCGTTGCGACCGGCACGGCTATCGTTGTCGAAGGTTACACCGATGTCATTATGCCTCATCAAGTCGGCTGCACGAACGTGGTGGCCACGCTGGGCACGAGTTTCACCGCCGGGCACGGGCGGACCCTCCGACGCTACGCGAAGAAGATGGTGCTGGTTTTCGACAGCGATACGGCCGGGATGGCGGCGGCCAACCGGGCGCTGGAGGTCTGTCTGTCTCTGCACCTCGATATCAAGCTGGCGTTTGTTCCGCAGGGCAAAGACCCCTGCGATTTTGTTCTGACGGCCGGAAGGGAGGCCTTCGAGCGGGTGGTCGAGCAAGCGACGGACGTCCTGCAGTACAAGTGGGACCGGCTCAGCGAGATGTTCGCGACCGACGGTACGCTGGGCAGCAGGAAAGCGGCACTGGATGAGTTCCTGCAGGCGCTGGCCGCCGGCTTCGCCTCGAACAGCCTGCCGGTGATCGAAAGTGGGCTGGTCATCAATAAAGTCGCCAGGATCATCGGTCTCAGAGAGGCGGAGATCCGTCGTGAACTGGGCCGGCGCGTGAAGCAATCGTCCGGCTCGGGGCGTGATCGGACCGGAAGTGAGCGTGCTTTGCAGCCGGTTGATTGGGGCCAGGGGCTTTACGCCGTGGCCCAGCGGGAAGTCCTGGAAGTACTGCTCAACGAGCCCGGCCTCGCGCACGGGGTCGAGCGACGTATCACCCGGGACCTGTTCGACGTGCCGGTTCTGAGCCAGATCGCCGCGATCGTGCTGGAAGAAATCGAATCCGACAACGATTTTTCCGTCAACCGGGTGTTGGCTCGTACCGAATCCGTGGAGTTGGCCGAGTGCATCCTCGAATTGCAGCAGGTCGGAGAGGAAAAGGGCAACTATCCTTCGCGTTTGGTCGATTCCCTTGAGGTCTTGTGCCGGCACCGGCGGCAAATCGCGGATGTTCGGACCAACAGGACAACGTCGCAGGGTGATGCCTGGCGCGATGGTGGGGAGCAGTCCGGGCGGCAGCATCCCCATAGTATCGGGATCGTCTGAGGGCCCAAGTGCGCTAAACCCCTGTCAGATGAACAATTGCGTGAAAGGGGCCGTAACAACAGGTGAATCCACAAAGCAAGCGGGTAAGCGAGTGTTTTGGGTTTCACAAGGGTGGTGATTTTAGAAGTTGGCAGATTCTCTTGAGTGGAGTCCGTATTGTGGCGAAAAAAGGAATGAGGTCAAAAAAGGCAAAGGATATGAATCAGACGGAAGCCCAGAGTACGTCCGATAACACCAAAGCCGCGGTGAAGGACCCTGAACTGCTGATCAAGACCTTGATCGCGAAGGGCAGGAGGAAGGGGTTCCTCACCTACGAAGAGATCAACGAGTCGCTGCCGGACGATGCGGTGAGCGCCAAGCAGTTGGAGAAAGTGCTTGGCACGCTCGACGAAATGGGAATCACCCTCGTCGATGAGGCTGATGCCGAGATCCGGAGACTCGGCAAGGCCGACGAGCAGTTCGAGGAAGACGCCGAGCAGGTGGACGAGGAGGAGGTCGGCGCCCGGGAAGAGGAAGCGGAAGAGGACGAGCTGCTGGAGAAGGAGTTCGTTGAAAGCGAGGTATCCCACCGTATCGATGACCCCATTCGCATGTATCTGACCCAGATGGGGCAGATTCCGCTGTTGACCCGCAAGGATGAGATCGCACTGGCCCGGAAGATCGAGGTGGCGCGGATGGTCTTCCGGCGCAAGATGCTCCAGTGCGACTATTGTGCTCGCAACGCCATGGAGTTGATTCAGCAGGTTTACGATGGCTCCATGTCTTTTGACCGGACCATCAAGACCGGGACCGCTCCCTTGACCACGAAGGGCGTCATCAAGAAACGCATGACGGAGAACCTTAAGACGGTCTCCGAGCTTCTGGATATCAATCAGCGGCTTTTCAAGAGCATTTGCAACGGCCCGGACGAGTCCAAGGTGAGGAGCGAGAGCAAGCACCTGCGCCGAAACCGCCGCAAGATTGCGACCCTCCTGGAAGAACTGAGCCTGCGCACCAGCCGGATTCAGCCGATGAAGAGCAAGCTGCACGGGATCTGTGAAAAGATGCACCAGCTTCAGAAGACCATCGAGGCCGGGGTCAACGAGATCATGACGGCCGACGATATCGAGGCCGCCAGCCAGGAATTGACCGGCCTGCAGGAGCTGGTCCTGGAGATACCCGAGCAGTTGGAGAAGAAGCTGCGGGCGATGGAAAGGGTCTTCTCGCAGTACGAGGAGGCCAAGCGGACCCTCTCCAGCGCCAACCTGCGGCTGGTCGTGTCCATTGCCAAGAAGTACCGCAATCGCGGGTTGAGCTTCCTGGACCTGATCCAGGAGGGCAACACCGGTCTGATGCGTGCGGTCGACAAGTACGAGTACCGCCGCGGCTACAAGTTCAGTACCTATGCGACTTGGTGGATTCGCCAGGCCATCACCCGGGCCATCGCTGACCACGCCAGGACGATCCGTATTCCGGTGCACATGATCGAGACGATGAGCCGGATTCGCAGCACCTCGAAAATCCTGCACCAGGAGTTGGGCCGCGAGCCCACCATCGACGAGATCGCCAACGAGGTCGGCATGTCCGTCCAGGAGACCCGCAGGGTCCTGAACATCTCCAAGCATCCGATCAGCCTGGATCGGCCTATCGGTGACAGCGAAGATTCTTACTTCGGCGACTTCATCGAAGACGATGACGTCGATTCCCCCGTCGCCTCCGCGACCCAGGAGATGCTCAAGGAGCGCGTCGACATGGTGCTCAAGACCCTCTCGTACCGCGAGCGCGAGATTATCAAGCTGCGCTACGGGATCGGCGACGGGTACACGTACACCCTCGAAGAGGTCGGGCGCATCTTCAAAGTCACGCGCGAGCGCGTCCGGCAGGTGGAGGCCAAGGCGATTCGCAAGCTCCAGCATCCCGTGCGAGCGCGAAAGCTCGAAGGCTTCCTCGACCACAAATCCGCCTGAGGCCTCCGAACATCGTGTGCAATACAGACTCCCCATCTGCGGGCGGAATGCGTCACTTCGCCCCGCGTGAGAATGCGGCCGAGCGTACCGTGGACGCCGCGTCGCTTGAACCCATACGTACGCAGTCAGGCTCCCCGGCGGGTTTGACCATGAGCAAAAAGTGACCGGTAATTAGGGAGCTTGCTCATTTGGCGAATTGCCGGAGCACGTAGCATGGGAGCACGTAATCTCGATGGCTCTTCTGAGAAGAACCACTGCATGGCCGTGGGTGCATGGACAGACGAGGATATCAGGAAAGATGTTATCAACCAGTTGTCCCGGGGTGCGCGGGTCGATGCTTACTGAAAGAGGTCGAGAGCGGAGTGCCTCGTCTTCCAGATCGGCGGGATCGTCGCGGTGGACAACCACATGACGGTGACGCCGTCCGAGGAGCGCGTGGATGATGACGAGATCGAGCGGCAGGTGCGGGCTGCTCTGCAGCGCAATACCCAGATTGACGCCGACCGGCTCGATGTCGATGTACAAGACGGGCGGTTACCGTGACCGGCACGGCGCCGGCGCTGTCGGCGTATCGAAGGGTGCGGGAAACGGTGGAGAACATTGCGGGCGGCATCATGGTAGTCGGGAGTGAGGTGATCCTGGAATGATGTGTCTCGAGCACACCGCTGGATATCCGGGCCGCGCGGCCGCGTGAAAATGGGGAGCCATCTTTATGGTCTCGCCGACGGGAAAGCCATATGCCGATCGCCGCCAGGCCGCTCAACGGCTCAGCGAGAGTCTCTCCGCCTACCGGACGCACCATCCCGTGATTCTGGGCATCCCGCGCGGCGGCGTGGTCATCGCCGATACGGTCGCGCGGGAATTGGACGCGGACCTCGATATCGTGCTGACGCGAAAGCTCGGTGCGCCGGGCAATCCCGAACTGGCGATTGGAGCGATCTCGGAGAACGGCGGGGTCCACCTCCAGGCACAGATCGCCGGCAGGGTGGGAGCTGACGAGGACTACGTCGCGCGGGAAAAGGAACGACAGCTTGCGGAAATTCGCGCGCGCCGAGAGCGGTACCGCCACGTGCTCCCGAAAGTCCCGCTGGAGGGGCGGACGGTCATCGTTGTCGATGACGGGATTGCCACCGGGGCCACGATGCAGGCCTCGGTCTGGGCAGCCCGCCACGAGGGCCCGGAGCAGATCGTTGTCGCGGTGCCCGTCGGGGCACGGGATGCGATAGAAAGGCTCGAACGCGAGGCGGATGAGGTTGTTTGTCCCTATATGCCTGCGTACTTCTATGCCATTGGCCAGTTCTTCGTGGACTTCGGGCAGGTGAGCGACGAGGAGGTGATAGAGATACTCCAGGCACATAGCCAAAAGCGGGACCATAGTGTCTCCGAATGAAGCGCCGGCTGCGAACCCGACCGAGGGGGACGCGGATGCCGAGAAGCTACGGACATGTGAATGAAAGGCAGGGAACCTGAGATGATTGAGCAACAATCGCAGCAGGAGGATCTGGTGATCAAGACGCGCGAGGTGACGCTGCGGGCCATCCTGGCGATACCGGAGAAGGCCCGTTCGATCGTCTTGTTCGCGCATGGCGCCGGCAGCAGCCGGCACAGCCCGCGCAATCAGCACGTGGCGCAGAAACTTCAGGAGGCCGGCCTGGCGACCTTGCTGCTGGACCTGCTCACGGAGGACGAAGAGCGGATCGACATGTACACGGGCCGGCTGCGTTTCGATATTCCCTTTCTGGCCGGCCGGTTGGAGTCGGCCACGGAGTGGGTGTTGTCCAACGAGCAGACAAGCAGTTTCGACATCGGATATTTCGGAGCGAGCACCGGGGCCGCCGCCGCACTGGTGGCGAGCGTTCAAAGGCCCGAGTCGGTGCGGGCCATCGTCAGCCGCGGCGGACGGCCCGACCTGGCCCTCAATGTCCTGCCCGAAGTCAAACCGCCTGTCTTGCTCATCGTCGGCGGCAGGGACCTGGAGGTCCTCGAAATGAACCGGCAGGCGGCGCGCAAGCTCACGACCGAGCACGATCTGGTCGTGATTCCGGGGGCGTCGCACCTGTTCGAGGAGCCGGGCAAGCTGGACGTCGTCGCCGACGTTGCGCGAGCGTGGTTCGCTCAGCATGTGAAGATGCCGGCCGAAGTCCACTCCGCCGGCGGGGGCAAACGCAATCATATCGATGCCTACTCTTACGGCCGTATCCGGGTTTCAGGCGACGATTTCGACCAGGACCTGATCGTATTCCCCGACAAAGTCGAGCCGTACTGGCGGCGGCGGGACGCCCATTCGCTCTCCATCAACGACCTGGAAACCGTTATCGATTACTCTCCCGAGCTTCTGGTCGTAGGGACCGGGACGATCGGCCGGTTGCAGTTGGACCCTTCGACCCGTGAAGTACTGCGGCAGAAAGGAATCGACTGCGTCGACGAACATACCGACCGCGCCTGGCAGATATTCAATCAGGAGATGGAGCGCGACACGAAAGTTGTCGGCGCATTTCACCTGACCTGTTAGCGCCAAAGAGCACCAAGATCACGTTTCTCCGGCCTTTCCACGCTAAGTACGACGCCGAAGCCTTCCGGCAGCGGATATCAGGCTCAGAGGGTGTGTGAGGAGCCCATTCTCCGGGTGGCGTCGACGAACTTCTTTGTCCATGTTTGCCAGGACAGACCTCTTTCACATCGCAAGGCACGCTCAAACGAGTTTGAGCGTGCCATCCCCCGCCGCGCAGCGGCGCTGTGGGCCGGCGACTCCCGGGACCGCGCAGGACCAGAGCTTCTCACACGGGTGCGGTCGAAATACGGTGGCGGATTCTGGTCTGCTCTCGGCCGCTGTCATTTCGACGGGAGGCCGAAGGCCCCAGTGGAGAGGGCTGGGCTCCCAAAACGCGAAATAGCGCGTTTTGGGGACCGTTCCCAAACGCGTTACTTTGCGTTCGGGGTCCCAGACACGTAGTGCAGCGGAGAGCCCCGAAGGGCAATCTGGCCGCGAAGGGCGACACGCCCAATTCGTGGCCAAATATCTCGGGGTCCCCAAATGCACTATTTCGCGTTTGGGGGTCCCTCGACCACGCTTCGCTCTTCTCGATATGGCAAAACACGCCTTTCCGACGGCCTTCCCTGATCCGTGCGGTCTCTGCCACCGAAAACCGACCGCACCCTCTCACACAGCCTTTCATGGAATTTTCTTGCAGCGATGCCCCTGATGTCCTACTATTCGGCCCGGCTGCTTGATGTCTGGCGTCTGATACCGATGACGCTTGAGAATTTCGTATTTCCGGGTGGCAGCGTCAAGCGCAGCTTGGCGATGGCCTAGTTGCTTGCGGCGGAACCATCGCCAAGACCTCCGGTCTTGACGCTGCCACCCGGTGCTCATGCCACACTACGAAAAATCCAATCGGAAGTGGCCTGATATGAGTGCCGCACTCAGACATACGGTGATCGTTTCGTTGCTCGTCGTCATGACTGTCACAGGTTGCCAGTCTCCGCGGGAAGCTTATGCGCCGGTCAAGCCGACAGCCCGGCTGATAAGCGTGCAGGTGCGGGAGGCCCGGCTCGATTATGCCACCTTGTTGTTCGAGGTCGAGGTTGGCAATCCCTTCAGGACCCAGTTGCAGTTGAACGGCCTGCGGTATGGATTGACCAGCGGGGCCAACATATTATCGTCCGGCGCGCCTGTTGCGGGGGTGGCGATCCCGCCGAATGCCACGCGGACTGTCTCCTTCACGCAACAGATTGTCTACGAGCGTTTTCTGCGGGCCCTGGATGCCCAGCCCGGCTCGACCGTGCCGTTCACGATTGAATCGCGGTTGCTGCTGATGCGGAACAAGGGGGGGCCGGTCCAGGTGCCTGTGAGCGGCAAAGGGTCGCTGTTCCTGCCGCCGGTCCCACAGGACGGGGCCGGGGATGGCGGTTCGCGACCCGTGGACGTCATCTACATTCCCACGCCCCAGGACGTCGTTGAGAGAATGCTGAGCATGGCCGAGGTGAAGAAGGGCGATCTTGTCTATGACCTCGGCTGCGGGGATGGCCGGATTGTGGTGACGGCGGCGAAAATGTACGGCTGCCGGGCCGTGGGATATGACATCGACCCCCGTCGTGTGCGGGAATCGTGCGACAACGCCAAAAGAAACAACGTCGAACACCTCGTCACGATCGAGCAAAGAGACATCTTTACGGTCGATCTCGCGCCGGCCGGCGTGGTTGCCTTCTACCTGAACCCGACCGTCAACCGCCGTCTCATTCCGCAACTGGGGGCACTCAGGCCGGGCTCCAGAATCGTGTCCCATAGTTTCCCTGTCGGCGACATCAAGCCTGATGAGGTCGTGACCATGATCTCCAGGGAAGACGGGCAGGAGCATTACATCTATTTGTGGATCGCACCGCTGAAAGGGGACTGATGCACGTGCATCAGTCGCCATCAGTGGTGGATCACATTTGTGTTGTCCGTCCCGATCAACTTCGGTATCTTTGGTCCGGCAGGCATGCGCAGGGGTCATCGTAGGTTGTCCCGTGGACAGCAGCGCGCGAGGCGTGGGTTCCTACGACCTGGGGCCTGCCTGTTTCATCTGAACTGTGGCAGCCAGCCCAGGCTGGTTTCCTGTTTCAGGCCCGGGAGTGCCTGGGTCGGCATGATTTTCAGGCCGTACCCGTGCACGTTGTCCTCGTGCCGATACAGCAGGGGAGACAGCGTCTGGAGGTAACGCGGCTCGGTGTTGCCGAACCGGTCGCGCTCCAGCGCGTTGAAGAACGCCCCGGCGGCGGCATCCGCGAGCTGGAGCCCCATGGAGGTCCCCGGCGCCTGGGTCCGGAATCGCGCGACAGGGATTCGGTCGAACTCGATTCGAATATCGTGTCCGGCCCGTTGTTGTTGCGCCAGCAGACGCAGGTAGTCGCGCATCTGCTCGTAAGGCATGCCCTGCCGGTTGGAGAATACCAGTTCCGTCGTGCCGTCGCCATCGCGCCGGGCAGGGTCGTGCATATCGCGAGTCAGCCAGGACACCCGTTCGAGCAAACACCTGACGGCGTAGAAATAGAGGCGATACCCATCCTGGAACTTCTGCGGCGCGAGCAGGGAGGGTTTGTGCACGCACACGGCCGTGACCTTCGTCTGCAGCGGGACCACGACCTGGGCGAATCGGAGCTTCTCGAGATGCTTGAGCTTCTTCCAGTGAACATGGTCCTGGGCCCGTAACCTGAATTCCCGCCGCACTGTGTCGATTACCCTGACCACCTGCAGGTCGGATCTTTTGACCGTGATGAACGCGGCCAGCACGAACCAGTCGCTGCTCGCCTGCTCCTCGGTGCGGCGGCGGAACTTGAAGCCCTCGTCCCCCGACTCGTCAATATAGGTTACGAACGAAGCTCCCATCGCCACACCGCCATCATCCCGCGCCGCGGAGTCCGTAAGTCCTCAGACGGCACAACCGGAATCCCGCCGGTCTGATCGCTCGTTTATCCACGCTGTCCAGAGGGATGATATCCACATTCGCTCGCCTGTCAACCCTGAATTCTCGCGGAAGAGCGTCGGTATGTTCGAGAACGTGCAGTTCCGGGGACACGACGGAATGGTGGTGCGTCCAGCAGTATGATGTCCGGCCCTCTATGGGGCACGGGTGACGTGGAGTGAAGGACAGTATTTGTGGCCCCGACGAGCGGCTCGTGACCCAAAGTGATTCTGCGTCGGACCCCGAAGCGCAGGCCGCGTCACCAGTCCTTTCCACATGCCTCCTAAGTCATTTGGCACGTGCGATTTACGACGGGTGGCAGCGGCAAGCCTCAGCTTGCCGACGGCCCCTGAGCACTGTCCCATACCATCGGTCTCCACCCTAAAAGGGCTGATGGCGCTGCCTACTGAGACAGTTTCCGGACCCACTCCATGCCGTCTTTCGTGAATCTGACCTCGTTGCTCAGCACCCGTGCCTCAAAACCGTATATGGTTTGTCCGGTGCGGACAGGCGTGCTTAGTCTCTCAAAATAGGCGACGCTGCCGCCGTTTGCGTCGAAACCGATGGTCTTTAGCCGTCCGAGGCTCTCCAACTGCTCTTCGGCAATCTCCGCTTTGGCGGGGCGTTCGGCAAAATTGCGTATCTCCAGGTGAAGCTCATCCGCCAGTTTTGGGTCCAGTCTTCTCAGCTCCCGGTATTCTTCCACGGCCAACGCCTCATTCTCCACGCGGAGATAAAAGCGGCCCAGCTCATAATGGACCTGGGGTTCATCCCGATCGAGTTCCAGGGCGCGTTTGAGGGATCCTATTGCCAGTCCATTGGCACCCGATGCCATGTGTGCTTTTGCCAGCAACAGGTGCGTCTGCACCGCTTTCGGTTCCATCCTGATCGCTTTATGGTAAGACTTCACAGCTTCTTCGTAAGAGCCGAGATGGCACAGGGCCTCGCCCAGGCGGACATAGGTGTCGGCACGATCGGGGCTGATTCTGATTGCCTCGGTGAGCGCCGATACCGCTTCTTCGTAGTCTTGCTGGTCCGAATGGATGCGACCCAGGTGCAGGTACACGTCGAGACAATCCGGGTATTGCTCGTGAATACATCGCAACAACTCCCGGGCCGGTTCTTCATCCGCGCTCTTCAGGGCGCGATACTCCTCCAAAGCCAAGACTCTGTTGTCTACCCGGAGATAGATCTTGCCGAGCGCAAGGTGTCCGCTGGAGGCGTGTGGTTCCGCTTTCAAGCCGAGCGAATAGAACTCGATGGCATCCTGCCACCTCTCTTGCCCGCACAGCTCGTTGGCCCGTCGGAAAAACCAGTCAGCGACGTTTGGGTCCACTTGTCGCGCCTTCTCATACCATGTCTGTGCCTTGTCAGGGCATTGCTGTTTCTCATAGGCTCTGCCCAGAAACAGGTACGGCCATGCGACATCCGGGCGAAGCACCGTGGCCTGCTTCCAGTCGGCCAGGGCCCGCTCATCCTCACCCAGGCCGTAATCAGCGCGAGCGAGGTACAGGTATCGCCAGGCCCTCTCAGGTTCTCTCTCAAAGGCGCGCTGCCATGTCTTGCGGGATTCTTCAGGCAGATTGGATTGCCGGTAACAACTCGCCAGACACACGTAGGCTTCGAAGTACCCCGCGTCCAGTCGGAGGGCTTGTTCATAGCTTTGAATCGCCGCCTGCAGGTCGTTTGCCTTGTGGTAGGCACGGGCCAAGTCGAAATGCGCCTTCGGGTTGTCCGGGTCCGACTGGACAGCCTTTTCGCAAGCCGCCAGCGGCCCCCGCGACGACCCCATATAGGCCGCCGCTTCATCCAGCTTGGAAATGAGCCATATACCCAGCAGGAATAGCATGACCAGGCACTCGACACGCACACGCCAAAGTTGTTTTCGTTCCATGGTTCCTCTCACGTGACCTTGTCTGTGGATACCCGTTCTGTCAGGTCAGGCACGAGAACGAATCCCAAACCGTTTCAGTTACCACCAACAGGTCGTTCCTGACGACGACCTGCCGGTCCTGGAGTGAGCACGCCTCTATGCAAAGCATATCAAACATGCCGCCGGAGCGCAAATCGACCGATAAGAATGTTCGAGTTCTCAGAATAAGCGGGCATGGAGCTGCTCCGACGATGTTGCTCCCCACGAGTGTGGCGCGTGGGACGGCGTCGGTAGTGGAGAAGCGCAGAAAAAAAGCGCGGTCAGATATGGACCGAGGGCCTGGACTGGCAGTGCTTCTATTCGGGTGAGAGGCACCCGGTTTCCGGCTGCCTGTGGCGCGACAACCGCCCAGATGGTGACCGCCCCGACGGGGCCGACCGTGATAGCGCCCGGGACGAACCGGGAATCATACAACCGGATATCATCGACGTACAGCGTGCCGGTGCCGGTTATGGCGGCGCCCGTGGTCCGGCCGACCACAAGCGGCCCGCCCGGAATCTCGTACTGGGGAAACGCGAACCCCTTCAGCCGGTACCGAGGCGGCGAGACATCCGTGTTCTTATACCGATTACGAATGAATTTGTCGCTTTCGGCCGATAGCATGACAGGAGGAGCAGATGAAATCGTTTCCCTGACAGCACGTACGCAGGAAAAGTCTGACCTCCTGCGTGCGTCACCGAGAGCAGGATCAGCCATGAAAATATCATAAAGTCTCAGAGACAAACGGCATATCCCATTGTTATACTGTTGGCAGTTGGCCGTTTCTGACGGCGAGTTCTTCAATAACGGAAGATCTGCTGTTGCAGAGCAACACAGGAGAAAGGAGGACACCATGAATTGGAGAAGCGTACTTCTGACCATCGCGGCCCTGTCTGCCATTGGTGCCGTGCCCGTCCCGGCACAGGAGAAACTCGGCGACCTGGTGGCGGAGGGCGGCTATGAATGGGTGATCGGCAGATGGGTCGCCACGACCGACGAAGGCCAGAAAATCGAGTTCACCTACGATTGGGGACTCGACAAGCACATTGTGCTCACCAGTGTTGCGATGGGCGGTTTCAAGTACCACGGCATGATTACGTTGTCGCCGGCGAGTGGCGAAATATCTGACATCGGCATCGACAATATGGGCGGGACGTGGAAAGGGACCTGGTTCGAAGGATACGACGGCCTGGTCCACAGAATCGAGCATACGGGTGCGGACGGCGACGTGCATAAGGGCGAGATCGTGCAGGAGAGGGTGAATGCCGATGGTATGGCAGCCGCCTTCTACGGTCTGGATGCCGGCGGGTCTCGCAACTCCGAGCCGTCGGCGAAGTTGACCTACAAACGCCAGCCGACCGGGGCCGCGAGCATCAGCGCGTCCGCGGAATCGACCGGGCGCTCCAGAGACTATCAGATGTTGGGCGACCTCATTTCCGAGGGCGGCTACGAATGGCTGATCGGCAAATGGGTTGCGACCAAGGACGACCAGACGTACGAACTCGAGCACAAACCCATCCTCGACGGGCACGGCGCGCAGGTGGATGTGAAGATCGGCGACTTCCAATACCAGGGCATTGTCATGTACGTGCCCGCGCGCCAGGAGATCCTGCAGATCGGCGCCGACAATATGGGCGGCACCTGGAACGGCACCTGGGAGGAGGACTACGAAGGTGCCGTTCACAAGGTGGCCGTGACCAGGGCCAATGGCACGACGCAGAAGATGCAGCTCGTCTACATCAAGGGTGACAACGACACGCTCAAGACGAAGGAATACCCCGTCGACCCCAGCAGTGAGCGGGCCTCAACGCCTCGTGACGGGCTGACCTTCAAACGTCAAAAACCGCCGGCCCAGAGCAAATAGGGGCAACCGGCCTGAAAGCAAAAGCAGGCTCGCCCACCACGACTCTGTCATTCCTGCGCAGGCAGGAATCCAGACACCGTACGCAGGGGAATCAAGCCCTCGACATAGGTACGTTCATATCTGGCGCGTCGGCTGGACCCCCGCCCATCCGACTTTGCTCAGGCGGGCTCCGCGCAGGGGTGACAAATGTCCGCCATTCCAGGCAACCGCGCCAACCTAGAGGCGTACGCCCATTCGGTTGAAGGTGCTAAAAGCGAAAGCGGGCGCCGAACATGTAGATGGGGCCGCCGAGGTCGAAGCCGGAGTCTTCCTTGTTGAAGTCGTACTGGAATTCGAACATCAACTCCGCATTCGAGCCGACCGGCACGGTGACGCCGGCGGTGACAAAGGGAAAGAACCCGTGCGCTAGCGTATCGGTGCCCTCATACTCCTCGACGATGGTGTAGAACATGCCCGGAAACACAGGGTCCTCGAAGGTCTCCGCGTACTCGTATTTCCAATCATCCAGGAACCAGAAGTAGCCGATGCCGGCTCCGATATGGGGCCGGATGCGGCTATGGTCACCGAGCGGGTACAGCCGGGCCGCCAGCCGGAGGTCCAGCAGGCTGAGTCGATCGTCGTAGTATTCCTCGATAATGACATCGTCCACGACATCGACATAGTAGTCGGAGAACGAGCCCAGCCACAGGCCTCCGAAGCTGAAGGCAAAATCGACGTGTTCGTCGCACAGCAACGGACTGGAGACTTCCAGGTCGAACCGCGCACGTGTCGTTTTGCCAAGGTCGATAGGATCTTCGAGTGTTTGTGCGCCTACTTTGAGGCCGATTCCCGGGCCGGAGGCCCCCATACATGCCGCCACCCAGACGAGCAGGATAGCGCCCGGGCCTATCCGGGCTTTGAGCCCGGTTCCCGAGACCCCAGCGATGCGGTTGTGTTCTGTTGGATTACGCCCTTTGCGAACGGCCTTTGTGCGTGCCATCTTTTCAACCTCCATCGTAAACCTGGGAGTCGCAGGCCGAATGGTCCTGCTCGGTGGCTCCACTCATAATAGGCACGCCGACGGGTCTTGGTAACAAGTCACGTCTCGACTCCGCCGGCAAGAGACCGACAAACGGGTTTTGCCGGTGCCACCAGACGGGTTTCCCCGCTTGCTCGGGCACAACGGGTGCGATGCCTTGACACCGTTGGCCGTTAGATCCGCAGCAACGGCCCGGTCGTTCCGGCTGTCAGGTGCGGTGACAGAGCCGACGGGGGGCCGCCGGAGCTAAGGTGTGGGCGCGGGTCCTGACGGCTCGGACGGCGGGACCGCACCGCTGCTCAGAGGGTTCACATGGAGGCATGCGACCAGGAACCGAATGCCGGATTCGGTGTTGCTGGTGATCTTTCTGACCTCCGTCTCCAGAGGGCTCTCGATGACACCGGGCCACGCGATGGCGGGATATGTACCGGCCCAGGTCGCGGGGGGAGGCGGGCTCGGCGGCTCCGGCGGCTCTCGACGCCGCGTCACGAGGACGTCAGCCAGAGCGGCAATGACCAGACACGCTGCCGCAACAAGCACGGCGCGTGCCGTCAGTCTCCGGTCTTGGGGCTGCATATTCGTCACACCGCCGGGAATCTGTCTGGTGAGTGGCCCGGCGGTTCGACCCAGCGCGGCGGCCTCGGATCGCAGACCCGCGTCGAGCACACGGCAGCTTTGATAGAACTGCCGGCAGCTCGCGCAACGGGCCAAATGGCGACGTGTCAGCGGACCGACCTGCTCGTCGGAATCGGCCGCGCCGGAAATCATCAGTCTGAAAAACCAACAACGCATGATCTGTCTCCCGTCTTATCGAGCGGGGCACCATGTCCACGCTTGCGTGGACATGCTTCCTCCGAAGCCCAGGGCATGTTTACGCAAGCGTAAGCATGGCACCCGACAATACATACTCTATTCCTGGAGGCAATACGCATCACGGGTGTACCTCCAGCAAACGCCGTGCCAGGTTCGCTCTCGCCCGATAGAGCAGGACCTTGATGCAGACCTGTGATTTGCCCATAGTTCGGGCGATCTCCTTGATGGACATATCCTCGCCGTACTTGAGCCACAGGGCCTGGTTCTGCCCGCCCGGCAGTTCGGCCGCCATGGCCCAGAGATTTCGCTGCTGCTCCCGCTCTTCGGTCAGCTCATCGGCGCCGCGCGTATGGACCCGGATCTGCATGGCCTCGTACGCGGGCCGTCTCCGGCGCTGATGGCTGACGGCCAGCCGCGTCGCAATCGTGAACAGCCAGGTCGAGAACCGCCACGCGCTGTCGTATTGCCCAATGTTCTGATACGCTTTGATGAGGGTGTCCTGAACGAGGTCCTCGGCCTCATGGCAGTCGCGGCCCCTGCGGCACAGGAACATCCGGAGCCTGGGCGCGTAGCGATGCACGAGCTCGGTGAAGGAGGCCCGGCAGCCCTGTTTCGCCCGTCGGGCCAGTTCCTCGGAACTCACGTCACGAAGCAGCACGCCTGCGGCGGCTGAGCCGAATGTCATGGCGCTGGCTTTAGCTGTTGCTTTTTCTGCTCCCATCGCTCTTTCAGGAACCCAAAGACTACTTGCACCGGCGCCTCGAAGCGTACCTTCACGGTCCTGTCCGGCTCGGACATGCTTATGTTCAAGTTCTTGGCCAGCTCGCTCAACTTGGGTTGGCCCTCCGCAACCAGTGAGGCCATGGCTTGAATGCCCTGGAATACTTCGAGCATATTCGCCGCTACTTCGCCCGATTTGCTGGCCAAGCGCAGTTCGATAGAGAGCTTGTCAGGGGCCTCGCTGGCGGTCAGGGTGAGTGAGTCCGTCTGTCTCAACACGGCAGCCTTGGGATTCTCGCCCACGATTTGCCCGACATTGGTGGCAACCGCCTGGAAGAACGTGTTGCCGCGTGTCTGGGGGATCTGGTTCAGCAGGGGCGAATCATCATTTCCCCCGACGGGGGCGCCTCCCGCACGGCCTTTCAAAGTGTCCACCGCCTGCTTCAAGGCATCGAGCCCCGAGCTGATGACGACCTGACGTCCGTCGTGGATATAGCCGTACATCATCTGAGTGATGGTTTTGTCCGCTTTCTTCTCCTCACTGAGCCACTGGTGAAGTGTGGCGCCCTGATGTGCAATCTCCCGGTACTGGGGATTCCAGCGCACCACAGCCACGAGCTTCTCCGGGTCGAACCGGCCGTCGACGATGACGACGGCGTTGCTGCGGTCCTGCCCTTGGCCGTACAGCGTTACGTCGCGCACGTCCCGGAGCGGATGAAAGGAGAATATCGTCTCGAAGCTCTGGAGCTTCTCATCAAGGCCCTGGGTCTGCAACTCGGCCATGAACAGCTTTCCCAGGGTGGTATTACGGAACATCTCCAGGTCGGCATGGACCACCCAGTTGGCACCGGGGCCGACCTCGTTCTTCTGCAACGGCCCGCCCACAACCGGGATCGCGGCCAAGCAGACAGCCCCGGCAAGGATACTTGTCACCAGTTTCCTGTTCATCTTCTGCTCCTTTCTTTATTTTACCGCATAGGCAGTGCCCCGGATAAGCGGAAAAACGGCGCCGGCGCATTTCCTGCATGGCAGTGCGGCCTCTTACCCCTTTTTACGCGCGCCGGACGGGAGAAGTTACACCCGTGACTGTGCGGGCAAGAGACGCCCGAACCGGGTTCTCGCAAGAGGGTGGAAGATATGGTATGATCCGGCCTGGCTCATGTGGTGCAAAAGAGAAAGGGGATTGATATGGCCCGGAGACTTGGACGAAGAAGGTTCCTGGGGGTGGCGGCCGCCGGCGCGATGCTCGGCTCCCGTTCCGGACCGGGAGAAACGCAGGACGCGGACGCAGGACCACAACGGGAAGTACGGCTCGAATTCCTGCGTCCCAGAGAGATCGAAGAGGCCCAGGCCGCGTGCCCGACGATCTTCCAGCCGCTCGGCACCCTCGAATGGCATGGCGTGCACAACGTCGTAGGGGTGGATGCGGTCAAGGCCCACGCACTGTGCATCCGGGCGGCACGGAAGGGGGGCGCGGTGGTCTCACCAGCCTTGTTCGGCGGTGTCGGAGGCTTGAGCGAGCCGCATACGTTTATCATGGACCCGGAGAACAGCGTCTTTTCCCAGGTCCTGCGGCCGTGGCTCGAACAGCTCTGCCGGGAGATGGCCCGCGACAAGTATCGCGCGATCATCATCCTCACCGGCCACTACGGGGCGGCTCAGCAGATCGTCGTCCGCGAGACGGCGGTTCGCATGAGCCGGGCTCTGGGCATCCCCGTCCTGGGCACGCCCGAGTACATCCTGGCCATGGACGTGGGCTACACTGGCGACCATGCCGCCTGGGGCGAGACCTCACTAATGATGCACCTGTTCCCGGACACGGTGGACCTCTCGCGCCTGGGCGAGCCGCCGTACCGGGGCGTCGGCGGACGAGACCCGAAGGAGTCCTCAGCCCAAGATGGGCGCGTCATCACCGAGACCATCGTCTCGCGCTTAGCGACACTCGCCCAGAAAATGCCCACGTGGAATCATGAGACGCTGGACCGCTTCATTGATGCTGAGGCCACTCTCGTGGCAAAGCAGCTTTCGGCGCCGAGAGGCAGGAACGCGGTCTGGACCGCCTGGCGCAACATCGCCACGGTCCTGCGCGACTACGGCCGCTGGCTCGCCGAAGAACGCTTCGACGAGATTGAGGCCGCCGTGGCAAAGCTGTAGCTCGCGTCGTCGAGATCGAACGGTGGCAAGATTCGAGGACTATGATTATTCCGCGCGTAGTATGTCACCCTGAACGGAGCGCAGCGCAGCGAAGGATCTGGGCTGCGCAGGCAGGAAACCTCTCTTTGCAGGCCAGATCCTTCGCCTTCGGCTCAGGATGACAAGGTCCTCTCGTGCGAGAGTCTTTTTTAATCCGTGTCACGGGGCGCCCTGTCACGGCTCCGGGCCGGGGAAGCGCCAGACGATGTCATAATCTGCCTGTTGTTTGGGCTGTTTCGGACTACCGTCGTTGTCCTTCAGGTCCCCGCCGACACTGTAAAGGATGAATCCCTTGTCGTCGCGGCGATAAAACAGGGGCTTGCCGGTGAAAGGATCGGTAACGTCCGCCAGGCGCAGGGCATCGAGCGTCTGGGGAAAGCTGCCGTGGGTTTGGCGGTATTGCAGCAGGGCCAGGCCCGTGCGGGCGACGCGCACGTCGGCGACCATACGACAGTGTATGTCTTTGATTCTGCAGATCGCCGGGGTGAGAGAGTGGGTCAACAGGTAACGCTTGGGGACGGCAAGCTCTTCCTTCTCCAGATTGTCGCGCAGGTCCGCGGAGAACGGCTGTTCGAATAACTGCGCGTGTTTTCTCATCAGTTGCAGATAGGCGGCATGATCGCTCAGAAAAAGCGGCTTGAACGTGAGCCGGTGAAATCGCAACCGGTGGACGATCTCCGGCCAGTAGCTTTCAGAGAGCGTCTGGCGCAGTTGCTTGTACAACTCGCCTTTCGGTAACGTGAAAAGCCACTCGCCCATGAGAATCCTTTCCCCATCGACCGCCCGCACGAGTGGCTGTATGTCGTCGAGCGTATCCAGTGTGCCCATGAGACTCTCGTACTGTTGGCTGTTCGGTGGGGTAGTACCGGCAAGTCTCTGAATCGTCGTGCAGGACAGACCGACAAGGGCCATGCGCACCAGTTGACTGATGATGATAGGCTCGCTTCGCCTTCCATCCGCCATTGTCGCCAGCGTTTGCGCCAGGTCCCAGGCGGCCTCCGGGCGTCCGGCCTCGGCTTCCAGGCAAGCCTTGGCCCCGACGACCCGGGCGAGCGTCCTGAGGTCCGACAAATAGGGATTCATGCCGACGCCGTTGTCATAGTCACAGTCGAATCGGCACGCCGGACGTTGGGCCCCTTGCCGGATGGCCGACATAGCGCTGGTGACGACCTCCTGCTCCATGAGCTGCCGGAACTCTGCCTGCTTGTTCGGGTCCAGGGTTCCGGCCGCGAATTCGCTGGCCCGGGTGCCCAGGTAGCCCAGGAGGTCTTGTCGCCGGGCGTCCGGCTGACCCGCTTCCGGGCTCGGCTGGGCCTTGAGCAGGAGGGCCGCGCTGGCGTAGAGCAGGGCGCCATTCTGTGCGTCAGGGACGTCGGGAGGGATGATCTCCGCGGCATCCATGGGCCGGCCGTCCTTTTCGAGGTCTGCGTAAGCCCGGCGCAGTCGGGCCGTCGCGCTGGCCAACATGATGGCGTACGTCACGCCGAGTGCGACCACAGCGACCGCTACGCCTGTCAGTATCTTGATGGATGTCTTATGCATGTTCATTCTCGGCTCTGCCTCCGTGACGGGACTTCTGCAAGATGGACGTCAGGCCTACTTTGGGAAGGAAGAATCTGTTGTCTTGATTCTCCCTTCCTAAATCGTAAATGCCTGACACATATCGAATTAAGTAAATTCTTTAAGGAAATCATGAAATCGATTTCCTTGAAGGGCCCCCAAACGCGATTTGTTGCGTTTGGGAACCCAAGAATATAGGCCTGATGTCCATTTTGCAGAACTCCACTTCGTAACCACGAATCCTATGACCACGAAAGGTAACTGAAGTCTGTGGGG
>CAYFUB010000355.1:0-2148 GCA_964346195.1 uncultured Pirellulales bacterium
CTGTGCTTCGGCCTTCTCGCCGAAATGCGCAAGCGACTGTTGAAGGCCAAATGACGATCATTCGCCCGGTTCATCCGAGGCGGCGGCCTCTTGCCCCCACGACGGAAACGGGGAGCCCCTGGCGAGTTCAATGACCTGCCCGCTGCGGGCCGAGGCCCACGGCTCCAGGTAGATTGTGACCGATGCGACCTGGACCCCGTCCGGCAGGATCGACCAGCGGTTGAGGACGCCTCCGATGGCCGCCAGGATGGGGTTGTCCCCGAGCTGCATGTGGAGGGCCGCACGGTATCGTGGCTCTTCGTAGGGACAGAACCGCACCGCCGTCTTCGGGACTACCTGTTCCGCCAGGCGCCGCAACAGCTCTTCCACCGCCTGCAAGTCCAGCGGGCCCAACCGCTTCCACAGCAGCCCCAAAGTGTCGCTCATGCAACCACCTGTCTTCAACTGCCTCCTGAAGGCCTCCTGCGTGGTCTTCTTGGCGATCAACTCGGCCATCGTGACGACGGACCCATCCTCGTCCTCGATCAGAAGGGACCTTTTGGCCGAGATGTAGGCTCCTTGCGATTCGCGAGTGAAGTCCGGCGGGAGCAGATACGACATCACGTGGGTCCGGTCGTCGACCAGTAGCCGGGCCACTGCATTGAAATCGATCTTGGACACGTCCACCTGCCAGGACTGGAGGTCCGGGAGCGCCGCGCGAATCGCGTTCGCTGTCGCGCCGACGGGATGGTTGGGGTCTCGCGCTCGCTCGGACGGGTCGTGGTACTCGCGAAGCGACCGTCGAACCGCCTCTTCCCTCTCGGGCGTCATGACCGGCCCTTCTTTCGGCATTTTCGCCTCGAAGTGGCGTCTCATGATGTCCCCAAGCATCTCGCGCGGCACGGGGCCAAAATTCACCCCTTTGCGTATGACCTGGTAGAAGGCCTCGGAATCCAATCCCTCGTCTGCCGCCTCGCGGAGTTGCTGCAGGATACGCTCTCGCTCCCGGTTCATGGGTCTGCTCCCTTCAAGAACGCGTTCTGCCGCTGCCTGCAACTGTTTGCGTCCGTCGTGGAGGCGGCGCTTGACCGTGCCGGAGGGTATGTCCAGGAATCGGGCGGCGTCCTCCACGCTGTAGTCCTCAAAATAGAACAGGGAGATGGCTTCACGAAGCCTTGGTGGTAGACTGCCCACGGCCTCGCGGACGAGGGCCGCCAGTTCCTGCTGCTCCAGCCGTTCGCTGGGAGCGAAGGGCTCCGAGTCGGGCAATTCCCGAGGTTCGAGGCCGTTCCTCACGGACGACGCAGTCAGCAAACGCTTGGCCGTACGAACGGCGATGACTCGCAGCCAGGGGGCGAACCGACCCGGATCGCGGAGGTTCGCCAAGCCGTTCATGGCGGCCGAGAAACCCTCGGACGCCGCGTCCTCGGCCAGCGATAGATCGCCGGTCACCCCGTAAGCCGCGGCCCGGGCCGCACGCCAGTACCGCCGAAACAGTTCAGCGACAGCCGTCGGCTCACCACGCCTGGCCCGTTCTACCCAGTCCTGTTCCGTGTTCTCTGACATTCCACAGACTACGTGGCCTACGCGGGACCGAAGGTTCGCATCTTCTCCGGCCGCTCCTGCACATGGGGGCGAGAAGACCCGATGACACAGCTACTTCTGCTTCTGGCGTTTGCCCTGTGTATCTCTCTTCTGGACCGGCGTCCTGGCCCCTTTGACCTGCATCTCGACGGCATAGAGCGAGGTGCGGGCCGTGATGAAGAGGGTCTGGTTGTCCCGGCCGCCGAACGTGACGTTGGCCGGCCCTTCGGGGACCTGGATCTCCGTGACCTTCTCGCCGTTGCGACTGTAAACGGCCACGGTCTTGCCCGTCAGATAGATATTGCCCCGGTTGTCGATGGTCACGCCGTCGGAGCCCTGCTCGGCGAAGAGTTGCTTGTTCGACAGCGTGCCGTCCTCGTTGATCCGGTAGGCGTAGGTCTTGCCCGCGCCATGGTCGGCAACGTAGAGCCTGCGGCCGTTGGGCGTGCCGATGACGCCGTTGGGGCGGACCATATCGTCGATGACACGGATCACGTTCTTGCGGTCCGGCGTCAGGTAGTACACGTGCTCGCCGTCCTGCTCCATGCCTTCCCGGCCGCCATAGCGCGGGTCGGTGAAGTAGAC
>CAYFUB010000356.1:0-7021 GCA_964346195.1 uncultured Pirellulales bacterium
CGGATCCCAGTAACCCACGGTAGAACCGGTGCCGTTCGTGAGCCCGTCGATCCAGGTCTCATAGATGCGGGTGCCTTTGCCCTCCTCATCGTTGTAGCTCTCGAAGTCATCGATGGTCATCCACGTGGTAAAGCTCCAGACCGGACCTGTTTGGATGGTGTCGCCGAACAGGACCTCATCTACTCTCCAGTAATAGACTGTCACACCTTCCAGGTCCCCGGGTGTGAACGTCACTTCGTCCCTCGGCAGCAGACCCTTGTCTGCACTCGCCGCGGCCTCGGTGACCGCGTCCTGGTCGTCGCTGAAATACACGTGATGCTGGAGGGCGCCCTGGCCCGGCAGCCACTTGAGTGTTACGGCAGGAGAGACGATCGTCGCCCCATCCGCGGGCTCAGGATGATAAGCGGTCAAAGCTTGCGTCGTGAAGGTCCAGAGGTCACCGGTGTGAATGGTGACGCCATCTCTGTCGATTTCGTCAATCCGCCAGTGGTACGTCGTCCCCGGCTGGAACCCGACGGTGTAATAGAACGTAGTGTTGGGATAGCTTGGTCCCACAAGTTGTTCCGGCCCAAGCTCCGGGGTCGTGCCTAGATAGACGTTGTGGAGGGCCGCCGTGCTTCCTGCGGTCCACTTCAGTAGGGGCATGCCCGGATTCACGTCCATCGCCCCGTCCGCCGGATTAGGAGCGCTGGCCTTATTCTGACCCCATGAAGCACCACACGCACCCAGTAGGAAAATCACAAGAACCAAGTACACTACCCTTCTGCCCATGTCAGTCCTCCTTCAGAACGGAACTGGACCCAGAAAGGTCAGCCCCGGCCACGCACCAGGGATGTCCCTTATGGATCAGCCCGGTAGCACGACATCATCGAAATGGATGCCAGATGGAAATGCTGAGAATCACGAGAGACATCAGTGCGGCCATGGTGGCCTTTTTGCTCACCTCCTTCCGTCCAACACGTGTCAACCCACGAGTGACCACACGTCCCACACTCGATTGCGGGGCAACGGTTGCAGGGCTGCGCCCCTGCTGCAAGTCATGCGACGGGCCTTCACTCCAAGCGTGCCTGTGCCCCCGCCACCGGCACACTCGTGCGGCACCGCGACCTTACGTCGTTGGCTCGGTATGGGCCCCAGCCACTGTCTTTTATACCAGAAGGCATCGGTCCACTTCAAGAAAAATTCCACGAATCGCCCCTCCTGAGTGCGGCCGGCATTCGACGGCGGATTCGGGCCGCGGCGTAGGGCGAGCGTCCTCGCTCGCCACCCTGGTCGTGCGTCCTCGCACGACAACCCGCCCTGCCCCCCGAAATAGGCGAGCGAGGACGGGGCCCCAAACGCCGTAACTCCCGTTTGGGAAGGGCCCCCCCAACGCGGAATCACGTGTTGGGGCCCCGAACCCATGCTCGCCCTGCCAAAGAAACCGCAGGGACCGGCGCCGTATTCCGACCGTACCCCCCTCCTCGCGACGCACAAATCGGGATTCTTGCGGCTTTGCCGACCCCTTTTGCGCCAATAGTACCATCAACCATGTCTTATGACTGCATCATTATAGGCCCGTTCCCCATGTTCCCTATGTCTCCCACTTTTCCTCAAGATTTTCCACTTGTATTTCCGATACTAAGGTCATGACCGACGCTTTACCCAAGTTGCCATACCCCCTCACGGCCAAGTTTCCTGTGTTTCCAACAAGCAGAAACATAATCGACTAATCCATCCACGAAGGAGAACCCGATGGTTAAGGAAGATGTTCTTGCTCGTTATTTGGAAGCCCTGCTCCAGGGCGACCGCAAGGCCTGCCGCTCGGTAGTCGAAGAAACGATGCAGACCGGTGTGCCGGCGAACTCCATCTACCTTCATATGATCTGGCCGGTGATGGCGGAAATTGAGCGGCTCACGCGGCTGGACAAGATCACGTCCGTGCAGGAGCACCTCGCCACGCGAATCAATCGCACGATCGTCGACCAGTTGCAGAACAAGCTGCCCCGCCGGCCCGCCAAACACAAGAAGGCCGCGGTGTGCTGTGCCCGCGAGGAATTGCAGGAACTTGGCGCCCAAATCATCGCCGACCTGTTCGAGAGTGACGGCTGGCAGGTTCGGTTCCTGGGCGGGGGACTGACCAATGATGACGTCTTCGCCTTCATCAATGAATACGCACCGGATGTACTGTTGATTTATGGGACGGCGCCCAAGCAGGCGCCCGACGTTCGGCGACTGATCGACCGGATACGAGGCGTCAATGCCTGGCCGGACATGCGAATCGTAGTCTCAGGCGGATTGTTCAACCGCGCCGAGGGTCTGTGGGAAGAGATTGGGGCCGACGGATTCGCCCCCACGGCTGCGGAAGTCCTCCACGTGGCGGCCGACGAATCGCAGGTTGCCCATCTTGACAGAAGAACGGTCAATCGTCGCAAGCGAAGGCAGCAGAGCGAGGCGCGCGAGCCGGTGCACGCGGCGTAGCGCCCCGGTCCGGCTGCCGGCGGGAGGGAGGCCACCTCCTGCCATGGACTTTCGTAAACATGAACGGGTCCTGCCGGTCCCATGAGTCCCGCAAGACCTGTTTCGCAAGGCGACGCGGCAATCAGGCCGTCCTCTTCTGGAGCTTGTACTCGACGCTGTCAACCAGTGCGACCCAGCTTGCCTCGATGATATTCTCCGAGACGCCGACGGTCCCCCACAGCGAATGTTTGTCGCGCCATTCGATCACCACGCGGACCCGAGCGGCCGTTCCCGCTCGCGCATTCACGACGCGTACCTTGTAATCGATCAGGTGCATCTCGCGAATCGCCGGGTAGAACGTCTCCAACGACTTCCGCAAGGCGGCGTCCAGCGCGTTCACGGGGCCGTCGCCTTCGCCGACGACGTGCTCGATATCATGGCCGACCTTGAGTTTGACCGTCGCCTCGGTGACAATCTCGCCGCTCCTTCGCTTCTCGACGTTGACACGATACTTGATGAGCTCGAAGGACGGTTTGAATGTACCCATGACCTTCTTGATCAGCAAATCGAAGCTCGCATTGGCGGCTTCGAACTGGTAGCCCTCGTTCTCCAGTTCCTGCACGCGGGAGAGGATCTTTCCGGCCAGTTTCTTGTCCTGGGTGAGCTTCGCCTTCTCAAGTTCGGCCAGAATATTCGATTTGCCGCTCAGCTCCGAAATGAGGAACCGCCGCTCGTTGCCCACCAGTTCCGGGTCGATATGTTCATACGTGCGCTTGCTTTTTCGCAGCGCGTCGACGTGCAGCCCGGCCTTGTGCGCGAACGCGCTTTCCCCGACATAGGGCAGATTCAGGATCGGCGCGAGGTTCCCCACTTCGAAGACAAACCGCGAGGTCTCCGTCAGCATGCGCAACTTCTCGGGATTCAGCACCTCGAAGCCCATTTTGAACGTGAGCCCGGGAATGACCGCACACAGATTTGCATTGCCGCAGCGCTCTCCCAGGCCGTTCATGGTGCCCTGCACGTGGCGTGCCCCGGCACGGACCGCCGCCAGAGAGTTGGCCGTGGCACAATCGGAATCGTTGTGGGTGTGGATTCCGACCAGCACCGAACCGAAGTCCCGGCAGACCTGCCGGGTGACCTCAAAGACGTGCTCGGGCAGCGAGCCGCCGTTCGTATCACAGAGCACCAGCGCATCCGCCCCCGCCTCGGCGGCAGCCGCCAGCACCTTCAGCGCGTATTCCGGATTCTCCTTGTAGCTATCGAAAAAGTGCTCGGCGTCGAAGATCGTCTCGATCCCCTTGTCCTTGAGATAGCGCACCGAATCCGCGCAAATCATCAGGTTCTCGTCCAGCGAGCAGCCGAGCACCTCCCGGACATGAAGATCCCAGGCCTTGCCGACGACCGTAGCCGCCGGCGTCTTGCAGGCCAGGATCGAATTGAGAGAAATGTCGTCGGCCGCGCTGCAGTCGGCCCGCCTCGTGCTGCCAAACGCCGCGATCTTCGAGTTTCTCAGGTCCAGTTGTGCCACTTCCTGAAAGAACTGCCTTTCTTTCGGATTGGAGGCCGCATATCCTCCCTCGATGTAATGCAACCCCAGCTCGTCGAGCCACTTGGCAATCGAGAGCTTGTCCTCCAGGGAAAAGCTGACGCCTTCCGCCTGCATGCCGTCACGCAACGTCGTGTCGTAGAGTACAATCTTCGTCATATCGAATCCCAATCACTCCGCACCGTGTCCCAAGCATCGAGCCACTGCCGATACCGGCGCAGTCCGGCAGAAAACAGTTGATTTTATAGATTTACACCGCGTTGTAAAGAGCAAGATCCGGGCGGGTTATGGCGGGGTGTACGACAAGAAAGTGGCGAGTCAGGATATGAGGATGTCATGGCGAGGAGGCGTACGCCGACGAGGCAATCTCGCAGCGGCCAGAGTTTAGCATTGCCGCGCGAGCCTTGGGCTGGCTCGCAATGACATCCGGGGCGTTTGCCACGATCTTGTCGCACATCCGCGTGGCCGGGTGACCGGACCTCGTGGGAATGAGCGACGCGCCACATTCGTAGCCAGATGTCTCGACCGCGCTTCGCTCCGCTCGGGATGACAGGCCGGGCGCTATAGACCGTAGTATTCCCGACACTCCTGCTCTCGACCTCGGACTACACGCTTATCGGCCAGTTTTCCTCGTTTGGATGTCACGACGGTGCACTGCCGCTGCGTGCCGCCCCTTTCATAGTACATTACGACCCAATCATCGGTCTTGCCGCTGCGGTGGGCCAGGGCCGTGTTGGAGAACAGCGCGGTGAAACTCCAGCCCTGGCGCTGCGTTCGCATGATGGGCAGCCAGGCCTCGCCTTGCGGGTTGAACCGCTTCGGCGCGATCTTCCTCAACCGGTCCTGCGCGGCCCTTGTCCGGTACTGCTCATCAATCTCCAGGAGCAGAGCGACCGATGGCCGTTCCTCTTCTTCCGGGGCCTCGGGCGCAATCGCCTGCCGCAGCTTCCGTCGCGAGGATCGGCTCAACATGCCCGATAGTGCGATGCGAACGCCTTCGGCCCGCTCCGGCCCGATCCCCTCCACCTGCTCCAGCCGCCCGTCGTGCGCTGCCACTTCAAGCTCTTCGAGAGTGCTGATTTCAAGCTGCTCGTGGATCCGCCGGGCCAGCTCCTCCCCCAGGCCCGGCACTTCAGTAAAGAGTTGGCCCGGCCAGACCTCGCCTTCGAGCTTCTCCTCCAGACCCAGCCGCCCGGTGGTCGCGATCTCCTGGATGGAACCTGCCAGTTTCTCGCCAATACCCGGCAGATTCTTCAGCAGGTGTTCCCCGTTCTCCTGCAGCAACGCGGTGACGGGCCTGTCCAAGTTGCGGATCGTCCGGGCAGCGTCGCGGTAGCTTCGCACTCGAAAGACATTCTCGCCCTCAAGCTCGAGCAGGTCGGCCACGTGCTCGAGCGTGTCGGCTATTTCCTGATTGCTGATGGTTCTCTTCTTCACGGAGCGCTCCTGCTTACGCACGCTCGGCGTGCGCATCCCTGAATGCCCTACGTATACACGGCATCGACGATCTTCGCCTCGATCCCGATCTCCTCGATCGCCCTGCCGATCTCGCGCTCGTTGCCGTACAGTTCGGCCGTGTCGAGATGCCTGTAGTTCAGCTCAAGCGCCGCGCGCACGACTCGCCCGCAGGCAGACCCGGCCAGTCGCCACGTGCCAAGCCCCAGGACCGGCATGAGATACCCGCTCAACAACTCATACCTCTTGTTCACGGTACTTTCCCTGAATGACCTGTCTTCTCAATTACAACATAGTACGATAGTGGGGCGCCTCTCGATAGTCCGGGCCCATAGGATAATTCCTGCGCCGGTTTGCAGAAGAGCCTGTTCGAAATGGCGTCGGCAATGTGCTACAAACGCCGGACGGCAGCCATGCCTGCGTATGTGTTTGGCGTGAAAGGCGTAGTAATGGGTGGTACGGACATACTTGTTTGTCCGTGGTTCTCGCATGATCCGGTCCAGCGGTATGATCACCGACAAACGAGGCTGTCGATCCCACGCGAAACCTTAAACGGGGACCAGATACGCCCACGGCCATCGGCTGAAAGGGAGATTCTTCATTATGAACAAACGAGAGCGACAAGAGCGAATGAGGCATCTCGATGAAGGGATTCGCGTCTGCGTCAGGTGCCCGCTGCACGCAGGCCGGACGCACGCCGTCCCGGGCGAAGGCCCGGTTCCTGCCGGCGTCTTCATCATCGGCGAGGCGCCGGGCGCGAAGGAAGACAAACTCGGCCGCCCGTTCGTCGGGCCTGCCGGGATGATTCTCGAGCGCTCACTGGAAACCGCCGGGCTCGGGAGAGAGGACGTCTACATAACATCATGCGTCAAATGCCGGCCCCCGAACAACCGGACGCCGCACAGGAACGAACTGGATATCTGTCAAGCGACCTGGCTGAATCATCAGATCGAGTTGGCGGACCCCAAGGTCATTGTCCTGCTCGGCAAGGTGGCGATGCACCAGGTCCTGCAGGAGGAGCGCAGCCTGAGGAAGATTCACGGCGAAGTCATCCAGCGGGATGGCCGTCGGTATCTGCTGACGTACCATCCAGCCGTCGCCTTCCGGGTCCCGGAGACCAAAGAAGGCATGAAGGAGGACATGGCCCGGCTCAGGCAACTCACGGCCCGGCCCGCGCGGAGGTAGCATCCGGCCCGTACGACGGGTCATCGGCCCTTGTCGGGACCGAGATACTTCATGAACGTCTCTTTGGTCCAGGCCAATTTCGTGCCGGCCCCTTCGACCGCCGCGATCAGGAGCGCCTCGGTGACTCCCTCCTTTGTCGCTCCCCTCCAGTGCCGCCTGGATGTGTTCGGCCGTACGATGCGGGCAGCGAAACACGCAGGCCGGCGCCATCATGAGAAGCTCCTTCGTTTTCCCGTCGAGAACGCCTTCTTCCCGGCAACCCTCATAGAAGTCCTGCGGAAGCCGGCCGATCTCATACCGATTACGCTTGAGAATTTCGTATCTCCGGGTGGCAGCGTCAAGGGGTCCCCAACGCGATACATCGCGTTGGGGGGCCCCATGCCCGGCTTGGCGATG
>CAYFUB010000357.1:0-2992 GCA_964346195.1 uncultured Pirellulales bacterium
CCGCCGATGTTGCGGCCCGTCGCACCCAGCGCCATGCGCACGCCAATCTCGTTCGTGCGGCGTGCCACGTTGTACGCCATCAAGCCGTAGAGACCGATGCATGACAGCAGCAGGGCCAGTAACGCCAGGGTGCCGCAGAGAGAGGCGAACAGGCGTTCCTCGCTGATGCTCCCATCGCGTATCCGCTTCTGGGTGGTAATATGGGCCAACGGAATATCGGCATCAATCGCCGCCACGGCTTTTCTCGCGGCCGTAGCCACGGCCAAGGGAGGCAGGCTGGTGCGCACCGCGAAGAAGGTGCTGGCCGTGAAGTCCTGTCGGAAGGAGAAATACACGGTGGGCGGCGCTTCATCTTTGATGTCCCTGTACTTGGCATCGGCGCAGACACCCACGATCTGCCAATCCACGCCCTGTCCTCTCCATTCGTCAGTACGTAACGTCTGGCCGATGGGATCTTCACTAGGCAGGTATTTGCGAGCGAATGTCTCATTCACGACGACCACCTTCGCTGCCTCCGCCGTGTCGGTGACGCGCAGCTCGCGCCCGAGCCGCAGCGGAATGCCCATCGTTGCGAAGAAAGTCTCGCTCACCGTCAGTCGGTGAGCCTGCGGTTTGAGTGGCCCTTCGAAGGAGTGGCCCGGAAGGCTGAAGAAGCCTCCGCCCGACATCCTGCCTGCCAGCAGCGCGAATTGAGTCACCGCCGCCGAGCGCACCCCCGGTATCGCGGTCAGCGAGCGCTGGATGTCGTCGTAGAGCGCTACGGTCTGTGCGCGCTGATAACCTGCGTTGCCGGCACTGACCTGGAACAGCAGGAGGTTCTCGGTAGCGAAGCCGGCGTCGATGGTCACCAGGTTGATAAGCGCGCGGGCGTAGAGACCTGCGCCGGTCAGCAGCAGCATTGACAGCGCGATCTGCGCCGATACGAGAAGTCTGCCCAGACGCAGGCGCGGGGATCCCAGAGCGGCGCGCTCTTTCAACTCGCCGAAGGAATCCACACACGAGACTCTCAAGGCAGGCAGCAGGCCGGACAGCAGCGCCGTGACCAGCGCCGTCGCCAGGGCGAAGGCCAGCACGACCACATCGAGCGACGTATCATAATGCAGCGGCTCCGGTGAGCCGACGAGCAGTCGCGAAATCGCCGTCTTGCCCCACGACGCCAGCAGAATGCCCAGTCCGCCCCCGGGCAGCGCGACCATCAGGCTCTCCGTCAAGGATTGGCGAATCAGCCGCCGGCGCCCGGCGCCGATGGCCGTTCGGACCGCGAATTCCCGCTGTCGCGTTGCGCCGCGTGCCAGCGACAACCCCGCCAAATTGGCGCACGCCACGAGCAGCACGACACCGACAACGCCCAGCAGTGGCAGCAGAGCCTTGCCGTAATAGTTGCGTCCGCCGTAGTCCGGACCGTAACGACCGTTTCTCACCACGACCTCGGGCTCGCCCATGATCGAGTCGGCCTGGCGGGCGAACGCCACCTCGACGGCCGCCTGGAATTGTGCCTCGCTGGTTTCCGGTCTCAGCCGCGCCATCAGTTGCACCCACCAGGCATCGCGCGACGTCAGTGGCAAGGTCGGCTCCAATTGCGGTTGAACGGACATGGGGACATAGAAGGCGATTTCATCTGCCGGAGACACGCCTGCAAATTCTCGTGGCAATACTCCGACTATC
This sequence comes from uncultured Pirellulales bacterium, assembly GCA_964346195.1. Lineage (GTDB taxonomy): Bacteria > Planctomycetota > Phycisphaerae > Sedimentisphaerales > Anaerobacaceae > PLanc-01. The sequence goes on from CAYFUB010000357.1 coordinate 1,666, forward strand.
GTGAAATCGTGACCGTTGTAGAGGATCGACTGGCCCAGTACGCCGGGATCACCGTCAAAATGCCGCTGCCACGAGGAATACGTGATGGCGGTCGTTGGCGCAGCGCCCGGCTGATTGTCTTCATTCGAGAGCAAACGCCCCAGCAGGGGTCTCACGCCCAAGGCCGAGAAAAAGTTTTCGGACACCATGACGCCCTCGGCCACGAACGCTTCGCGCCGCGCCCGCGCCGTGACGCCATACAGGCGCTTGTATCCGAAGATATCGGCAAGGCTGTTGCAGTCCTCCCGCAGGCCCGAGAAGACCGGGTACGCGACGGCGTCGCCGTTGGTACGCGGCCCGTCGCCAGGGTTGATACTTCCGTGGAAGTTGCCGATCTGGGGGTCCATACCGGTCCAGCGCAGCACACGCAATTCGTGCGGATTGGGCACCGGCAGCGAACGCAGAAGAATACCGTTAACGAGCGAGAAGATCGCCGTACCGGCCCCGATCCCCAGCGCCAGTGACAAAACCGCCACTGTCGTAAAACCGGGGCTCTTGATGAGCTGGCGAAAAGCGTATTTGATGTCGTTGATTAGTGTTGTCATATTATGACTCCATCCGTTTTCTGTATTCCTTCCTAATTATTCATACCGCAGCGCCGCCATGGGATCGATCCTCGCCGCTCGCTGGGCCGGGACCCAGCAGGCCAGGACGGCGGAGAGCAGGAGGGTCAAGCTGCCGATCACGTACGTGAGAGGATCGGTGACGGTGACTCCATAGAGCTGGCTCTCGATATAGCGTCCTAAAGCCCAGGCTCCCAGGAGGCCCAAAACGAGCCCGGGGACCACGAGGGTGAAACCACGGTAGAACACGTTCCCGATTGCGTACCTGGGGGACGCGCCGAGTGCGATGCGGATACCGATCTCCCGGGAGCGGCGCCCGACGGTGAACGCCAGCACGCCATAGACTCCGATGGAAGCGAGCAGGAGCGCGAGTCCGGCAAACACGCTGATGAGCTGCGTCCGAAACGATCTGCGCGAGATGGATTCGGCGACACGGGAGGAGATCGGACGCACGTCGTAGACCGCTTCCGTGGTGGTCATCTTCCGCAGTTCGGCCCTAACCGCGTCGATGCGGGCGGATGGATTCCCGTGGGTCCGGACAATCAATGAGAATTCGGGGTAAAGCGGAAACTGACGGATGGAAAAATAGAACTCTTCGTGATCGGTCTGAGCCAGGTTATCCTGCTTAGTGTCACCGACGACGCCGATGACAGTGAGCACACATAGGTCAGTTTCGGGAGATCCGACCAGAAAGCGCTTCCCGATGGGATCCTCTCCCGGCCAGT
>CAYFUB010000358.1:0-25339 GCA_964346195.1 uncultured Pirellulales bacterium
TCGCGCCGGCGGCCAGCAGGGGATGGCTGCGCGGCGGCTTGGCCTTGCCCAATAGCAGGTCAATCGTGAACATCGCGCAGCGACCTCATGGCTAAACCCAATGCTACCGCGAAGGCGGGACCCTGTTCGGCGAGCTCGCTCTTGCGCACGGCCCGCGCGACGGGCAGCAGCGACAGGGGATCCCACAACTCGACCGTGCCTCCCAGCAGGCCGGCCATAATCTCGATAATCGTATCGACCCGTGCCAGCCCCCCGCAGAGAAAGACCCGGTCCACCGAGGGACCCGACCCCCTCGTCCCGTAGTAGCGAACCGTCTCAATGACCCGTTCGGCCAGCGTGGCGCAGGCCTCCTTCAGGCTCGGCTGCAACTCCGGCAAGGCGAACCGCTCTTCGTCGGTCTTCTCGAGCCAGCCGACGACGACCTCCCGCGGCTGGCCCGTGCCTTGGCAGATATGGCTGACGATGGCCGCCCCGCCGTAGGCGATATCGCGCACGAACGGCAGCCCGTCCTCGGCGAGAATCGCCAGATTCGTATAGGAGCCACCCAGGTTCAGAATGAGCGCCTTTTCCCCCGGTTTGCGGGCGTTGCAGGCTTCCAGGCAGTTGAGCAGGGCCAGGCCGTCGACATCGACCATCATGCAATAGGTCCGCCCGCGCTCGCACAGCTCGCGCCGTTGCGCGATGACGGTGTTTTTGGCGACGACGAGGATACCTGTCGTCCGCTCCGGCGGGCCTGCCCGCGATCCCCTGCCCGTCGGCCCGGCGAGCACCTGGTGGGCCACCGTGCTCTCTTCAAGGTTGAACGGGCAGACCTGGGCCGCCTCGAGCTCGATGGCGGAGGCCAGTTGCTTGCGTGGCAGGGCGGGGAAATCGAACGTGCGGACGGCCACATCCGGCCCGGACAGGCCGCAAACGACCGCACCCCCCGGCTCGCGCAGCATGTGCAGGCAGCGCCAGATGGCCAGGGCGGTCTTGTCGGAAGGGAGCCCTTCGTGCCCCGGCTGGTCAATCGCGGCCTGGGCCAAGCCGGTCACGGTCACCTGCTCGCCCTTGCGGCCAATCCGCGCCGCCTTGACCGCCGTCGTCCCGATGTCCAGCCCGAGTAGTTGGGGGCCTCGCAACGCCATTCCGTGTAGCAACGTTGTCCTCTTCGTCCTATCGTCTATCGTCAAGAGGTTGCGCGGCTCGTTTCGTCAAATGGTTGCGTCGGGCGATGTTGGCACCGTTCCGCGGTCTACGCAACCGATACGAGCGTCGCAACCGCAACCGGCCGACTCGTCTATCGTCCGGCGTCATTCCCACCAGCGGCCGACGACAAAGACGGCCGCCGGGTCGTTTATATTACCGCTCAGCAGCCGCGTGTCAAAATAGAAATTCCCGGCGTTCTTCATGTCGAAGCTGTAGGCCGTGATCGACCCGATGAAGTCGCCGCTGTTGTAGAGGTTCACGACGGCGTTGGGCGCGTACACCGCGGCGGCCAGCGTGGCCTTGGCCTTCAGGTCGATAAACGTGCAGGTGGGCAGCCCGTAAATCTTCAGGGCGCTGGCGTCGTCGCTGTTGAGATTGCTGAAGCCGGTGGAGTTCTTGTCCTCCAGGGCGGTCCCGAGATAGAGCTCCAGCCGGCCGCCGCCGTTGACAATGACCTCGGACGCCTGGTTGAGCGTCATCTTGCCGGTCACGTAGACGACCGCCTTATGATTGATCTGGAGCTTGCCGTTGTTGGGGATATTGATGGTATCATACTGGTAGCGAACGTCCGCGTCGAGGATCAGGCTGTTGGTCAGACTGCCCATGTAGGTCATGTTGTCCGGGGGCAGGACGTCGGGGAAAATCAGCTCCTCCTTGGCGGCGTACATCTCGCCGAGGACGGTGGTCGTCGCCTTGGTGTCGATGACGATCTCGGGGTCACCGCCGGGCCCGCAGAGGATGTCACCCGGGACGGTGACGAAGGCCTTGAAGATCATGGAGTCGGCGGCGGTGCTGTTGCTGCGGATAATCATATCGGCGGGGATGCCCGGCCCGACGACGCCGAAGGAGGTGCCCAGCTTGATATCGACGGTCTGCTTGACGCCGATGCCCTCCCAGTAGGACCCGACGCGCAGGCGCGAATAGACGGTCCGGTCCATGCCCGGCACGCCGCACGTGCCCGTCGAGGTGACCAGATAGCTGCTCGGCCCGCCCGTGATGATGTAGCTGAACGTTGGGTTCGCACGGTCCGGGTCCAGAGCCACGTTGCTCGCCGATGGCAGGTTCGAGTTGTCCCAATAGACCTCGTCGATGAGCTTCTTCTGCATCTTGAAGATGGCGTCCACCATCCCTGCGTCCGCCGCGCAGCGCGACGAGATACGCTGCACGTTGCGAATGGCCAGCACCCGCGCGTGGTAGCCCAGTTGGATCATCGCCATGGCCAGGATGCCCACGATAACGCCGATGCTCGTCACCAGCACCAGCGTCGCCCCCCTTCGTCTCACATTCGTCCGCCGCTTCATCGTCTTACCCCTTCCAAATGCTCGTGAAGCGTGAAACGCACCACGTGAAGCGGTGCTTGTCTCTCTCTTACGCTTCACGTCTCACGTTTCCCGCATTTCACTCGTTATGCCTCGTGGCAGTGGTGACGACGGGCAGGTCGATCTTGCCGTCGTTGAGCGTTATGGCCATCGACACGCAGATCCCTTCCTGGCTGATGGTGCAGCTCGTCACGTGCCGGGCCACCAGGGCCGTCGTCGGGCTGTTGTCCAGCGCGTAGTTGAACGTCCCCGGCTCGAGCCGGCCGCGCTCCAGCAACAGTTGCCCGTTGTTCACGTAGAACCGGGCGTACCCGTCCAGGGCCAGGGCGGTCGCGGTGCGGTAGTAGTACACCTCCGCATACTCCCCCACGCTGCCGATCAGGCACTTGCGATACGTCGAGCCGCGCACGACGGCGTCGAAAACCCCCCGCGCCTCCTGGGCGTTTCGGACCACGTCCCCGTGTACCCGCTCGAAGGTCTTGTTATAGTCCTTGTGATTGCCTGCAATGACGTTGACCACGGCCAGCAACATCACCGCCGTCGCCACCATCGCCATGGTCAGCTCCACCAGCGTGAAGCCACGTCGAAGTCGCCTGTCTTTCCCTGCCTCAATCATTTCACCATCCTTTACCTGCCGCGTTGCCGCATATACACCACATGAAGCGTAGGACACCCCGCGCGTCCCACACTTCAAACTTCACACTTCACACTTCAAACTCCACTCAGTCATACGTCGTCAAGCGCACGACGTTGTCGCCGGTGGCGAAGGTCCCGGCCTGGTAGTTCTGCTTGAACGCCACGGAGACGTGCAGGACCGCCGGCTGCTCGGCGGGCTCGTCATAGGCCAGCGTCGCGTGATAGTTCACGTTGTCGAGTACGACGTGGTAGTTGCCCAGCGTCGTGAACCCCGTCGGCGCCGCCGGACCGCTCGCGCTCGTAGCGATAGTCATTTGCCCGGCGAAGGCCGTGATCGGGTCGTACGCTGCGGGCGTGCCCGTGCTGCGCCAGGCCTCCAGCAGCATCAGGCCCAGCTTGCCCGCCGCCCCATACGCGTCGCCACGCCGGGCCTGCCTGCCCGCCAGGTAGCGCGTCCCAATCGCCACGAGGATGATGGCCGTCATGAGGATGATCGAGACCATCACCTCGACCAGGGACACGCCCCGCGTGCGCGTTCGCCTGTGCCTATCAGCCGATCTCACGATCCGCCTCCGTTATCTGCTATAGCCCCATTTTCCATTTTGGTCGAGGGTAATGTCGCGGCCGCGCATGCCAGCGGGTGCCGTAACCGTGATCAGGTAGCTGATCGTCCCGCCATCTTGGTCATAGGTGACGGCGCTCACGCTGTAGTTGCCCGGGCGGAAATACTTGCCCGTCAGATCGAGGTCGAAAACGCGAAAAACCGAGAAGTCGCCACCGGGCGGGATCCCCGGATGACCCCGGCCGGTCTCGACGCAGTACGCGCGGATTCCCGTCGCCAGGGCACCGGCGCCCGCTCGGCCTTCTGTCCATCTTGCCGCGTCGATACGGCGCTGGATCATGGGTGCGAGTATGGCCGCCAGAATGCTTGCGATCAAAACGGCCAAAACTAGCTCCACAAAGCTGAACCCACGTGAGCGTAGGCGTGTGTGTTTCCGAAACCATCGCACGAGGTACCCCAGCCTGCTTAACCACTGTCGCCGACGACATCACCTAAGCGAAGACAATCCTGTGGGGGTTCCGATCCGGACGCCCCCCACAGGATAATGGCCTGACCATAACAGATGACTATCCTTGTTATCCCTTGGTGAACGTTCCGGTCTGATCCAACGTGTACGTGCCAGTGGGCGCCCCAGGCTTGGCGCCATCTGCTGGCGTAACGGTGATCGTGTATGTCAGCGTCGAAGTATTGGGATCGTACGCACAACCTGATGTCGCATAGCAGTCTACATTGAAGTACTTACCGTTGAGGTCTATGTCCAGAATGCCGATTGGCTCAAAGGCATCGGTGCCGACGGCACCATCGATGTTAGCAGGTGGGCCCTCGTGTTCGGCCATATAGGCACGGATTGCCGTGGCGATCGTGCCGGCGCCAGTCTTGCCTTCCGACCACTTTGCCTCTTGGATTCGTCCGGACAGCATCGGCGCGATCACCGCCGCGAGGATAGCCACGATCAGGATGACGACCATCAGCTCAATCAGTGTGAAACCCTTGTTCTTCGTCATTTCTCATCACCTTTCAAAAAAGGACCCGCCAAAATACGTCTTAACCACTATGGTTGCATTCCCTTATGACTGCAAAGGGCGTGACCTCCGTATCCGCCACACAGTTTTCCACCTTTTCCCACACCTCCTTTCGAATCACTCCGCCGCAGGGCTTGCATCCCTTTCGGGGACGCCCTCCCAGGCCCGGCGTTCGATTTCTCGAAAACGTACTTGCATCGTTTCGGTTTGATGGCCCATCCACATTCGTCCTTAGCTGCTCGTGGCAATTCCTTCGGACATGGAGAAAATGGGCATGTACAGGGCCAGCAAAACTATCAGGACGATCCCGCCGACCAGGACGATCATGGCCGGCTCCAGGACGCTGATCATCGTCATCACTGTTGTGTCCACCTGCTTTTCGTAGTAGGTGCTGCTGCGGTCCAGGACCTCGGGCAGCGAGCCACTCTCCTCGCCGACCTGGGTCATCTTGACCATCAGGGGCGGGAAGATATCATTGCCGGACATGCTCAGGGCTACCCCGACGCCCTCGGCAATCTGGTCCCTGGCCTTGGCGAGGACATCCCTGATCACGTCGTTCTTCGTCATGCCCTGGACGATCTCGATGGCGTTCAGGACGGGCACGCCCGCGCTGAGCAGCGTGGCCATCGCGCGTCCGTAGGTCGCCACGAAGGCAAAGCGGATGATTCTGCCCATCAGCGGCAGCCGCAGCCAGAGCCGGCTGAATTGCCGGTGGCCCACGGCGGTCCCGTCATAAAGGGTCAGCAGGAGCACCGTGCCTGCGAAACCGCCCACGATGTAGGGCGCGTTGCGCGCGGTGAACTTATAGACGCCCAGAAAGCCCACCGTGAAGGCGGGGAGCTTGGACCCGAAGTCCTCGAAAATCTCGATGAAGCGCGGAATGATGAGGGTCATCATGGCCACGAGGACGAGGATGACGAAACCGACAACGAAGGCGGGATAGGCCATCGCCTTGCGGACCTTGCGCTGCAGCTCGTCCTTGCGGTCGTAGTAATCGGCCAGCCGCTGCAGGACCGTGCTCAGCGTACCGCTGCTCTCGCCGGCGCGGATCATGGCGCGGAACAGCTCGTTGAAGACCTTGGGGTAATCGAGGAGGCTCTCGTAGAAGCTCTGGCCGGCCTTCATTTTCTCGCAGACCTCGCGCAGGACACCCTGGAGGCTGCGGTTGTCGATATCGTCCACGATCGTGTCGATGGCGTCGGTGATGGTGACCCCGCCGTCGATCATCGTATTGAGCTGCCAGCAGAAGGAGGCCATGTCGCTGGAGCGGATGTGCAGCCGGCGCCGGCCCTTCTTCTTGCCCTCGACGACGGCGATCTCTTCGAGGGCCACGGGTGTAAAGGCCTTCTCGCGCAGCCACAGGAGGATTTCGCTGCGGGTGTCGCCCTGGACGACCCCGCTGATCTCCGACCCCGCTGCACTCCGCGCGATATATCGATACGTAGCCATCAGGTATGCGGGCCTCGTGAAGCGTGAAGCGTCGCGCGTGAAGCGCCGGCAATGCCACGCTTCACGTGGTGCGATTCACGCGGTGCGTTCGTCGTTCTCATCATCCAATCTTCCTGCTGCTGCTGACGTCGAAGTAATTGTTGTGGAACCATTCCTCGTCGATTTTCTTGCGGGCGGCGAGGTCCTCGACGGCCTGGTCCATGGTGAACATGCCGTGCTTGCGCCCGGTCTGAATCAGGCTGTTCACCTCGTGGACGCGCCCCTGGCGGATCAGCGAGCGGATGGCCGGGATCGCCACCATGACCTCGCAGGCCAGGACCAGGCTCCTCTTGTCCCGGGCCGGCACCAACTGCTGCCAGATCACCGCCGCCAGCGACAGCGACAGTTGCGAGCGAATCTGCTTCTCCTGCTCCGAGGGGAACATGTCGATCAGGCGGTTGACGCTGGCGATGGCCCCGCTGGTGTGCAGGGTGGTCAGGATCAGATGGCCCGTCTCGGCCAGCGTCATGGCGGCCTGGGCGCTCTCGCGGTCCCGCATCTCGCCGATGACGATGACGTCCGGGGCCTGACGCAGGATGCGGCGCAGGGCCCCGTGGAAACTGTCGGTATCCAGGCCGACCTCCCGCTGCTCGATGACCGCCTTGTCGTGCGCGTGCACGTACTCGATGGGGTCCTCGATGCTGATGATGTGGCAGGCCCGGTGGTGGTTGATGTAGTCGACGATAGAGGCGACCGAGGTGCTCTTGCCGTGCCCGGTCGGACCGGTGAACAGGACCAGGCCCTTGCGCAGCTTGGCCAGCTCCTCGATGACGGGCGGCAGGCCCAGGGCCGTGAAGCCGGGGACCTTGTCCATGACGATCCGGCAGACCATGGCGACGGCCCCACGCTGCATGAAGATATTGACGCGGAACCGCCCGACGCCCTCGACATCCAGCGACAGGTCCAACTCCTTCTCGCGTCGGAACCGCTTGATTTGCTCTTCGCTCAGGACCGACAGGCACAGCTCCTCGGCCGTCTGCGGGGTCAGCACGTCGCACCCGAAGACCGAGCCCACTTCCCCGTGGACCTTGAACTGCGGGGGCTTGCCCACCGTCACGATCAGGTCGCTGCCGCCTTTGATCCTGGCCAATTCCGCCAGCAGGTCTTCGGTTGTCATGCTGTAGGTTTGCATGGCTCCTCGGTCGCTACTTCATGATGGCCTTCGAGCGAGTCGTCGGCGTCTTCGTCCTTGACGAACGCGGTCCGGACGACCTCTTCCAGGGTGGTCAGCCCGTGGCACAGTCGCAGCACGGCGCTATCGACCAGTCCCCCGTACCCGCGCGACCGGGCGATGGCCCGAATCTGGGCCTCCGTCGCGCTCTGGGTGATTTTCTCTTTGACTTCGTCATCCACAGGCAGGAATTCGAAGATGGGCATGCGGCCCTTGTAGCCCGTGCCCCCGCAGGCGCTGCAGCCTTTGGCCTCATGAAACGTGGCCTGGGCCCACAGGGCGGGGCGGATACCCAGCCGGCGGAGGGTCTCCGGCGGCAATTCGATGGGCGCTTTGCAGCGGTCGCACAGCCGACGCAGGAGCCGCTGGGCCGTGATGAGATTGAGCGTCGCGGCCAGCAAGTAGCGGTCCAGGCCCATGTACGCCAGCCGGCTCAGCGAGCTCGGGGCGTCGTTGGTGTGCAGCGTCGTCAGGACCAGATGGCCCGTCAGGGCGGCCTGCACGGCGATCTCCATCGTCTCGCGGTCGCGAATCTCCCCGATCAGGATGATGTCCGGGTCCTGACGCAGAATCGAGCGCAGGCAGTTGGCGAACGTCAATCCGATGTCCGGGCGGACCTGAATCTGGTTAATGCCCGCCAGCCGGTACTCGACCGGGTCCTCGACCGTCGTGATGTTCTCGTGCGGGTTCTTCAGGTAGTTCAGGGCCGCGTACAGGGTCGTGCTCTTGCCGCTGCCGGTCGGGCCGGTGACGATGATGATGCCGTGCGGCTTCGAAATCGCGTTCTTGAAGTCCTGCAGCAGCCGGGGCTCGAAGCCCAGTTTATCCAGATCGTGACTGACGGCCTCTTTGTCCAGGAGCCGCATCACGACTTTTTCGCCGTAAATCGTCGGCAGGACCGAGACGCGGACGTCGATGTCCCGCCGCGGGGCCCTGATCTTCAGCCGCCCGTCCTGAGGCAGACGCCGCTCCGCGATGTCCAGGCCCGAGAGGATTTTCACGCGGGCCACTACCGCCGCACGCATCTGGGCCGGCGGCGGGACCATCTCTCGCAGCATGCCGTCCACCCGCATGCGAATGACCATCGATTTTTCCTGCGGCTCGATGTGAATGTCGCTCGCCCGGCTCTTGACCGCCTGGCCGAGGACCAGGTCCACGAAACGCACCACCGGGGCGTTGTTGGCCGCGCTCTCGGCAGCGATGTCGGTCCCGTCGGTCGGGTCGCTGTTGGCTTGCGGCTCCGGCTCGGCGGTGGCCACCACGTCCTCAACCAGCTCGCGAATCCGCTGCTCCTGGGCCTGCGACCCGTGATAGATGGCGTCGATGGCCTCGCGAATCTCGCGCTCGGTGGCGATGGCGACCTTCGGCTCGCAGCCGAGCACCAGGCCGACGGTGTCCCGGGCCACCACGTCGAGCGGGTCGGCCATGGCGACCAGCACGTGGCCGTTGGCCTTGCCCAGGACCACCAGGCGGAACCTCCTGGCGATGCGCTCCGGCAGCGATTGGGCGACCTCCATATCCACGCTCGTGATGTTGTCGATCAGCCAGCGCTGGATGCGGAGGTACTCGGCCAGGGCCGACGTGACCTGCTCTTCCTGAAGGAGCTGGAGCCGGCGCAGGACCTCGCCCAGGCGCCCGCCGTTTTGCTGCTGATCCGCCAGGGCGGCGGCAATCTGGCTGTCCTCCAGGACCTTGTGTCCCAGGAGCCATTCGCCGAAACGGACGTGGAGAACCCCCGTGTTTTGTGTCTTATTGTTCAAAGTCACCCGTCCTGCAACTGGTCACAAAAAAGGTTAGACCAACACCACAGCCCCCCCGGTGCGCCGGGTTGTCTTATCCGTAAAACACACTATATGAAGAACCATGGCACTGATCGCGTTAATCCGCCGCCGAAACAGAAACGCACGGCCACCCGCCCTCCATACACACTTGTGTAGTATTCCTTGCTTCCCTGCAGAAGATTGATTGTGGTATTATAGCGAAGATAGGATTGCAAGTCAAGCAGAAATCCGAGAATTTACTTTACCCAAAGGCGCACGCCGGGGGGCATATGGGCTGAGTATCGAGCCGGGGGCTCCCGCTGTCCGATAAGGGCGCTTTCCCGACGGGGAAAGCCGGGGCACTGAGGACCGGTCAGGTCCAGATAGAGTCGATATGATGCCAGAAAAACATCAGCCGGGTGGCCAGCGAATGACCCCCGAAAACGGCGGCCGTGACCACCGTGAGGACCGCGAAAACGACCAGAAACAACACGGCAACCACAACGATGCGGTGCGCGACAAGCAGCCAGCGGGGAACGGGCCGGTGCGCAAGCCCCAGGTGCCCGGGGATGGAATCCGATTTGTCCATGATCGTCGGCATCTGACTGCTCCAGATACGCACAGCCCGGCCTTGGGCTGCGCCCTCGGCCGGAACCAAGGGGAGTATGAACGGTTGTCTCTTCTTCGACCGCCGCTACTGCGTGTGACAAGAGCGTGCCAGGCGTATCCCCATCGTGGGCTTGAGATGCTGGTGAACGCTCGGCTGCAGATCACGTCCGATCTGTTGTCTCGGCTCGCCTGTCATTTTTCTTGCTCACACTGCGTCGACGCGGCTGGAGCCGGCCCAAGACGTGACGCCCTCCTCTTTCCTTTTTGCCCCGAGACTGGCGAGGGCAAAAAGGAAAGCCTTGCATGAAACGCACGAAAAAGGCATCCATCCCTGATAGGCTGATTGCTGTATCGGACAACCTGTTTCAAGGAGGATGCCATGAAGTCGTTCCTGGACAAGCACAGGAAGGACATTATAGGGGTACTCAGTGGCTGGGACCGCATTGTTTTTCGCGGGACTTTTCGGTTGGTCGCCAATCTCGCTGGCATGCATCAGTATCTGTCCTGTCTGGGGGTCCTCATGAAGGACTTCAAACAATACGCCCAAGAGAAAACGGCAGAACTGATCCGTGCCTCCGTGGCCAAGGCCGAACGGGCCGGCCGACCCAATTTGTACCTGCCGTCCGCCCGAACGAATAAAGAAGCCATCGCTCGGGACATCGCCGCTCGCGACGCCGTCACCGAAGGACTGATCTGTATTCCGCGTACGGTCGAGCCGTGCATGACCTATCAGCTTCACAAGAATCGTCAGAACAAGACGCTGGATTTGGAGTTGTTTCAGGGCAAGTGCATGCACCTGTACCACTACTGGCACGATGCCTGCTTCGGGTTCAGGGGAGCACGCATCCAAACCTGGTTTCCCTTTGCCATTGAGCTATGGATGAACGGACGCGAATGGCTGGCTCACAGGATGGATCAAGAGGGCCTTGTCTACCGCCGCTGCGACAACTGTTTCCCCTGGATCGCGGATTTCTCCAGGGGCCAGGAATTGATGGACCAACTGCACAAGACCGACTGGCGTGGGCACTTCAATCGTATCGCTCGATTCCTCAATCCAGCCCATGACCGCCTGTTTGCCGCGTTTGCTCTGCACTACTACTGGACCCGTCATCAGACGGAGTGGGCGACCGATCTTGCGTTCCGAGACCCTGCGGCTTTGGCACGCATCTATCCTCAACTCGTTCGCGGTTCGATCATTGCCTTTGGCAGCAAAGATGTGCTTCGGTTCCTCGGGAAACGTCTGTATCCCACCCACGATCCGGACGTCACGACCAGTTACAGAGATCGTCCAGAAGGGATTCGCGTCAAGCATGAAGCCTGCGCCAATTCAGTCAAAACCTATGACAAGACTGGCTCCATTCTCCGCACGGAATGCACGGTGAACAATCACCGCGCGTTTCGCGTCTACCGCCGGTCGGAACGAGATCCCAAGGGCCCCAGGAAGCACCTGCCCATGAGCAAGGGAATCGGCGATCTGTACGCGCGCAGCCAAGTCTCTCAACAGGTGAATGATCGCTATCTCGAATCCCTGGCCATGCTGGATACCAGCGAACGGGTCGAAGAGATTATCTCTCCCATCTGTCGCCGGCGAACCTCCCAGGGCAAATCGATCCGGGCGTTGCGTCCCTGGTCCGAGCGAGACAAGCAATTGCTGGCGGCAGTAGCGGCCTGTGGGCTCGCAGGGGACTTCCGCAACCGAGATATTGCTAACCGTCTGTATCCGAACCGCCCGGCCAAGGAGGTCTCCAGCAAGGTGACGTACCTTTTGCGTCTGTTGCGGGAGCACAAGATCATTCGCCGTCTGCCCAACACCAGAAGATACCGTCTGAGGCCCGAAGGAGCGAAAATCATTGCCACCATCCTCCTGACACAACGTACTACCACACAACAACTTAACAGAGCGGCCGCATGATGATCTGGAAAAACTCTCCAGTTGTTCCGACTTAGCAACAGAGAACGGAACTACGGCTGTTGTCGGACGCCTGTAACTCCTCCGTCAAGTGCGTGCCGAAAGGAGAGCATCCCCCTGCTCCATGATGCCATCTTAGCGCAAACGCCACCCATTTGTCAACAGTGGAAGGCCGCCTTTTTTTCGCCGCTTTGGGCGCCATCTGTGCTATAATGCGTTTGTATCTGTCATCCGTCCTGGACTCGGCCCGTGCCGCCGCAGCGCGTCGCGCGATGCGTGGGCCGTTCGGAGGCCAGGGCACGCCGTCTTTCTCGGGTCATGCCGCACGCAGTCACATCGGGAAGGTGGGTTTTTTGGAGGAACATGATGAAGGGTGTGTATTGGGTTCCCGCGTTGCTGGTTGCGTCACTCATCGGGGTTTCCGACGTTCGGGCCGAGCAGGTCGTATTCAGTGAGATCATGTATCATCCGCCCGACACGCTGCCCGAATACCTCGAGATCTGCAACAACACCGCCACGCCCTTCGACATAGCCGAGTGGCGTTTGTGCGACGGCGTCGACTATGTATTCCCGGCATTTGCCGTCGAGGCGCCGGACCGGACCTTCCTCAAACCGTTCGAACGGATTGTCCTGGCGGGGGTGGATGAGGCGAGGCTGCGGGCCGCCTACAACGTAGCGCCGGCGGTCCGCGTCTATGGGCCGTGGACCGGCAACCTGAACAACGGTGGGGAGCGGATTACCTTGCGGGACAAGAACGGGACGCTCGTGTGCACCGTCCAATACAATGACCGGGGCCGATGGCCTGTGGCGGCCGACGGGGCCGGCCACTCCCTGGTGCTCAGGAATCCGGACCGCAAGATCGACGACTGGCACAATTGGACCGCCAGCGGCCGCCCGGGCGGGACGCCGGGCAGCGAACAGGTCCGGGCGGCGGAGACCCCCATTGCCAATCCGGAAGTCAACCTAGTCGCGGGGATCCCCTTTGTGAACTACGGCGACGTGTGGAGGTACAACGACAAAAACGTGGATCTGGGCACGGCCTGGCGGTCGCCGGCCTATAACGACGACGCCTGGCCACAGGGGCCCGGCCTGTTCGGATTTGAGAACTCCTCCCTGCCCGCTCCCGGACTGCACACGCCCTTTGCCAACTCTCGGCAACTGACGTACTACCTTCGCACGCAATTCACCTATACCGGCAGCCTCAAGGGCGTGACGCTCACTATCGATCAAATCCTCGATGACGGCGCGGTATACTATTTGAACGGTCAGGAGCTTGGCCGGTCCGGCATGCCCTCGGGGCCGGTCACCTTCACGACGACGGCCGGGCGCACGGTCAGCAACGCCGTCGAGGAGTTGCGGGTGATCGTGACCGATGGCTCAGCCCTCGTCAATGGCACGAACGTCCTGGCGGTCGAGGTGCACCAGACGAATACCACCAGTTCCGACGTGGTCTTCGGGATGCGTCTGAACGTCTCAGTGCCGACACAGCCGAGCTTGCAGATCAACGAAGTGCTGCCCGGCGCGGCCGGCACGGGATTTGTGGAAATCCACAACCCGGGCGCCGCTGCACTCAACCTTCGGGACCACTACTTCACGGATGACCCGGCCAATCTGCGGAAGTACCGCGTCACGGCCGATGTCATAGTCCCGGCGGGGGGGCTGGCAGCGGTGGGCTTTGCGGAGTCCGGCCTGGCCATGGACAGTCCGGTGCAGGTGTACCTGGTCGCTCCGGACGGCGCGACGGTCATCAACGCCGTCAGCACCGCCATGCCGCTGGACGGCCGTTCCATCGGCCGCAAGCCCACGGGCAGCAGCTCGTGGTTCCTCTTCGTCGAGCCCACCCGCGGCGCGCCCAACGCCAGCCAGAGTGATATCGCCGCGGGGGTCCACTTGAACGAGGTGCATTTCAGTCCCTCGAACACGGTTGACTGGGTGGAGTTCTGTAACGCCAGTGCCGAGACGGTTTCCCTGGACGGCCTGTTTCTTTCGGCCCGGGCCGGTCTATCGGACCAGGTGACGCTCAGCGGGTCGCTGGAGGCGGGCGGTTATGCCAGCCGGAACGTCGCGTTCCCGGTCTCCGACGACGAGGTCACCCTGTTCCTGGTTAATGCGACCGATACGGTCCTGTATGCGCGGATCTTCGAGCGGCCAACGCTCGGGGATTGCCTGCAAGCCTTTCCCGAGGGAGCGGATGAATGGTATGCCTCGGTCCAGAGCACCCGCGACGCGGCCAACGATCCGGTGGGAAGCACCGACATTGTCATCAATGAGATCATGTATGACCCGCCGTCAAACGAGCCGTCAGGCGAGTTCATCGAGCTTTACAATCGTGGTGCTGCGCCGGTGGACGTCTCCGGCTGGCAGTTCGTCGATGGTGTGGATTATACGATTCCGCTTGGAACGACCATCCCGCCGGACGGCTATCTGGTCGTGGCGGCCGACGCCAATTGGGTGCGCGCCACCTACGGCGATATCCCTGTGGTCGGCGACTTCGAGGGCCGCTTGAGCAATCAGGGCGAGGCGGTCCGGCTGGTGGACCAGTGGGGCAACCTGGCCGACGAGGTGGACTATCTGCCGGGCGGCCATTGGCCCAACCTGACCAACGGCGACGGCAGCAGCATGGAGTTGCGAAATCCCTGGATGGACAACAGCCGGGCCTCCGCCTGGTTCGACAGCGATGAATCCAACAAAACATCTTTCGAGCACTACAGTTATTCCGACGTCTTCCGACAACTGAATGCGTACGGCTCTCCCACGGACTATAAGGAACTGCACTTCTTCCTCGTCGGCGACAGCCACGTCGTCCTGAAGAATATCCAGGTCCGCCCGAGCGGCATCGGCGTCAACCTGATCTTCAATGGGAACGCGATGTCCACTGACGGCCGCAGCGCCAGCGGATGGCTGGCCCAGGGCACGCATTACGCCAGCCACCTGGAAGGCGGGGAGCTTCATCTCATATCGGACGGCCACGGGAACAACCGGCCCGACCGCGTCGAGATCGACGTCACCGCTATGCAGGCCAACCAAACGTACGAAATCAGTTTCGATGCCCGCTGGATCTCCGGCGCCTCGCGCGTGATTGCTCAGACCTGGGACCACAGCATCGCCACGAGCATTTCGCTGCCCGTGCCGTCGAATCTCGGGACTCCCGGGGCACAGAATTCCTGTTTTAGCCCGGAGCTCGTGCCCCAGGTGGACGGGCTGATACATGACCCGGCCGTGCCGGCCGCGCGCGAAGCCGTGCGAGTGAGCGCTCGCGTGCTGCCGCAGACTCCCGCGCCCGACGTGCGGTTGTACCATCGTCTGGACAATAACGCCGACACCGGCGCCTGGACCGGCAAGCCCATGTTTGACGACGGCGTATCCGGCGGCGACGAAAAGGCCGGTGACGGCATCTACACGGCGGAATTGACCGAGTATGGTCAGAACGGCCAGGTCGTGCAGTTTTACGTCCAGGCCATGCTGCCCAACGGGCAGATCAGCCGACAGCCCAAAGAGGGGAGCGGTCGCCCGGCCATGTACGTGGTCGATACGACGACCAGCGCGGGGGACCTGCGGCGGATGCGCTTCGTGGTCTCCGCCCTGGACCTGCGGGCCATCTCCGATCGTGACAACGCGACGACTTCCTACGGCTACGCGTTCCCGCGCCTGTCCAATCATTACTTCAACACCACTGTTATCATCGATGAGAAGGACATCATCTACGGCTGCGAGATCCGGCCCGCCGGCAGTCCGTGGACCCGCGGCGGCAACATCGACCGCGCCAAGTTCAAGTTCCCGAAGGACAACCTGTTTCGCGGCAAGGCAAAGCTCCTGTACCGCAACTACGACGTGGGCTGGTGGAGCCACGACCGGGTGGTCCGCTACTGGCTCTACCTGCTGGGAAATCCGGCCAACGAGAACGAGTTCATCGTGGTGAAGGTCAACAGCGGCAACAGCTCGGTCCGGGAGGAAGTGGAAGTCGTCGGCAATGACATGCTCGACCGCGCCTACGAGAACGGCAGCGAGGGCGAGCTGTACAAGATCGACGACGAATGGTGGTTCCAGGATAACTGGAGCCGGAACAACCGTAATGCCGACTGGAGCTACAAGGGAACGGACAACTCCGGGCGCTACCACAGCGAATGGATGAAGCGCACGCGCGAGAACGAGGACGATTACAGCGCCCTGATCAGTTTCTTCAAGAAGGTTTACGCGGGCTCCTACACGCAGGATGAGATCGAGCGGCTGGTCGATTCCCCCGCCCTCATGAAGGCCTGTGCCGTGGCGGGCTACATCCATGCCTGGGACTTCTTTTCGCTGGATCGCGGCAAGAACTGCTACTTCTATCGCCGATCCACCGACGGACGCTTCGTGTTCTTCCCGTGGGACATGAAGCGGTCGTTCGATAACGCCGGTGCGTCGTTCTACAACGGCATGCCGGGATTTCGGCCCTACCTCCAAAAGCCCTATAACTTCCGGCTGTTCAAACACTACCTGAACAGATTACTGGAAAACTACACGCTGAACTCCGTGCGGGTGTATACCTGGCTGCAAATGGAGGAAAACGCCAGCACGCAGTTCCCGTTCAACTACTCGTACGCGAACTGGTTCGCGAATCGTCAGAACCCGGCGTTCAACCTGCTGGGCTCCAACCGGACGATGCCGTTCGGTATCGCCACGGGCGGCCGCATGCCCGTCGCCACGACCGGCAGCACCATGACCCTGGTCGGTGTCGCCCCCTTGCGGGTATTCAGGGTCGAGGTCGCGGACCATCCCGAGGCCCAGTTTACCTGGGTCAACGAGAATACCTGGAGCCTGACGGGCATCGCCCTTCGCACCGGAACCAATGAACTGACCGTGACCGGCGTGGATGAGTTCGGAATGGTCCTTGAGCAGGATACCATCACGATAGAGAAGACCGGGGAGGGCCCGCCGGTGATGGCGATCAAGGCCGATCCCGGGTCCTGGCAGGTGTCGGCGTTCGAGCCGCTGGTTCTGGATGTCTCCGACAGCTACGACCCGGACGGGACGCCGTTACAGTATTCGTGGTCGGCATCTCCCTCCGATGCGCTGTTGGATATCAGCGGCCCGAACATGGCGACCGCTGTCTTTCCACAGCCCGGACTCTATACCCTCACGGTGACGGGGCGGGACGCCAGCGAGGCGTCGGCCACGATCGAGCGCGAAGTGGCGGTCTATGGCTCCCAGGGCCTCAGCCTGTTCGACTCTGGGCGTCTGGAGCCGTTCTGGAACCTGGAGCACGTGATGCTGCGGCCCAACTACACCACGGGTCCTTATTACTCGCTGACGGAGGTGCCGGGCTCGCTGGTCTTGCAGGTATGGAACGAGCGCGCATTTCCGCTGGGCGGTCTGAGCTCAAACGGCCGCTCGGTGTTCGAGACCGAATACCCATTGATCTGGCGCTCGGTGCCGCCGGTTACAGACTGGGCGTTCCTTGCCGGACTGAGATTGCGGGGACAGGTATTTGGCGACTACATGACGGGCGTGCTGGCCGAGTTCATCGAAGCTGGCAGCCCCGTGCGCTACACGTTCGGGATCGAACACGGGACTTCACTGGCCGTACGGCGCGTCACGGCCTCGGGTGCGGCGAATTTTCTGCGGGCCGTCGGCTGGAACGTGTCGCAGGCCGAGATTCGCATCCGTCGCACCGGTGACACGCTGTTCTTTGAGCAGCGCGTCGATGACGTCTGGACGACGACATACTCGATGACGCTCCCGCCCGGCAGCGCGGCGGTGAAGGCCGGGATGGTCCTCGCCACCGACACGCCGCAATCCGTCAAGGTGGCCTTCGACGAAGCAATCCTCGTCGATCCGAGCAACGGCCTCTAATACGGATTAGGAAAAGTTCTTGCGCGGCGGCCTCTGTCATCCTGAGGCGAAGCCGAAGGATCTGGTCCCCGGATGAGACGTTTCTCCCGTTCGCAGGCCAGCAGGGAAACCGCTTCGGCGGGATTCTCGTTCCCGTACATCGAATGGCCGAAGTCAAGCGTCACGCCCATCTCATCGATCCCGACCTCATTCAGGAGCAGCAGCGCCTTGGCGGCGGTATCCACGAAGCAACGTACCCGCGTCTCGCTCGGCTTGTACTTGATGCAAAGGGGGATTTCGCGCCGGTAGCCGCCCGCCTCGCGCAGCGTCTCGACGAGATGTTTCCACGCCCGGGACATTAAATCGCATGGCGCCGCCGACCACCGCGATGGTTTCTTCCTTCCCGGGGTCGTCGCCCACGCCCGGGTGCCGGTTAATACTCGTTCTGTCGGAGGCTCTTATTCTCATTCCGGCGGCACGACACCGTCCAGGCGTTTGATGTATAGGGCCGCCTCCGGGCTGACTTCCGGTGGCCTGGGCCAGGTCTGAGCGCCGGCGTTGACCGTGACAACCTGCTCGACGGTATCGCCGTCGGTGGTGTCGAACCAACGCAACAGATAGACGCCCGCCTGCATGTCGCGGATGCCCATGTTTTCGGTGGCGTCGTTGCTGTAAGCGATGTAGCTGCCGGCGTCGCTGGCGAGGACATATAGCGTACTGCCGTGCTTCAGATCGCTCCTGGGGGTCATCCGATGGAAATCGGTCTGCTCCATGAAGGCTCGGATGCGGCCGTCGTCCTCATAGGTTTCACGCGGCACGTTGGTCTTGTCCGGCCGGTGCGATGACATGGCCGTGTAGCGATTGGCCATGGCCGAGGTCCAGCAGTACAGGCGGTTGATGGCGCCCTTGGTCGGGTGTTTGTCCACCTCGGTGTTCAGCAGCACATAACGGCCGGCGGCTTCCTGCCCATGGCCCACGAGCTCCCGGTAGTACTGCTCGACGGGTGGCAGCCCCTTCTTCTCGGTCGAATAATGTCCCCACGTCATCATCTTTACGTGAGGGTCGTTCACGTAGTTCTCCGGACTCACCCTGTCCGGATGGACTTCGTCGTAGTAGAGAATCTGGAACATCTGGGCGATCGGATGATGGAAATCGTCCGTCTTCGCGACCAGTTCGGCGACCTTCTTGAGCCGCTGCTGTTTGGCACGCGAGAGTTTGTTGCAGCTTTCCTCAAGGGCCCAGATGAGGTTTTTGTGATGTTTGAACCGGCCGACCAGCGTCTCAATGAAATAGGTCTCCTGGGGATGCAGGTCGCCGTTTTCATCCAGCCTCCAGCCGGCCAGTTCCTCGTAGTCGTCGAAGTCATTGTAGAAGTTGAACAGGACATTCAGTCCCGCGGCCTCCATCTCATCGAGCCAGCCTTCCCACTGATTCAATATATCCTCGTCCAGCTTGCTCGAGATATCGCTGTCCACGAAGGGATTGCAGTCGGGGGCCCCGTTGCCCGGCTCGATATTGTAGCGTGAATCCCGCAGGGCCAGGACATGGAAGGTATTGGCGCCCGTGCCGGCCACCCTTTTGAGGATATCACTTTGTCTGCCGCCCGTGCGCGTGCCGTCAGGTTGACGCTTGCCGAGGAAGAAGAAGTCCTCCGGGTTGCCTGCTCCGAACAGAAAGCATCGCCTTCCGCCGTTGTACTTGAGCCACCGGGGATTGGCCGGATCGGGGCCCCCCAACGCATGATTCCGCGTTGGGGACCCCTCGACGATAATCTGGCCGGGCATGGCGGCCGGATCGTCCGGTCCCAGATAGGTCAGTTGCACGAAATCGAGCTCGCCTCGCCCCTTGTCGCTGGCCTGGACTTCGATCTCGATGGTATCCCCCTGCGAGAGGAATACCTCCTTCACCGTGTGGGTCTTCCACAAATTGTCGTTGGCGGAGGTCTCCCATCCAGCACCCTGCGGAACGCCGTTGATGCGCAGCATGCAAGTGGCGGCACTGGTTCTTTCGCCGCGGTACTGAACGGCCACCTCGTAGCGTCCTGACTGCGCCGCGTGGATTTCGTGGAATTCGGTTCGGATAAGGCCTTTCGGGCCATCCGACAGCCGTGCGACGACGTTTTGCGAGGCCTGCCGGCCGACAGCGACAGGCGCGAAGTTCTCCAGCAGGCTGAAGTTCTCCGCTTCCAGCCGGATGGTGGGCCGAATGGTGGCGACGTCGGGCCTCTGTTTCTTGTCCAGCAGGGCCGCCAGCTTCTCGGGGTCGCATTTTTCGTCTCCGGTCAGCAGAAAATACGTCATGGTGGCGTCCGAGACGTCGCACCGCTCCTCGGCCTCGAGTCGTGTGAACAGCCATTTCAGCCGCTCGTCGCTGGAATCCCGCATCCAGTGAAACAAGGCCCACTGAGCAGGCGTCGATTGGGTCCCCGGCCTGCCGGAATAGGCCAGCAAACCGCCGTGACCGGTCTGAATCCACTTGATGCCGAGCGCGAGCAAATCCCGCTTCGTACGTCCCTCGATTCTGCGGTTCCCATAGCCGTCGTTCCACGAGCTATGCGAGATACAGTAGACGTATTGTCTCCTGGCGGGGTCGGCCGCGAGAACACCGCGGTAGGGCACGTCCATGGGGCCCGCCAGCAGGTAATAGAGAGGGTCTTCACGGGAGGAGGCGTTGACCGCTTTCCTGATGCTTTCGACGGCCCCGTCCAGGTCGGTGCGGCAGTTGTGCAGAATGGCCGACGGGACGCCGTATCTCTCGGCCGCACCGAGGACGCTCGCGGTCATTTCCCGCTCGAACCGCTCGTCATTGGCCTGAATGATGTTGTTGTACTCGATATGTACCAGCCTGTCCTTGACCCCAAATGCGTCGAGAATGGCAATAGCGACCGGAAAGGCGCCCCAATCGTCCTCATCGTTGAAGTTCCCGTCGTGGCTGAGCGCAATTCGTCCCTGGAAACCGTCCGCGCCGTACGGCTGGGCCTGGGAAAGCAGGGGGGTCGTACACGAAAGACAGACTACGGTGAGGGCTTGAAGCTTCGCCTTGTTCACGGTGGTCATCCTCCAAATGAAATGGAGCATCCCTTTTCGTACGTCCTCGCGATGCCCCAGACTATACGCCACATGGCAAGAGTACACAAGTGACAAGCGACGGATGGCGTGGTAGAAAAAGACGAAAAGCTATGCTCTATCACGAGTACATCCACAGGATTCGCGGCACTCCACCTCAAGGTAGGCGACCAAATGAAGGGCGTGAAACATGAGACGAGAACCCTGGATTCGAACGATGTTGTGCCTGGTCGTGGTCGTCGCGAGCGGCTCAATTTTGCCGGCCGAAACGACAACACAATGGCATAAGAGGGACGGTACGCGCATTCCTGTTCCACCAGCCGAGCACCCGCGGCTGTACCTCCGCGCCGAACACGCTGGGCAACTGGCGCAGCGGCTGAAGGACCCCGTGCTCGCCGAGGCGGTCAAGGACTTGCAGAGCCTGGCGAGCCGGTCGGCGCAGTTCAAAGTCGAATGGAATGCCCTGCAGTACCTGGTGACGCCCGACGCCAAGCTGGGCCGTGCGACTGTCGAGGCCGCGTTGCCGCTGCTGCAAAAATGCGAGCTGAAAGACCGGCAGGACGCCTGCCGCGAGACCGGCCGCATGATGGTCACCGGGGCCATCGTGTACGACTGGTGCTACAATCTCTTGACGGCGGCCGAAAAACAGGCGTTCATCAAAGAACTGGTGCGGCTGGCCGGGACGCAGGAGTGCGGCTACCCGCCCACGCGCCAGGGCTCGGTCACCGGGCATTCCTCCGAGGCGATGATTATGCGCGACATGCTCTCGGCTGGAATCGCTATTTATGACGAGTTCCCGGAAATGTATCGGCTGGCGGCCGGGCGTTTCTTCCGCGAGCATCTGCCGGCCCGCAACTGGTTCTACCCCGGACACGCCTATCACCAGGGGGATTCCTACGGTCCGCACCGCTTCAGTTGGGACACGTATCCCCTGTGGATTTTCGACCGGCTGGGGGCGGGCAACGTGTATAACCCCGAGCAGCGTTTCGTGCCTTACCTGTGGATTTACACGACCCGGCCGGACGGCCAGCGGCTCCGGGCCGGCGACACCTTCGCCCACAGTGCCCGGCGCGGCCGGCCCTGGGGGCAGTACATCGGGACTTTATTGACCGCCAGTTACTATGGCGACGGGATCCTGCTCGACCAGTACCAGCGGCAGGGCGGCAGCGGCGGCAACGAGACCCTCTTCGAAGTGCTATGGCGCGACGTCAGGCTCCAACCCAAATCCATCAGCACCCTGCCATTGTCACGGTACTTCGGCTCGCCCTTCGGCTGGATGGTGGCACGCACCGGCTGGGGCAGGGACGCGGTGGTCGCCGAGATGAAGATCAATGAGTACAATTTCACCAATCATCAGCACCTCGACGCGGGCGCCTTCCAGATTTACTACAAGGGAGCCCTGGCTGTCGATTCCGGTCTGTACTCCGGCTCGTCCGGCGCCTACGGCAGCCCGCACTGCCAGAACTACTACTGGCGGACCATCGCCCACAACAGCCTGCTCGTTTACGATCCGAACGAGGATTTCGGCAGACGCGGCTACGGCAACGACGGCGGCCAGCGCCTGCCGAACGGTCGCAGTGAGCCCCGGAATCTCAATGTCCTCCTGGCCCCGGAAAACGGGTACCGCACGGGAAAGGTCCTCGCGCACGGCTTCGGTCCCGACCCGCACGCGCCCGACTACACGCTGCTCCAGGGGGATATCAGCGGCGCCCACAGCAGGAAGGTCCGGCAGGTGACACGCTCGTTCGTCTTCCTGAACCTGCGCAACTCGCAGACGCCGGCGGCGATGATTGTGTTCGATCGTGTGGTGAGCGCCAATCCGGCGTTTCACAAATACTGGCTGCTCCACACCCTTGAAGAACCGCAGGTCGCTTCAATCTCGGCCGTGGTTGATTGCACGCAACACGGCAACAGCGGCCGGCTCATGCTCGACGTGCTACTCCCGTCAGCGGGAAATGCGGGCTTGGCCAAGGTCGGCGGGCCGGGCAAGGAGTTCTGGGTCTTTGGGCGAAACTACGCCAACGACGTCGAGCCGCAACGGCTGGAACGAAGTTCCATGGAGCCCGGCGCCTGGCGTATCGAACTGACGCCCAAAGCCACTGCTGTCGAAGACTTGTTCCTCACGGTCATGCAGGTGACCGACCGCCAGTCGCCGTCGCGCCGGCCGGTGCGACTATTGGAGGCAGACGGACGCGTGGGTTGCGTGATCGAGGGGCCGGAGGTGACCTGGGTTGTCCTCATGCGCAAGGACCATCAGCGCCCCGCCGACCCGGTAGAGCTCATGCTACCGGGCGAGCATCCTTGCCGTGTGCTCATAACCGATCTGAAGTCGGGCCTGTGGCACGCCCGGCGGCAAGGCTCGGCGGATACGCGCGACCTCGTGGTCGGCGAAGACTCGGGCGCCGCGTGGTTCGAAGGCTCGCCAGGCGCCTGGACTTTTTCTCCCTGAGCCGTTCTTGCAGCCTTTGCCCGTGCAGGAACCTGTGCGTCGCGTCCGTTCCAGACCTCGGCCCCCTCGATCAGAAGCGGCTGGGATATTGACTCTCAGTCTCGACGGTTCTGGTGAGGGGTTTGTTGCCCACCATTCCCCCGAGCGGGCCAGCGGCGTTGAAATGCACCTGCCAGCGCCCCGCGATGTTCAGACCCGCCGGTTCCACAAACGTGATGTCGGCGGGCACACGGACTTGCTCGTCGACGAGCTCGAACACGTGCAGAAACAGAGAGCGACTCGCATCGGTCGGGTCCGCAATCTCGATTCGCCAGGGGCACACCGGAGGCTTCAATCGACCTGCGGTCACGTGGTCGTACTGTGCGGTGGGTTCCAGCGGATGCCCCCAGGCTTCCTGGCCGGGGCCGCCGCGAACGACGGTCTCGGCCCGGTGCGGCAACAGGGTGTGCAGGAACATGCGCGACCGACCGTGCGATAAGACCTCTTTATCGCCATCTGCCTCGGGCAGACTGAGCCACGTCAGAACACCATCCTGACGCTGGGGTTGGCTGGGAACGTGCAGAAAGAAGTGACGGACGAAATCGGGCCGGGTCGCTTCCACGCGGTCGAGGACGACGAAGAATTCGCGGTCGCCGCGCAGGTACAAAAACTGCCGCGTCACCGCGCGGACCTTCCGGTTGCTGTAGCCCTCGGTGATATCCGCGGCCGTATAGGTGTAATCGGGGTTGTGCTCGAAGGCCACGACGTGACCCCGCTGACGCGGCAGGCCGCTGCTCTCGTAGACGTGTCGCAACAGACCGCCGTCGTTTTCATTGTTCTTGGCCCGCCGGAATTTCTCGTTGGGATCGAAGACCGTTACGATGTTGAATATCAGCGAACCACCGGCATAGTAGTCAGTATCATTATGGCCCTGCCCGCCCTGGCGCGAGACGAGGGCACCGTGCTTAGAGATTAGAAAGTGCCCCTCATCGTCCCGCGCATGGCCGGCGAATTGGGGGCCACAACCGAAGAAGGCCCAAGTCGCGTTGGGGTCGTTCCATGCGCTGCGCATGTAGACGTGCCCCGCGCCTGGAAACAGATAGCCCAGTGGAAGAACGTCGGGCGGTGTGGCCGGCAGCGAGGGGTCGAAGCACACCACGCGCTGCCAGCGTTCGCGAAGCCACTCGGCGCCACGTTCGCAGAACCACTGGGAAAGCCCGTCACGGAGCATCGGCGCCGCCCGGGCGAACGCGGCCGGCCGGGCGCCGTTCCCGTCGTCAATCCAGGCGGTACGCTCGTTGTGGGGCATCATCGTGTAGGCCATCCAGCGCGGTGACTCCACGGGGTAGCCCCAGGGTTCCAATTGACGGAACAAGTCGATTCCCGTCGCGGTGCGCCACGCGTGCAAGGCGTAGGGGATCACGGCGAGCGGGCCGTAAGCGCCGTGACCGTAGGACTCCGACCAGACGCCGCCCATGCGATTGAAAGCCGGCAGGCACTCCGTCGGCACGCGCTGG
Organism: uncultured Pirellulales bacterium; assembly: GCA_964346195.1. Classification (GTDB taxonomy): domain Bacteria; phylum Planctomycetota; class Phycisphaerae; order Sedimentisphaerales; family Anaerobacaceae; genus PLanc-01. The sequence continues at coordinate 24,486 of CAYFUB010000358.1, forward strand.
TTCCAGGAATCGAGAAAGGTCCGGGCATCCGCCTCGTAGCACGTGCCGGCGCCGTGAATGGCCAGGGCGATGAGCAGCTTCTGCGTGATGGCGTCACGGCTGTTCCCGATATTCAGATGGATCGGCCCCCAGGTCTGGTTGTATTCCCAATGGCCCCATTTGAGCAGGATGCGCGGCTCGTCGGTATAAAACCGCAGCCACGACCCGAGGGCGTCGCCGAAACGGATGCGCTGCTCGGGCGTCAACGCATCGAAGATCCAGTCATAGGCGAGCGCGTGGTAGCCGAAATGGCTGCCCTCGCGATTGGAGATGAGGCGGCCGTCGCCCCATTGTCGGATAATGACATCGGCATAGGGGCAGGCCTCGCGACCGCGCTGCCGCTCGACCAGATAGGCAATACCACAGTTCATCAGGTCTTCGGGGATGGCCCAGGGGTTGGTGATGTACTGGATACCGCCTCTCTGCACGGCGGCGTCTGCGCGTTGCCTGACCACCAGATAGTCGTCGGCGAGCGCACCGTCACACCGCCCGGCCAGTTCCTCGGCATCCTCGATCAGCAGGCGTGGATGGGCAGCTTTGACTTCGTAGCTGCCCGGTCTGGTCGAAGGCGGGTCCATCAGGTTTCGTGGCTGTGCCAGGGCTCGTTCGGACGCCGTTCCGCAAATCGTGGCTGCTGCCACTGTGATCGTCAGAACGGTCTTCATCGATCCCGTCTCCTGGATTTCCCTTCACAGAAAGAGACTCGTCGGCACGTCTGTAGCAAGACGCAGGCAAAGCAGCTTTCATTGCAGGGATCGTGCATTTGACCGGCGAAAGAGGGATTTCTCAGGTCCTCAGCCCGGATTCTTCGCTTC
>CAYFUB010000359.1:0-34415 GCA_964346195.1 uncultured Pirellulales bacterium
GTGGCAGCGGCATGAACTGAAGTGAGTAGAGCGCCATGCAGACCGCAGAGAGACCTGACGTTGAGATGCCCCTGGGCCGCATCGGACACGTCCGGATCAGCCGCCTCATCTGCGGCGGCAATCTCGTCATCGGCAGCGCCCACGACCGCGACCTCATCTATATCGCCTCCCTGATGAGGCACTACTTCACGGATCAGAAGATCATCCAGACCTGGCAGCTCTGCGAGCAGTGCGGCATCAACACCATGATCGGACCCGTCAACAGCCCCTATGCCGTCGGCGAGGACCCGACCATCCGCATGTACCGGCGCTACCGCGACGAATTCGGCGGCCGGATTCAGTGGATCGCCCAGACCTACCCCCAGAGCACGGACCTGACCGGCTCGATCCAAAAGGCTGTCGATAGCGGCGCCGTCGGCGCGTTCATCCATGGCGGCATCGCCGACCACTGGGTCGAGCTCGATCGCATCGACCTGCTGGCAAAGGCCCTGGAATTCATCCGGAAAAACGGCCTGATTGCCGGCTGTGCCTGTCATGCCCTGGAAGTCCCCGTGGCGCTGGAAAAGGCCGGCGTCGAGCTGGATTTCTATATGAAGACGCTTCACCACGATGGCTACTGGTCGGCCACTCCGGCTGCTCAACGTCCGGAAAAGGGGCTGCCGCGCCACGACAACATGTGGTGCACGAACCCCGAGCAGGTCATCGAGTTCATGAGGACCGTGAAAAAGCCCTGGATCGCCTTCAAAGTTCTGGCCGCCGGCGCCATTCACCCGCGCAACGGCTTTCGATTCGCCTTTGAAAACGGCGCGGACTTTGTTAATGTGGGCATGTTCGACTTCCAGGTCCGCGAGGACGCGGTCCTCGCGCGCGATATCATTGGCGAGGTCGTCGGTAAAGCTCGGGCCAGGCCGTGGAGGGGGTGACGCGCAGCGAACGACCGACGCAGTTCGACAGGAGCACGACAATGGCACTACGGTCACTCACTTTGTCCGGCACGGTTCTTTGTATGCTGCTCCTCACGAATGGCGCGACGGTGCAAGCCAACGCCACGGCAGAAAGTCCAGACGGCAACACCTTACAGGTCAAGCACTCCGGGAACTCTACCGCGATACCACAGTACGAAGTATTCGAGATCACGTTCGAACACGAGAACGACTATGAGAACCCCTTCTTTGACGTGAGTATCGATGTCACCCTGGCGACCCCATCGGCCCGGAACGTGCACGTCGGGGGGTTTCATTACAAACAGGACCAATGGAAGGCACGATTTGCCCCCGGCGAGTTGGGCCGCTGGACCTATCAGTTCGTCGCTAAAAACGCTCGCGGCCAAACCACCTCGGGCGAAGGGGCGTTCACGTGCGTTGAAGCTGCGAAGCCCAATCCCGGGTTTGTCCGCCGGCATCCGGAGAACCCCTATCGCTTCGTGTTCGATGACGGGACACCCTATTTCCCCATCGGAGTCCAGGACTGTTGGGGCGACAACAACCACAATGGCTCCGCCCTGGATCAATGCTCGATGGAAGGCCCCTTTCGCACGGACCTGAAGGACCCGCCCGCTCTGCCGCCGGGACCGATGTTCGTGCGCGGCCCCTCATGCAATCCCCAGAATGCCGACGTCTATTTTCGGCGCTTCTCTCGGTGCGGCTTCAATCTGTACCGGTTCTCGCAGAAGAACTGCTCTTACGAGCTCTATCGCGACCTGGACCATTATCTCGTCCAGGAAGGGATCATGACGGATGAGTTGCTCCGGTGTGCGCGCCGGTATGGCTTCCGGACCTTCTACGGCCTCTTTGGCTACCAGCCGGTCTTCAACAAAGAACCGGACAACGCCGAGGGGCTTGCCAAGGTCAAGCGCTTCATCAAATACAGCGTCGATCGCTGGGGCGCGTACGTGGATTTCTGGGAATTCCTCAACGAGCAGCACGCCGACGACCGCTGGTACGAAGTCATGATTCCCTACCTGAGATCCATCGACCCCTATCAGCATTTCATCACCACAAGCTGGGAAAGGCCCGACCTCAATGGGATCGAAATCAACGCCCCGCACTGGTATCAGCGTGAGAACGAGCGGGAGTCCGACCGGATCACCGCGACGAAGGCGCGGGTGTGGAAGAGCTCCGGCAAGCCGGTCGTGGTCGGGGAGCAAGGCAACCACATCGACAGGAAGAAACCCATACCCGGCGTCGGCGGCGTTTGGGACGACCGCTCGGCGCTGCGCATGAGAATCCGCAACTGGACGGCGCTGTTCAATGAGATCGCCATCATCTTCTGGAATACGAGCTATGCCCGGGACGGCCACTTCATGAACATCTGGCTCGGCCCCAAGGAGCGGGAGTACGTGCGAGCCATGCAAGACTTTGCTTATCGGCTCGACAAGGATGTCAGGGTGCACACAGTCGAGGTCTCCCGGCCGGACACGGTTCGGGGCTATGCCCTGGCCTCTGAGCACAGGGCGGGAATCTACCTGCATCACTTCCAGGACCACACGAAACAAATGGAAGACCTCCGAATCGAAGTGGACCTGCCGGGCCGGACGAAAGGGTATTGGTACAATCCTGAAAATGCTTCCGTTATCGAGATAATCGATATCTCAGCAGGAATGAACCAGCTCGACGTTCCCGCCTTCACCGTCGATATCGCGCTGCTGGTGACGCCGGACGGGGCGCCCGACATCGACCACGACGGCCGGCCCAACCATTTGGATGCCGACGACGATCAGGACGGCGTCCCCGATGACCGGGATGCCTTCCCTCTCGACCCGCATGAGTGGGCGGACCGGGACGGGGACTGGATCGGGGACAATCTCGACGCCGACGACGATGGCGACGGCACGCCGGATGACGAGAACAACAACGGAACCCCGGACTGTGAGGAGCTGGACTTCGATGGAGACGGCGTGGACAGGGCCGGTGCGATTCCCTGGGACGCCTTTCCTCTCAATGCGAAGGAATGGCGGGATGCGGACGGCGACGGCATCGGCGACAACCGCGACTCCGATGACGACAACGACGGCTTCAGCGACACGGAGGAACAACAGCAGGGCTCGAACCCACTCGACAGGCTGGACTTTCCGGCGCCGTGAAATCTGGTTCATGGTTGCCACCATGAGAGCGATATGGCGAACTCGTCTGTTACGCCGCGCCAATCATCATTTGCCAAACGTTATCCCGTATTCCACGTGTGGGTGCATATATCTCACTCTTGCACTTGGACGAGTTCCGCTCCACTTTCCAGCCATTTCCTGAGGATCGTCTCGTCCTTCACGGCCCGCCGTGCCGCCGAGCGGGACGCATCGGCAATCCGGATGGTCGCCGTGACCCCGATGGACTTGGTCGAGGAGTAGACGTCGCAGCGGTGTTTCCGATCGCCCCGGGCCATCACCGGCCGCCCACCCCGCAGGATACAGCCGGACCCGCCGCCCTTCAGCGCGTTGTCGTGTGCTTCCTTGAGTTTCGCTGCCTCCATGCCCACGTGTTCGGGGTGCGCCCGATGACGTGGCCGGCTCATGGGTCAGGCGGTGACTCGCCCCTTCAGGAGGATAACAAAAAAGCGAAAGATTTCTTACACTACCCTGAGGATTGGCTTCGTCCACCGCGTCTCGCAGAACAACCGTCGGAGAAACGAGAGCCACTGGCGGAATTTCCTGTGCGTGCGTGACTACATCAGCGACCCGCCGCGACCGATCAACAGCGCGAAGACCTTTAGGGCTGATGGCGGCGACATGGGGGCGATGACCGCGACACCGTTGAGAAGATGTGGCGCTTGATCTTTGCCGCTGGGGCTTACGCAATAGCGGGGGGAGGATTCGAACCCCCGATTTCCGGGTGATGGGCCAGACGAGCCGCGATTCCGAAAGTACCGCATTTTCAATAACTTATAGAAACGACAACACTTCAGGGACACGACATTAAATCGTCATGTTGATCATAATGCGCACGAACTTAGTTGCACGTCGAGTGACATCCTGCCGCGACTCGCCCTGCCCCCGTGCTGCTCTGCGGACAGAGGTTTCAACCTGAACCACGGCACCAACCGCCACGGCACAAAATCCTCCTGATCCACCTATGACCACAATGGCGCCAGCGGCATGATCGCCTTTGCCGACCCCCAGGCGGATCCGGTGGTCACCATGATCGGTCTGCGGACCGGCGCCGTCGACGCGATCTATGAGGACCTTGGGCAGTGAGACTTTCGCATTTCCTCCCTTGCGGCCCTCTGATGTGATCGTGTATCCTGCCGACAGACAATGAGGCTCGACCTCACAGCGCGCTCCGTTTCGTCGGAGCATGCTGTTCCGTGACAGAAGCATCATCGGGAGGTGCTCCATGACTCAAATCTGCAATCGGCGTCGGTTCCTCGGCTGGGTGGGCGGTGCACTGGCGAGCATGTCTCTTCCCTGCGGCGCAGGGCAGAGCCGGCCCGGGCGCAAGCCCAATTTCGTCGTGATCCTGGCCGACGATCTGGGCTACGGCGATATCGCCGGTTTTGGACTCAGGAAATCCCGCTTTCAGACGCCGAACGTGGAGCGCATGGCGAACGATGGGACCCGACTGACGAGTTTCTATGTCCCTACGCCCTACTGCGCGCCGTCGCGAGCCACTCTCCTGACCGGGCGCTATCCGTTCCACAACGGGGTTGTATTCAACCCGGCGCCGGATGCCGGCATCAACGAAGTGGGATTGCCCGCTTCGGAAGTGACGATTGCCGAGCACCTCAAGTCGGCCGGCTACGCCACCTGCTGCCTCGGCAAGTGGCACCTGGGCCACACCCCGCAATTCCTGCCGCGAACCCAGGGATTCGATGAGTATTTTGGCATCCTGTACTCCAACGACATGCGTCCCGTGCAGTTGGTGGAGAACGAGCGCGTCGTGGAGTACCCCGTCGTCCAGGCCACACTGACGAAACGGTATACGCAGCGGGCGCTGGGTTTCATGGAGCGTAGTTGCCGTGACAATCGCCCGTTCTTCATCTATCTCGCGCACGCGATGCCACACAAGCCACTGGCGCCGTCGGAGGACTTCTACACGCCGGAGACACCGGACGACCTCTATGCAGATGTCATCCGCGAACTGGACTGGTCCGTCGGACAGGTCCTCGGCAAGATCGATCAGTTGGGCATCGAAAGTGACACGATGGTCGTCTTTCTGTCGGACAACGGTCCCTGGTACGGCGGCAGCACGGGCGGACTGCGCGGGATGAAGGCCATGACGTGGGAAGGCGGGTTGCGCGTTCCGATGATCGCCCGGTGGCCGGGTCGGATTCCGGCGGGTCTGGTCAATGACGCCGTCGCAGGCACGATCGACATCCTGCCGACCATCCTGAAAGCCGCCGGTCTGACCATACCTGACGGCCACAAGATCGATGGAAAAGACCTCTGGCCCCTGCTGACTTCACCGGATGCCGCAAGCCCGCACGAGGCCGTCTTCGGAATGCACGGACCAAACATAGCAACTCTCCGCAGCGGCCGCTGGCGACTCCACGTCCGCTCCCCGGGCAACATCTCGAAGCGCGGAGATGACTGGGTGGACCCACGCGGGCCGGACGGCGTGACGATCCTGGCACCCTTCGAGCAGGCGCGTCCCAGCGCCTATCCCGGCAGCACGAGCGGTGATCCACCGAGAGCCATGATGCTGTTTGATATCGCCAGCGACCCGGCGGAGCAGAATGATGTCAGCGACGACTACCCTGACGTGGTCAACCGGCTCAAAGCCCTCTTCGACCGGATGGCCGGCGAAGTGCCTGAATTCAGCCGTCCGCGTCAGTTCAACGGTCTGCGCCGTCTCAAGGGTGGAACGCTCGACTACGAGTGACCCTCAGAACCCGGCGCCGGGCCGTTGCGCATGGCTTGCCCTCTCGGCCAGAATGTCGCCACGATTGAGGTCGCTCCAGTCCGCCGAGTCGAACGGTTTGCCATTGTACCGGAAGTCCCAGTCGGTCTTGCCGGTGCCCCTGAAATCGCACGGCGGGGGCAACTCGTGAATGTTGGCCGTGAAGTAACCGGTGGCGCGCATCCAGTCACTGAGCGTCTTGACGCCATCCGGCAGCGGCTTCTTGTTGGAGGTGCGATGGTTGTGCGCCCCAATGGTCGTCGCGTACATCCCGGTGTTGAATGCCGAGCGGCTCGCTGACGGCTCGCCGGCCCAAAGCGAGTGGATGGCACACGAGACAACGACTGTCGCCGTTGCCGCAATGCGACGAGCCGTTGCAGCAGTTCCGATTGCCGTGCCTACTCCTTTCCCATCTCGACCTGTTCCAGGAATGAGGGGCACGGATCATCGAATTCCTTTTGTGCCTTGACAAGCAGCGAGCGCAGTCGTGTGAGACGCTCAGCGTGCTGCACGTCGCCGGCCAAATTATGAAGTTCATCGGGATCATCCCAGAGGTCGAAAAGCTGAGTGTTTCGCACGCCGCCTGCGTTGTATTCGATGAGCTTCCATCGCTCGTCACGCACCATCCGCTGGCAATTCCTGTAGGCACAGAAGAGCCAGTCACGCACTCCGGCCTGTCTGCCCGTGATTGCCGGCAGAAGGCTCCTGCCTTCAACGATGGAAGGCACCTCAGCGCCCGCCAGATCGCAGATCGTCGGAAACAGGTCGTAAAGGTAGACAAGGGCGTCCGACCGTCCGTGCGGAATACCCGGGCCCGCAACAATCAGCGGCGGCTTCACGTGCTCGTAAAGATTCTGCTTCCCCATCAGACCGTGACGGCCGCCGACGGCCAGCCCCTGATCGCTGGAGTAAATGACGATCGTGTTGTCCGTCCAGCCCCGTTCCTTCACGACGTCGAGGACGCGGCCAACCTCGTGATCCAGGTGCGAGATCGTGGCATAGTAGTCGGCCAGGTGCCGACGCATCTCGTCGGTCGTGCGAGGAAAAGCCGCAAGCCGCTCGTCGCGGATTTTCAGTTCACCGTTGTCGAACGGATGCTGCGGCATCAAGTTCTTCGACAGCACGATCCGGGCGGGATCGTACAGCTTCACAAACTCCGGTGGAGCCAGGCGCGGATCGTGCGGGACCGGCGGGGCCAGGTAGATGAAGAACGGCTTTGCGCCGTCATGGGCCCGGAGAAACCGGATCGCGTTGTCCGCGTGTTCCGTCGCGGAGTTAACGTCATGCTTGCGGGTCTCGATGTTCGTATGGAACGAGGCGTTGCTGAACGTGCACGCGTTGCCCGCCTTGCCGGAATGGAAGGTTTCGTAACCTGCTTCATTCAGTAGCACCGGCAGCAGCGGCACGCCGGGGGGCGGCGTCTTCGCCCGCGGGTTTTTGGGGATGCGCCAGAGAGATCGGCCCGTGGCAAGCATGGTCCGGCTCGGCAGGCACACGGCCCCTACCATCGAGCCCATGCAGTAGGCATTCGTAAAATAGAATCCCTGCGCGACAAGCCGATCGAGGTTAGGCGTACGGATCTGGGGATTGCCCAGTGCACGGATGGTGTCCCAGCGCTGGTCGTCCGTGAAAACAAAAAGGATGTTGGGCCTCTTCTCCTCCGCGCCGGCCCGTACTGCATGCCCCGCGGCCGACACAAAGGCCCCTGCCCCAACCGTCGCAAGAAACTCTCTCCTGGTACATTTGGCTGCAATCATGGCCATCTCCTGTTGGACTTCCACATCGGTTCTCATGCGTCTGGTGGCAGGTTCCACGGCTGCTTCTCCCTCGTCTCTCGAAAGGCCTTCCGAGGATCGTGATGCGGGTTCGGACCCGGGATTTCCACGGGAACAGACTTCATCCACGCATGCAGAGCTTCCCTGAGTTCGGCCGCTTTCTGCAGTTGCGTCCCGGCGAGATTGGTCGTCTCGCCGATGTCGTCGCACAAATTGAAAAGCTCCAGGCGGTGTCCCGGCACATAGCGACCGTCCGGATCGAGCCAGTCACCAAAGTACTCGATGAGCTTCCAGTCGCCTTCCCGAACGATCGCGCAGGGCGTCGCGCCCCAGCGCAAATCGTACAGCGGCAGATACCAGTAGAGACGACGCGGGTCAAGCGACCCGCCCCGAAGCAGCGGCACAAGGCTGTCACCATCCACCTTATGACCTGCAGGCGCGCGGCTCCCGGCGACCTCCAGGAGCGTGGGCAGCCAGTCCACCACGTGTATGGGCGCACCAGCCACGGAGCCAGGCATGACCACCCCAGGCCAGCGCACCAGGCACGGCACCCGGATCCCACCCTCATACTGACAGCCCTTTCCGGCACGCAGCGGCGCATTGCCGAATTCCCGCCTTCCGACCCGGAGTTGCTCGACAGCGCCGCTGCCTTGAGTGAACGGCTTCGGATCGTAGCTCTCGTAGACACCGCCGGCGTGCACTGGGGCATCACGTAGGCATCCGTGAACTTCATCCCGTCGCGTGCCAGCGAGTCGATGTGCGGCGTGGGTGCCAACGTGCTGCCGTAGCAGCCCAGCGTCGGCCAGCCCTGATCGTCGGTCAGGATGAACAGAATATTCGGCCGGCCCTTGGATGCCTCGGCGCCACGCAAAGCCAACAGAACCAACACGCACGAGGCGCCGAGAGCCGCCGCACCGAGGGTTACGCCCCTGAGGAATGCACGGCGCCACGTGTCCTTGGACGCGAACGATTTGTTTGGCGGAAGCACCATCAGATCTCCTCCCACTGGCCCGGAATCGGAACAGGGAACTAGCCGTCTGCGTCCGCCCGCACAGGAACCGGACTCCCTGCGTTCAGGTCGTTGAGGTAGTCGCAGAACTGGAACCGGGACTGCATTGTCTGATCCCAAGTGACCGTCTGGCCTGTGTGACAAGCAGCTCGGCCCGTGAGCGATATGAGGTCCGAGCGGACGGCGCGTCTCAACTCGCTCTGGGGCCTGTCGTTACGAATATTGTCGATGAAGACATTCCACTTGTACTGCCAAGGACTGTACGTATCCTTCGTAGGTGTCCAGGCAATGTTGCCCTTGCTGATCCGCTGGTCCTTGAACAGGTGGACCGTTGCCGCGTGCATCTGGCCGGAGAACCGGGCAGCGCATTTCGTGCGATGGATGAACGTGGCGAACTCATTGCGCGTCTTGTCCATCCGGCGGAACCCACAGAACGCCTTGGCCCCGTCGGCGAACGTGTACTCGAGGGAGTAGACGTCGATATTCTGCCCGCAGTCGTGGTTGCGAGGCAGGCCGCCCAGACCGCGGACGGATACCGGCCAGGCATCCTTGATCCGGCAGCACTCATCGATCTGATGGATCGGCTGCATCATATATCTCTCCTCGTTTGATGGTTGGCAATACCTTTGCACGTCCCCCACCTCATGCCACCAAACGTGGACTACTGTTTCTTCGCCCCCTTCCTCTGCCCGCCGGTCTTCCGTGCCGGGGCTTTCGTCGTGGAGTCCTTGATTCCCGGAGGGACTGCGTCTTTGAGGAAGGCTTCGAGGCGAGTTCGCATCTCCTGCGCTCTCCCGGGCTGGACGTCAGCAAGGTTCTTCGATTCGCCGATATCGTCGGCGAGGTTATAGAGTTCCACTTTGGCCAGGACAGGATCGGTGACAAGCGAGGTCCTCCCGGCGTTCAGCAGGAGTTTCCAGTCGCCCATGCGGATGGCCATGCTCGACGGGGCCATGCCGGCCAGCAGAATGGCGTCATGGGGCGACGTGGCCCCTCGTGTGAGCGTCGGCCATATGTCCAGACCGTCGAGCGGCAACTTCTGTTCGAGCGATGCACCGGCCAGTTTCAGCAGCGTCGGGTACCAATCCACCGCGTGCATCGGCTCGTCAACGTTGGTACCCGCGGGGATGCGGCCGGGCCAGGTCGCAAATGCGCAGGCACGAACGCCGCCTTCATAGATGGTGCCCTTGCCCGCGCGAAGCGGTGTATTTCGAGACACCTTTTCGGGAGCCGGACCGCCGTTGTCACTGGAGAAGATGATGAGCGTGTTTTCCCGCAGACCCTTCTCCTCCAGTGCCGCGATGATCCGCCCGATGGCTTCATCCACGACCAGAAGCATCGCCGCCATCGTCTGACGATTGCCGCCGAGGTGCGGGAATGTCTTCCTGTATTCCGGCGGCACCTGGTACGGCGAGTGCACGCCATTGAACGGGACGTAAAGGAACAGCGGTTTATCGGCCGGTTGCTCGCGGATGAGCCGGCAGGCTTCCCTTGCGATCAGATGCGTCGTATAGCCCTCTTCCTTCAGCGGCTTGTCGTCGCGATACCAGTCGTGTTTCCCATCGCGAATCTGGGTGAAGTAGTCCAGGGCGCCGAACATGTGGCCGTACTGATGGTCGAAACCGCGGCGCGTCGGCATGTACTCGGGCTGAAATTCGCCCAGATGCCACTTTCCGCAGATCGCCGTTGTGTAGCCCGCCTCGCGCAGCGCCTGCGGCAGCGTGCGTTCTGCCAGCGGCAATCCCCAGGGCGCGCCCGGCCGGACGACGTTGTAGACGCCCGTGTGTATCACATAGCGGCCCGTCAGCAGAGATGCACGCGTCGGCGAGCATACAGGCTGCACGTAGAACGAACGGAGCACTGCCCCCTCCTTCGCGAGCCGATCAAGGGTCGGCGTACGCACGTCCGTGCTCCCCATGAAGCCGACATCCGCGTACCCGAGATCATCCACGAGGAAGTATACGATGTTCGGTCTGGGCCCCTGGGCCGCTGCAACGGGCTCAACGGCCGATGTCGCCTGCACAGCCAATAGTACTGCGATGGTGCCGAGGAACTCGTGAGTGATGGTTCTCATGGCTTCGTCTCTCCTATAGTGCGGCCTCTCTTTCGTTGAGGCGCTACCGAATCTTCTCATCGGGCAGTTCGGTCTTGATGCCTTCGTCGAGCGGCATCTGATCGTTTGCACCATCCAGGCCGGCCGCGGCGAGCATGGTGTCGAGTTTCTCCGCCAGCATCCGACGTGGGAACGCGAACTGCGGATCGGTCGCCAGGTTGTGACGTTCTTCAGGATCTTCAGCAAGATGGTAGAGCTCGGGCAGGTGCTGGTCGGGTGTGCCATCGCCGGTCGGATAGTGGATGTACTTCCAATCATCCGTGCGGAGGCCGCGGATGTTCGGCGTGTAGGGGAACTGCTTCTCGTAGTTGTACTCGTAGAACCACGAGGTGCGCCAAGCGGGGTCGCCCCGGCCGACCAGTTTCTTCCAGGACCTGCCCTGCACATCGACGATCGGCGGCGCGCCGCAGAGATCGAGCAGAGTGGGCGCAATGTCCACCGTCAGGACCTGTTTGGCGACCACCTTGTCCGCCGGATGGCCCGGTCCACGCACGATGAGCGGAATGCGGATGCTCGGCTCGTGCATCGTCCGCTTGTCCACCATGCCGTGCTCACCCTCCAGCAGGCCGTTGTCGCCCATGAAGACGATGATCGTGTTCTCCAACTGGCCGCTGTCCCGCAGATGGGCGACGAGCCGCCCGATGCTGTCATCCACGCTGAGCACGGTGCCCCAGTACGCATGCACCATGTTCTCGAAATCCTTCACGGCTTCGGGCCGGTCGTCGGGAAAATCCTTGCGCCACTCGAACAGCGGCCCATAGATGCCGTGCCAGGTCCGCAACCGCTGGCGAATCCAATCGGGCTTGCCGTCGAGAGCGAAGGCGGTATCCGGGTACGGGACGCGGACATCGTCGAAGGCATGCGCGTACTTCTCTTCGGGAAAGTAGAATGAATGCGGCGCCTTGTGACCGAGACACAGCGCCCAAGGTCTGTCCTGCTTGCGGGTCTTCAGCCAGTGGAGCGCATAGTCGGTGACAACATGCGTGTAGTAACCCTTGGGCGCCTCGCGTCGGCGGCCATTGACATTCCACTCGGTGTCGAAGTACTTGCCCTGCCCCTTGTGCGTAACGAACCAATCGAATCCCGGTCGCGGCTCGTCGTTGTCCTCTCCCATGTGCCACTTGCCGATGTATGCCGTCGTGTACCCCTGCTCGCGCAGCCGGCCTGGCCAGTGGGGCAAGGCCGCGGGCAGTTCCGTGAAGTTGTCGCGCACGCCGTGGCGATGGGCGTACAAACCGGTAAGAATGCTGGCCCGGCTCGGTGAGCATAGCGACGTGGTGCAGAAAGCGTTCGCGAACCGGACGCCGCCGCGAGCCAGCGCGTCGATATGCGGCGTCCTGACGTGCCTGGACCCGTAGCACCCCAGCGCATCCGGCCGCAGGTCGTCGCAGATGATGAACAGGATATTGGGACGGTTCACATTGACGCCGTCAGTGGCCTCAGGGATCGACAGAGTGCCCTCTTCGGATGTCCTTTCGGGCCCGTTACAGGCCAGCAGCAGACATATCAAAACCAGGAGAATATATCCGATGTTGTGTAGAGTCGTCTTCATAGGTAACCTCACCGTGCAGGTTCCGACGCATTGAAATACTTCTTCACGATCCACTCGGGCTGCCACCGGTCGGGAACGCGTTCGCGCCCGGTCAGATCGACCGGTTCCGGAGGCTTGTTCTCAGCAGGCAGTTTGAGTGTGTCGCCGACCCCGGCCTGCCACTGGCCCATCAACGCGAGCAGCCGCCGGACGTGCCCGGCGTGTTCAGCGCGGTCGATCAGGTTCGTCTTCTCATGGGGATCATTCTGCAGATCAAACAGCTGCATGTGGCTGATCTGTGGATAGCAGATCAGTTTCCAGCGCTCGTCCCGCACCGCACGCTGGATCTTGATGTACGGCAGGAACACGGAATCTCGGACCCGGTCCTTCCTGCCCTCCCAGAGGGGACGCAGACTCTCGCCTTCCAGCTCCGAAGGACGCGGAATCCCGATCACGTCGCAGAGAGTGGGAAAGACATCCAGCAAATAGCTGAACGCCCGGGTGGATTTACCCTTCGGGATGCCCGGGCCGACGAAGATCAGCGGGCAACGCATGCTGTGCTCGTATACGCTCTGCTTGCCCAGCAGGCCGTGACTGCCCACCGCCAAGCCCTGATCGGCGGCGTAAATGATGATCGTGTCGTCCGCCTGACCGGTCTGTCTCAGCGCGTCGAGAATCCGCCCGATCTGGCCGTCCATGTGCGTGATCAGGCCGTAGTACTCCGCCAGTTGGTTGCGAATGACCGCTTCCGTTCGGGGCCACGCGGCCAGGTTCTCGTCGCGTCCCCCTTTCATCATGCCATTGTCGAACGGATGCTGGGGAAGAAAGTCGGCCGGCAGCGGTGGTAGATTTCGATAGTACATCTCCCGGAAATCCGTCGGGGGCATCCGGGGATCGTGCGGGGCGGTAAAGGCCACATAGGCGAAGAAGGGCTTCTTGCCGTCGTGGCTTCGGAGGAACTCAATCGCGGCGTCGGCAAACAACTCGCTGGAAAACTTCTCGCCTGTACGGACCTCGGTCAGCTTGCCGTCCGGGCCCAGGTCCCGGACGGGCACCTTGGTATGGTCCGACATACCGCCGAAGAAGACGTTCTTTCCTTTCTGGAAGGCGCGCAGCCACGACTCCCGACCGTTGTGCCACTTGCCCGTGCCAAACGTCACGTAGCCATTTTCCGCCAGTACCTCGGGCAGCAGCCTGGCGCCCTTGAGCGACCCGGTGTCCACATGGAACCACGTCTTGCCGCTCATCAGCATCGCCCGGCTGGGCACGCAGACGGCCCCACTGTTGCCTCCGAAGCAATAGTTGGATCGGAAGCTGAAGCCTGACGTCGCAAGCTTGTCTATGTTGGGGGTTTTGATGTGCGGATTGCCGTGGGCGGCGATCGCATCGGCACGCTGATCATCGGTGAACAGGAACAGGATATTGGGCTTCGAGGCGCCCTGAGCCAGGGCACTGACGCAGAGGAGGCCCCATGCCAGGGCAACGACCGATTGTTTGCGAGAATTCATTTCTTCTCCTTCTTCCTGGTCTTGGCAGCCTTTGCTGCCCGTTGCTTCACTTTACCTTTGTTCGCCTGCTCAAAGGCGCGATCGAGTTCGGACGGCCGGGCACCTTCAAACTGATCCAGCGCTCTCTGAAGCAACTGCGCCGCAGCGACGGCTTCACCTTCGAGCGATGTAATCTTGAGTGGGGACTTCTCTTCCATATCCTTGCCAAGGTCGAAGAACCGCCCGGAGCGGTAGAGCTTGTAGCGATGACTGAAGGCAAATTCCCGAACGGTCATATCGGTACCCTGACGAGGCGAGTACCAGGAGTAGATCCACTCGCGCGGCTGCCCTTGTTCACCGACAAGCTGTGGGAGAAAGCTGCGGCCGTCCAGCTTTGCTCCGGCCGGCGGCTCAGCACCCGCGGCCTCAAGCAGAGTAGGCAGGAAATCCGTGCTGTCCACGAGATCGGAGCAGACGTTGGGGGTGGCGATCCTGGCGGGCCAGTTCACGATGAGCGGCACGTGCATCCCGGCGTCGGTCGTCGTACCCTTGCCGCCGATGACCAGCCTGTCCCCCATCATCGAGCGGGTGCCCCGGCCCGTGCCGTTGTCGCCCAGGAAGATCAGCAGCGTATGGTCGCGGATACGGAGCGAATCGAGTTTCGCGACGAATCTACCGACAAGCTTGTCCGTGTAGGCAACCATGTCCGCGAAGTGCTCGGGTTTGATGTTCACCCGCTCGCCCTGCGCCTTGGGGTCCCAGTCCGGACTATCCGGCGTCGACTGGTACGGCGAATGCGTCAGGATCATCGGATAGTACAGGAAGAACGGACCATCCTTCTTGCGCGTAATGAAGTCCAGTGCGTAATCCGCCACGAGATCGGGCCCGTACTCGCCATGGGTGTAATCCTTCTCGACTCCATTGAGCTCGAGGCCGGGGTTCGCGTAGCGAGGCGGTCGGCGGGTGTGCTGCCAGAGGCAGGATTCGTCGAATCCGAGCCTCCTGGGCAGATCGACGTCATGGCCCAGTTGCCACTTACCGACAATGCAGGTCGCGTAGCCGGCCTGCTTGAGCAGGTTGCCGAAGGTAACCGCCTGCGGGTCGATGGTCCCGAAACGGATGTAGTTCCTCACGTTGTACAGGCCGGTCATCATCTGCACGCGGGTGGGCGTGCACAGCGGCTGCACGAAACAATGCGTGAAGCGAACACCCGTGCCCGCCAGCTCATCAAGTTGAGGCGTCCGGTAGCTTGTGCTGCCGTTGGCGCCGATGGTTTCATAACCGAGATCATCGGCCATGATGAGAATAATGTTCGGCCGGCTCGTTGAACCCGGACGTGCAGGTCGTTCCCTGACGGCAGAAGAGTCGCCTTTCGGCTCGAAACCCGGCCGCACCTTTCCGTCATGCCCGATGAGCGGCTGAGCGTTCTGCACCTTGCCCAGAGGACGGCTGCCAGCCGCCGGGCCGCTTACACCGAGATCGTTCTTCATCGTTGCCACGAGCTTCTCCAACCGGGCGACGACCTCCGGATGCTGATTCGCAACGTCCGTGCTTTCGCCGATGTCCGTCCTGAGATTGAAAAGCTGTGCACGGGCCGCTGCGTTCGCGTTGGTTCTTCCTCGGGCATTGCGGCCGGCATTGGGCAGCACGAGCTTCCACTCGCGGTCGCGGACGGCCTCCAGTTCGAGCCCCCGGTAGTAGTAGAAGACCTCATGGGGCCCGGCTGCGTCCGCATCGCCCATGAGGACGGAACGAATGTCGGCGCCGTCGATCTTGCGGTCGTGGGGGACCCCTGCGCCCCCGAGGGCGGCAAACGTGGGCAGGATATCGAACATGCCGCAGATCACGTCGCTGGATGTCCCCGCGGGGACCGTGCCCGGCCACCAGGCGATGGTCGGGACGCGTACTCCACCCTCCCACGTGGAGCCTTTGTGGCCGCGCAGCGGAAGATTCAAACCACGGGACGTGCCGCCGTTATCGCTGGTGAAGATGACGAGGGTGTTGTCGGCGAGGTGGTGCATCCGCAGTGCGTTGAGCACCTCGCCCACGCTCCAGTCCACCTCCTCGACCCAGTCACCATACAGGCCGTTGCCGGACCTGCCTCGGAATCGCTCCCCCGGATATAGGGGCCAGTGTACCGCACTGTGCGCCAGGTACAGGAAAAATCTTTCATCCCTGTGCATCTCGATGAAGCGCAGCGCCTCGGTCGTGTAGCGGCTGACCAGCTCGGTCTGGTCCTTCGCCAGGACCCG
This sequence comes from uncultured Pirellulales bacterium, assembly GCA_964346195.1. GTDB lineage: Bacteria > Planctomycetota > Phycisphaerae > Sedimentisphaerales > Anaerobacaceae > PLanc-01. The sequence continues at coordinate 15,996 of CAYFUB010000359.1, forward strand.
TTGCAGGACCGTTTCCCCATGGAGCAGTGGCAGCGGGGGCTGGGGGTTCTTCGGCGTAGGCGGCAACGGGTCGCCGAAGTTGCTCTTGACACCATCACACGCGGGACCCATGTCGTTGGAGTAGGGAAGGCCGAAGTACTCGTCGAATCCCTGGCGGGTCGGCAGGAATTCGGGTTGATCGCCCAGATGCCATTTCCCCACGATCCCTGTGACATAGCCGGCCGATTTCAGCACCTCGGCGACAGTTACTTCCGAAGGGGCAAGGCCCACGTCGTTGCCGGGGAAGAGCACGTGGGGGATCGGTAGCGCGCGTTTGGGGTAGCATCCGGTCATCAGTGCCGCCCGCGACGGAGAGCACACGGGCGCCGCATAAAACGTGGTGAGCCGCCTTCCCTCGGCGGCCATGCGGTCCAGGTTCGGTGTGCGATTCAGGGCGGACCCGAACGGCCCGATGTCCGCGTAGCCCAGATCGTCGACGTTGATGATGACCAGATTGGGCCGGTTTGCAGGGACACCGTCGGGCTTTGCGGCGGCACGGGAGGCCGTTGCGGGCACACTGCAAACGACCAGCACGGAAGTGACGGCAAGGAGAATCGTTCGTTTCATGTTCCCTGACTCCAAAAACAACGTTGTCTTCACAGGTTTCCTCTATGGCACGAATTCACCGAATGGACGGTCAAATCCGGCAAGCCAGTCTTTCAAGCGGTCCCGCAACCGGGCGACCGTCTGTGCGTACTGGGGATCGTTGATGAGATTGACCTGCTCCTGTGGGTCCGTCAGAATAAAGAGAATGTTCGGCTTGCCTGGCGTTGTGGCCGGTGACACCGCCGGGACAAGACAAGTTACTGCTGCCACTGTCAACGCCAGCACAATCACTGCATATCGCGGTTTCATGTCACGATTACAACCTCCCTCGAGCTTGTTTCAACGTGCATTCCACGTCTCCAGATCGTCTTCAACTCACTCCAACGGGATCCATACGGCCATATCGCCGGGCCCACGGTTGCTCCAGGCATAGTACGGAATCAGGCGAAGCTTGGCCGGGCGGACCGGACCTTCCGCCGCGGGGCGATACAGGGCCGCCGATGACGCCGATTTCGGCACCGCTGAGCCTTCGGTTTCCAGTACGGTCACACCACCCAGCAGGGTCGATTCGTGCCGTACGTGCCATGATGGTCGCCGAGGCAATCGCACCTCATCGACGGTCACGGACCGAGGCAGGTCCGGCGACTCCAGGCAGTAGACGATCGGACCCCGCATCACCGCAACGTGATTCCGCGTCTCTTCGACCAGGGGATGGGCCTCGACCAGTTCCACGTCCATCGGCAGGTCCAGCACAACGGTGTCCCCGGGCGACCAGCGTCGTTCGAGAGTCACATAGTCCAATGGATGGATGTCACCTCGCGGGTCCTCGCCGTTGACCTGAAGCGTCGCCCCTCGTGCCCAGCCCGGAATGCGCAGCCGCAGCGCCAACGGGATTTCGGGCGATTTCTCAACGGTGATCGTCACGCGTCCTTCCCAGGGGTACCGCGTCTTCTGGGCCAGGCGCATGGTGGTGCCGTCGGCAAGTCGGCCGTCCAGGACGCTGCTGCCGTAGAGATGAACCCAGACAGTATCGTCGGAAATGCCGTACGCCCAGCCGCTCAGTTGGGCCAGCGTGCGGGCTATGTTCGGCGGGCAACAGAAACAGTGGACCGGTGACGCCGGTGTCGTGTCGGGCCAGCGCGTCGCCGAATCGTTGCTCAGCAGAGGCGCGTCCTTCACGCGGCGCAGCGGATTCGTATAGAAGAAGTCCCTGCCCTCGATGCTGACGCCCGAAAGCATGCTGTTGTAGAGCACGCGTTCCATGACCTCCGCATACTTCGCCTCGCCGGTCAACACCAGCATCCGCCAGTTCCACATGGCGTTGGCGATGTTGGCACAGGTCTCGTTGTAAGCGGTGAGATTCGGCAACCGGTAGGGAGCGCCGAAAGCCTCGTGGACCGAATCCCGCGGCCAGCGTCTGAGCAGTCGTCGGTCGGCCTCGCCCGTGTGCAAGGCGGCGGTGCCGCCGGTGATGTACATCTTGCGCTCGGTGACGTCCACCCAAAGTCGGGATAGGGCATCCAGCAAGGCCCGCTCGCCCGTTTCCGCGTACACATCGGCCGCACCACACCAGAGGTAGGCCGCCGTCACGGCGTGCCCCACCGCCTCCTGTTCCTTGCGCAGCGGCACCTTGGCCTGGTTCTGGTCGCTGCCGCCGGGGACCGAGCCGCGCATATCGACAAACGTTTGAGCCAGTTTCAGGTACCTGGAATCCCCGGTCGTGCGGTACAGCTCGGCCGCACCCATGATGTTCGAAGGATTGAATCCGAAATGAGCCAGTTCCTTGGGGCGAGGGAGAAAGACCGTGCACAGGTAGTCCCCGAGCTTGCGCGCGATGCACAGGAAGTTGTCTTTGCCCGTGGCCCGGTGGTGGACACATGCCGCCGCAAGCAGGTGTCCCATGTTGTACAACTCATGGTGATGCAAGTCCTGCCACCTCTGGCGGCCGGTGAGCTGGATCTGGGTCGAGATGTAACCGTCGGGCGCCTGGGCTCTGGCGATCACCTCGATCCATTCGTCCATCAGACCATCAAGCTGCGGATCGCGCGTGACGCAATACATGGCGGCCACGGCCTCAATGAGCTTGTAGCAGTCGCCATCGCTCCAGTTGTTGCCGGAGAACTTGCCTTCGGCCACTCCCGCCGCGATTCGGAGGTTCCGGAAACTGGCCGAATTGTCGGGCTTCTGCATCACCTGGACCAGTGTCGGAATCGTGACATCGCGGCACAGCTCAAACCGTTGCGCCCAGAATCCGTCCGTCCATTGCACCGCATCCATATCGACGTTACGGAACTTGACATGAGGGCTGGTCGATGTATCGACCACGCTGCGAGCGCCGCCTGCAAGGACCGCGAGAATTACCGACAGACCGATCTGCAAGAATCGATGCAGGCGATACATGATGACAGATTCGCACATTTCCCTGCCCTCTCTTTACCGTCTCGGGCGTTCAGAACCCCTGCTCCTGTCCGCGCAGGATGGGTGCGGCCGGAATATAGTGGCGGTCCTTACGGCCCTGGTGGGGTTGGCGCCCGGGAGGTCCGCTCCGCGACAGAGCGCTTCCGCCACGGCGCGGCGGGAGTTTACCCCTTTCGGGCCTGCGGCGTGGTGGTGTTGGGCGGGCGGTGCGATTCCGGCTCGTCCTGGCCGCCGACCCATACTTACGATCCTCCCCGCCGGTGGCCTCAAAGCGCCAAACTCCCTGCCGGTGTCTCGCCGGCAGGCTCGTGAAGGTCCGTAGCGCTCGCCGGAGGTTGCCGGAATCCGCCACTGTATGCCGGCCGCACCCCGCAGGATCGTTCGGAAGCCCTCTCTTTCCTCTTTCGCCAGCCTTGCCTTACCCACGGCGGATTGATACGCCTCGGCGGCCTGGTTCCATTGGCCTGATTCAAGGTAGATCGTGCCGAGGAATACATAGGCGTCCGCGTATGGCACATTGCGACGGACCATGCCCTTGAGGACCTCCACCGCTTCATCCGTCTCTCGTCGCTGATGCAGGTAGAAGGCACAGGTGTAGCCGTACTTGCCCTCGTCGGGCTGTAGCTCGTGGGCCTTTCGACACCAGCGCAGCGACTCAAATGGCCGGTCCGAGGCCGGCATCACCCCGAGGTTGTATGCCGCGATCGCGGAATCCGGGTCGATTTCCAGCGTCCTTCGGAAGGCCGGCTCGGCCCACGTGGTGTGATACGTGTCGGTCTTCGGATCGTAATTCGTGGACAGTTGGCTCACGTGGCAACTGTAGCCCGAGGTGTTGAACGTGTACGTCGGGTCCGTCCCGTGTACCGGCGCATCTCTCACCGGACCAGGGAAATGCCGCGCACCGCTGGCGGCCGTATCGAACCATTCTCTGCGCCGCACGTCATAGGCCCCGGGCAGCGTCTGTAAGCGGCCGCGCCCCATCGGCGTCAGGACGTAGTAGACGTTCTTCCCGCCCATCACGCGCACGATCGGCAGTCGCTTGTCACCACCGGGCCCCCGTTCGAGAACCCAGCCTGCCCCCACGCCAAGGCACGCAACGTACTCGTGCGGACCGATCTTGGTCGACTCTTGCCGGGCCGCCAGATGCGATCGTGCGAATTCAGCCGCATATGGCTGCGTCGCCAGGCCGTGGTGCGACGGTGCCCACAACTCGTAGAACCGCTCGTGACACTGCCGGCAACCGGCCGGACCCGCAAAGGGCTCCTCCACCGGCGGGCGAGCGCTTGTCTCTGCGCCCGCGGAAATGAACGCTGCGACAGCGGCGCGAATGGGAGGGATGCGTTTCTTCATGACTTCCCTTGGCATACTACTTCACACTTGCCTTCTTCGCGGGCTTGGGCCGGTTCGGTCTCGGACTTTCAAAGAGCGGCGCGATGTTGTTCTTGTTCCAATCCATGTACGCCCGGCGCAGACGCGCGAGCACCTCGGGCTGAGCAGACGCGAGGTCGTTGTTCTCACCGATATCGGCGGCCAGATTGAAAAGCTGCGTCTTGCCGTTCTCACCGCCGACCAGCTTCCAGTCGCCCTCGCGCACGGCGAACCTGGCACCGCCGCCCGAACGCCAGAAAAGCCGTTCATGCGGTGCGCCGGTTCGTTCACCTGCGAGGTATGGCAGGATGTCCGTGCCCTCCAGGGAATGGCCGCCCGGCGCCTTCGCGTCCGTGAGTGCCACGGCGGTGGCGAAAATGTCGAGTGAACTGACCGGCTGCGCGTAATCTCTGCCCTGGGGCAACCGGCCCGGCCACGAGACCACGAACGGCACGCGGATACCGCCCTCGAAGACCTGGCCCTTCGCCCCGCGTAGGGGCGAGTTGTCGCTGTGCGTGACCCTCACCGGCCCGCCATTATCGCTGAGGAAGAACACAAGCGTGTTGTCCAACTGGCCGGACTCTTCCAATGCGTTCATCACGACACCGACTGCATCGTCCAGACCAACTACCAACCCGGCATAGCCGCGTCGGGTCTCGTCGGCAATATGTTTGACACGTTCCATCAGGGGATCGGTCACCTGCAGGGGCGTATGCGGCGCGTTAAAGGATAGATAGAGGAACCACGGCCGACTTTTGTGGCGCGTGATGAACGCGGCGCCCTCGCGCCCAAGCACGGTCGTCAGGTACTCCGTGAGCGGCTCCGGCCGGCCGTTGCGGTCCATCGGAATCAGGTACTCGACGCCCCCCTTGGCGCCCGGAATATAGACGTGCCCACCGCCGAGCAGGCCGAAATACTCATCGAAACCTCGCCGCTTCGGATGGAACTGCGGGTGTGCCCCGAGGTGCCACTTGCCAACACAGCCCGTTACGTAGCCCGCAGTCTTCAGCGCTTGCGCAATCGTCGTTTGCGAGAGCGGCAGCCCGGCCACCGTGCTCTCGGGCAACCACGCGGGATTGTTCTCGTGGCCGAAACGCTGCTGGCAACGACCGGTGAGAAGCCCGGCGCGCGTTGGGCTGCAGAACGGATGCGTCACATAGCCGCTCGTGCAGCGTACACCTGATCTCGCCAGCGTGTCGATGTTCGGCGTGGGGATGTCCCTGCAGCCGTTGAAACCCACGTCGGCGTAGCCCAGATCATCGACGAGGATCACAAGGATGTTGGGTCTGGCGGCTGCGAGACATTGGCTGTTGGAGACACTCAGAAACGCCAGAAGACACGGGATGCAGGACAATCGGACGCCCAGCGGGGTCTTGAATGCAGATGCGCTCATGGTTCGAACCTCCATCGAAATCGATTGCCTGTTGCCGGATGGAATCCTTATCGTGCTTTCTCTCTGGCTTTCCCTCTTGCCTTTGCGGCCCGCTTGTTCCGGGGTTTCTCCTCGTCGCTCTTGCCCTGGCGGGACTTGGCCTGCAGTTCGGTTTCCATGCCCTCGTCACCCTGTTGTGCCATCCAGGCGTCGAGCTGTTTGCCAAGACGCGCCTTGATCCGGGCGAACTTCTTATCTTCCGCAAGATTCTCCATTTCATACGGGTCGGATTCGAGATCGTAGAGTTCCTCGGCCGGTCGGTGAAAGAGCCAATCGACACGTGCGGCAAGTTTCGGGTCCTCGGCCGCATCGGCCTGCCATGACGTGAGCGGCTCCCCTTTGTGAATACCTGCGATGCTGTAGGTGTTCTGTGGGGCCAGATTGCGGATCAGTTTGTAGCGCTCATCCCGTACCGCCCGCATCGGGTATGGCTCCTGGTATCCGTTGATGCCGACCGTCGTGTGTTGGGAGAATATATAGTCACGGAAACGATTCGATTTGCCTAACAGGACATCGAGGAAGCTGCGGCCGTCGAATCCGCGGTTGCCGTTGGCGTCGGGGCAGCCCGCGTCGATCTGCGTTGGGTCGACGCCGGCGGCGGCAAGGAATGTGGGCGGCACGTCCACGTACTGCACCAGCGCGTCGCTCGACGAACCCGGCTTCACCCTGCCCGGCCAGCGAATGACGGTCGTCACGCGGATGCCGTTATCGTAGACAGACCACTTGCCACCGTAGGGAAATGAGCTGCCCTGCTCGCTGACGAACATCACGAGTGTGTCCTTCGCCTGTTGCGTCTCGTCGAGCAACCGCATCAGCGCGCCGACCTGTTCGTCGAGTTTCGTGATCTCGGCGTAATAGACAGCCAATTGCTTGCGGGTGACCGCGTTGTCGTGCAGGTACGGCGGGATGGTCAGCTTGGCAGGATCGTACAGGTCCCTGGGCCCACGCGTCCACGGGCCGTGGGGATCATTGGACGCGAAGACCAACAGCCAGGGCCGTGTCTTGTCACGGGTGACAAAATCCTTGGTTTTCGTCAGGTCATCGGCACCAGGGATGTGTTCATAGGGAAACGTCGAGGGCGGACCGACGTGTTGCTTGTTCTGCAGCGCGACGCGGTACCCGGACTCCTTGAGGTGCGTGAACATGCTCTTGGTGCCGTCATAGGCCCGCGTGTGGTTCGGGTAAGCCCCCGCGCGGACACAGTAGAGCCCGGTGTACAGCGCGTGGCGAGAGGGCGAACACGTGGTCGCCGGCGTGAACATGGCGGTCATATGCATGCCCTCAGACCGCAACCGGTCGAGGTTCGGCGTGTGAACCTCGTGATTGCCGACAAAGCCCAGGTCGCGCCAACACAGATCGTCGGCGATGATCAGGAGGAAGTTGGGCCTGAGGGCCGGTGGTTCGGCGGCATGGAGCACGGCCAATGGGGCCAGAAGCCAGGCCATTGGAACGATAAGCATTGCTTTCATCATGGTTCTCCACATGGTTACACAAAGGATACGGCACTTGGAACCCTTGTCAAATGATGCTTCGAGAGAACATAGCCTGCGTGCAACAATCTCAATAGTCAGCCCCACTGAGGCTGCGCTCGACGGATTGCTGCCATGCGTGCAATTGGCCGGTCATCGCGCTGGCGATGTCCGGATGCTCCGACGCAATGTTGTGCTGCTCGCCGGGGTCGGCGATCAGATCGTAGAGCTCGGTCCGGGTCTTTCCCTTTTGACTGCTCGTGTGGAGTTTATACCGGGCAGTTGTCCAGGCGGCCTGCCCGCCGAAAGCGCCTGTCCTGGCTGCCGGATGTTTGAAATTCAGGAAGTCGATGGCAGGATTGCGCGTCGTGGGCGTAGTGCCCCGGGTGAGCGCGGGGTCCATCCAGCGATCGTTCTTCCTTTCGGCAGCCGCATTGTACTTCCAGAACCCAATCCCCTTCGGTCGCTCCTTCATGGCATCATCCACGATCAGCCGCCGCAGGCTCACGCCGTCGATGGGTCGCTGCGGATCGGGCGACCTGAGCCCGAGCAGATCGAGCAGGGTCGGAAAAATATCCGAGCTGACACATGGCACAGTCGAGACGCGATGCCGACGGATGACAGTCGGCCACTCGACAATGGCGGGTACGCGGAGACCGCCCTCATAGAGCGAGCCCTTGTTCCCGCGAAAACCGCCGTTATGCGGGTCCCGGTTCGCCGGGATGGGTGTGCCATTATCGGATGAGTACCACAGCAGAGTGTTGTTCGCGATGCCGAGGTCCTTCAGCATCGCACGGAACTTCCCGATCGCCCGATCCATGGCGGTAATCTCGGCGAATCGGTGTCTCTGTTCCTCATTCTCGACACTCGTGTAGAGCGCAACCTCGTCCGGCAGTCCTCTGTAAGGACCGTGCGGCGAACCGAACCACAGGCACACGAAGAACGGCTTGCCTTCCTTGTGGACCTTCCGCACGAACTCGCCTGCGGCATCCGCGACAATCATGGAGCTTTCCCCCTTGTGGATAGTCGGATCGGCTCCGTTGCTGCTCAGCGGCGGGTCCAGCTCGAAGAAGTTATCATGAGAGAGATACTCGTCGAACCCCATCTTGGCCGGGTTCGTCGGCGACGCGGCCTTGACCGCGCCAACGTGCCACTTGCCGAAATGTCCCGTTCGATAACCGGCCGCCTTGAGGACCTGCGCAACGGTGATCTCCTCCGGGCGCGTCGAGTAGTTGGGGGCGAACACGCCGGAGCGATTCGGGTGCCGGCCTGTGAGTATCGCTGTCCGCGTGGGCGAGCAGACAGGCGCAGCCGCATGGAAGCGATCCAATTGCAGCCCTCCCGCCGCCATCGCATCGAGCACCGGCGTCTTGACGTGCGGATGCCCGTGATAGCCGGTCTCGCCGTACCCCTGGTCATCGGCAAGGAGAAGGACAATGTTCGGGCGAGTCTGCGAAGATACCTCCGCCAAGGCCGATTGCGGCCAGTGTCCCGCGACCGCGCACGCGCCCACCGCTGCCTTCAAGAACTGCCTGCGTGCCCATTTCATGATGAGAACCTCCTTCCATCCAATTCGAGCGACCCGTCATATTTGCCTGGAGTGGGAAACCAGCGTGGCCGATGCTCCACACACCGCATCACAAGGCCGATCCTGCCCGCGCATCGTACATGAATGGTGTATGACACGCATGCCGCCGGCTAGTCCGTAACCTGCTCCCTTCTGTTCCCAGGGGACTCTGCCCGGCTGTCAGACAACCGCTCTATCATATAGCCGCCTCGGCCTTATGAACAGGGAAACCGATTTTCCATTTCTCGCGCCACGTGGTATATTGATGGACAGTCAGCCACCACCGGCTTCTGCCGGGGACGCGGTGATGTGCCGTCACGTACGGGGATCGAACCAGAAGGGGAGGCCGTGCGGTCGAACCGAGCAGGGTTCACGCTCATCGAGTTTCTTGTCGTCATTGCGGCAATCGCCATCCTCAGGGCCATTCTGATGCCCGCCCTGCAGCGGGTCAAGAAGCAGGCCGCGGCCCCCACCAGTGCGGCCAGTCCACATCGAAGCCGTGCTGCAGTGGCGAGTACGGCTCGGCGCCGAGATGCCATTTGCCGAAATGCCCCGTGCGATACCCCGCATCGCGCAGCACCTTCGGCAGCGTGACGTAGTCCGTCTTCAAACGGGTAACGCCGTTGGCCACAAGCACGGGCATGTTCCGATTGCCCCTGACGAACTGCTTCTCAAGAACGACCCGCGGCAAGTGGCAAACCGGCGCCGGGATGCCCGTGCGCGCCGGCCACAGGCCCGTGAGCACGCTGCTGCGCGTCGGGGAGCACAGCGGATGGGCCGCATAGGCCTGCGTCCACTTCACACCCCGCGCCACAAGTCGGTCGAGGTTGGGCCTCTGGTGGAACCGGCTGCCGCAACCGCCCAGGTATGGGTAGCTGTGGTCGTCGGACAGCAGAAACAAGATATTCGGTTTCTCCGCCGCCCAGGAACGACTACACGGAAAACAGAGACACACCAGCAATGGCAATCTTACGATCTTCATAATCCGAGTCCTGCTCATTCCAGTAATTCCAAACCGCCCAAGGGTACACGCGCAACATCGGGATACGGTCCTCGTTTCAATCGGGGAGCCGACTGCTTCCATTCCTCCGCAACCTTCTTCCAGCGCTCCAGTCGAGCCGGATCAGCCAGTGGGTCTTTCGTCCGCTCCCGCCACTGCTTCAAGGCGGTTTCGAGGCGACGGCGTATGGAGACAAGCTCCGGGTCGTCGGCAAGGTTCCTGGTTTCGTCAGGGTCGGCCTGCAGGTCGAACAGTTCGACAGACGCCTGGTCCGCCTGCGGCACAAGATTCCACACAAGCTTGTGCCGATCATCGCGCACAGTCCGCTGGGGTGTGAAGTGATTGGCCGTATGGAAGTTCATCTCGGTGAATAGGAATTCGCGCCACCGCACCGAATCCCCTCTCAACAACGGTACCAGCGAGCGGCCCTCAACTTCCGGCGGCACACTAACCCCGGCTGCGGCAAGAACTGTCGGCATGATGTCGATCATCGACACCAGCTCACTGCGAACCTGGCCGGTCCGAGCGGGGCCCGGCCCGCGAATAATCAACGGCACCTGCACGCCCGGCTCATAGCTGCTCGTCTTGCCGTAGCGTACCGTCGCACCATTGTCGCCGAGGAAGATGACCAGCGTATCCTCCGCAAACCCGGCAGCCTCCAACTCTTCCAACAGCAGTCCCATCCCGACGTCCACGCGGAGAATCGTGTTGTAGATAATGGCCGTGAGCTCTTTGGCGGCCTTGGGGGTTTTGGCATTGAGTGGCAGTGGCACCTGAATATCCTCGGCGTGCAGTGGCTTCTCAGGCACCCCGTTCACCTGGTTGATCTCCGGCGTGTACGGGCCATGCGGGTCGAAGTAGTTCACGTAATAGAAGAAGGGTTGTCCTGACTCCTTCGCCTCCGCGAAGAACCGGCGGCTTTGAGCGGCGACCCAATGGACGTTGCGGGTCGGGCCCGCGCCTGTCTTTTCCTTGGCGGGCATCCAGTCGAAGGGGAACTCGCCCGCCGGCTCGACATGCAGCTTGCCGATGATTCCGGTCCGGTAGCCGACCTGTTTCAGCAGTGAAGGGAGATTCTTCTGTCCGGGGTGCATGGAGAACCCCAGGTGCGCCAGGCCATACTGTCCATTCTGATGCGGCCAGCGGCCGGTGAGCAGGGCCGCACGGGATGAACTGCACGACGATTGCGCCACGTAGGCATTGGTGAACCGCACACCCTGAGCAGCCAACGCATCAAGGTGTGGCGTGCGAATTCGCTTCTCCCCGTAACACGAAAGCTGGTTCCCCAGATCATCGGCGGTAATCAGGAGAACGTTCGGACGACCTGACTCTCCTGCCGAAGCCGGGCACGCGACCTGCAAACAGGGAAATGCTGCGAGAAGGCAGATGCGCAGCGCTTTCATAACACCTCCGGATTATGGATTCCACTGGCCGTTGAAGAGGCGCACTTGCTCAATCCAACCACGGAATCTCGGCGGCGCAGGCGCAACCGCCGGGCTGCCGAGGTCGGCACCGATCTGCATGGCTTCGTTGGGGTTCTGGGCAATCAGGCCGGGCAAGGCTTTATCGGCAACGAGCCGGCCATCCATGTGGAGGGTCGCCCGGCGGTCGGATATGATCGTCCCCAACAAGGTGGTCCAATCGTTCACTGTCACGTTCCCCTCGGCGGTAATCGGTGTACCCTCGATCACCACCGGAAACGGACGGAAATTCGAGGCGATGCCGTTGAGGTGATTGTAGCGTCCGGTCAGATTGACCGCGCGACCGGGTGCGCAGAGTGAACAAACGACAAAGGCGTTACGGAACCGCACGCCTTCGGCCGCAAGGCGGTCCATGTGCGGCGTCTGGAACCAGGGGAACCGTCCACGCTCGCCCTGCTCCTTCTGGACGACAGACATCGCGTCGTACCGCTGGTCATCCGTGTAGATGAACAGGAAGTTGGGCCGCTCGGCTGCCTGCAACGTCCATCCTGACAGCAACACAAGCAGCAAGGCCAGACGCATTCTCAGAACGCTCGCTATTTGTTGCATGACGACTGCACCCCTTCCAAAATCATCTGAATGACACGTCCGACGTTCACCATTATCCGGCACAAGACGCTCGCCGTCAACGGCGCCTGTCGTCACGGCTGCTCTTCATTCAGCCTATTGCCCGTATCAGCGAGTCGCGAGCTGGCGCCGGTGGAAATCCGGACTGTCTGCGGTGTCCCCGTGAGCTTGGCAGAGAATTCCCCAGTCGCAGGATCAAGATGAAAGGGGCTGAATACGTCACCTTCGAGGACGTAACACTTTCGCGAGAGGGTCTAGTCCCATTGCCGCTGGCCTACGGTCCCGACCCGGGCCGGGGTGAGATGATCGAGGCGACCGCGCAACTGCTCAGGTGGAAACCGGCAGGAATCCTGGCACTCACCAGGGGTGCGACCTGTCCAGCGGAAGAATTTCGCCGTCCTTGTCATTGCCGGACTTACGCGAACTTGCCACGCGCGGTTGATTCTATTATCCTTTCGATATGAATGCCTGGATTGAGTCGACTACAATTGCCGGAAAGGAGCAATATCCGTGAACATCGTACTGATCATTCCCACAGGCATCGGATGTGAAATCGGAGGACACGCGGGAGATGCCAATCCGGTTGCCAAGCTCATGGGGGCGTGTTGCGACAACCTGATCCTGCATCCGAACGTGGTGAACTCATCCGATGTGAATGAGATGCCGGAGAACAGTTGGTACGTAGAGGGCAGTTGTCTGAACCGGTTTCTAAGGGGTGAGATCTATCTGGACAGGCCCCGTCTCAACAAGATTCTCGTCGCCGTCAATAAGGCCGATTGGCAGTCGATCAACGCGGTTTCCGGCGCCCGAGCGACGATCGGCTCGAACGTCGAAATCGTTGAGTTGGAGAAGCCGCTGGAACTGATCGCACAGATGAAGGACGGACTGGCCAGCGGTGAGGTGACCAACTGGGAGCCGCTCGTCGAGCAGGTGCAGCAGTATGAGTTCGACGCCCTGGGCATCGCCACACCGATCACGATTGATGAAGCGACGCTCAGAGAGTACTTTGAAGTCGGTGGCGTCAATCCGGTCGGTGGTGTCGAGGCCGTGGCTTCCAAGCTGATCGCTTCGGCTCTCAACAAGCCCGTGGCGCACGGACCTGTCGATTACGCGATACCGGGATTTCACGAGATCGTGGATCCCCGAAAGGCCATAGAAATCGTCACTTTGAACTTCATTCATTGCCTGCTGAAGGGGCTCAACAAAGCGCCAAGGCTCAGCACCACGAGGAAAAACGGAGCGTTGGGTGCCGAGGACGTGGACGCGATGATCAGCCCGATGGGCTGTCTCGGAGAGCCTCACGCAGCCTGTCTGGAGCGGGGGATCCCGATCGTGGTGGTGAGAGAGAACAAGTCGGTCCTGCACGAATACGAGGACGGTGATGAGCGGTTCATCTTCGTGGAGAACTACCTGGAGGCGGCCGGTCTGATGATGGCGATGAAAGCGGGGATTCACCCTGCGTCGGTCCGCAGACCGCTGGGACCGACAACCGTTCTTTCCGAAAAGGTTGGTGGATTGCCGGGTGCGCGGGGTCAGACCTGGAACCCAGTGGTTCATCACAGTTGAACGTATGGGTGCCGCTCAAAGACCTTCGAGGTGCTTGGTGGAAGCATCCTGACGATTGTGGGAGAGTCTTCCGGTTCTGACACGAACTGTTTTCCTGACCTTCCCTTTGTGAGACAATAGGATGAGGCCGAGTCGCAGACGTTTTCTCAAACAGACGTGCGGGGTTATGCTTGGGATGGGGCTCACGCCCGGTGCGGCAGCCGCACAAGCGTCCCGAAAAAAGAAGACACCGCCCAACATCGTTTACATCCTGGCTGATGATATGGGGATTGATTCCGTCGACGCGCTGAACGCCAGGTGCGGGGTCAGGACACCGAATATCGACAGGTTAGTCAAACAGGGAATGACATTTACCGATGCGCACTCCGGATCGGCGGTATGCTCGCCGACCCGCTACGGGGTGTTGACGGGGCGGTATTCATGGCGCACGAGGATGAAATCGGGCATTGTCAACAAGTGGGGGCCCCCGCTGATAGCCGAGGATCGGCTGACGGTGGGCAAGCTGCTGCAGAAGGCCGGATACCATACGGCGTGTATCGGTAAGTGGCACCTTGGATGGCAGTGGCACGACAACTCAGGTCAGCGCACTACCCAGGGCAGGAAGGTTGATTTCTCGAAGCCTGTTACGGGCGGGCCGATTGAACGGGGCTTCGACTATTATTTCGGCGACGATGTTCCCAACTGGCCGCCGTTCGTCTGGATCGAGAATGATCGGGCCACCGGCATTCCGACGCAGACCATGAAAGGCGACAGCGCAAACGGCGTCTCACCGGGGCCGGCAATGGCCGGTTGGAGCTTCGAGGAGGTTCTTCCCAGAATTACCGGGAGGTGCGTGGACTATATCACCGAGCGGGCCAAGGGCGACAAGCCGTTCTTCCTGTACTTCGCGATGACATCTCCTCACACTCCAATCAACCCATCGGAGAGGTTCCAGGGCGCCAGCGGCGTGAGCAAGTATGCGGATTTCCTGATGGAGACCGATTGGAGCGTCGGGCAACTCATGCGCGCCATCGACGATGCGGGCCTGGCCGAGAACACGCTGGTGATCTTCACGGCCGACAATGGAACATCGCCCAAGTGCGACTTCGAGGGTCTGGAGCAGAAAAACGTGCATCTGCGTGAACATTGGCGAGGACACAAAGCGGATATTTGGGAAGGCGGGCACCGGGTGCCGTTTGTGGCTCGATGGTCCGGGGTTATACAGAGCGGGCGTAAGTGCGGGGAGGTAATTTCGCTGGTTGACTTTATGGCCACGGCGGCGGAGGTTGCGGGGGTAAAGTTGCCGGATGATGCGGGCGAGGACAGTGTGAGTCTGGTGGATCTGTTTAAGGGACACAAGTGGGATCGGCGCGGACGCGAGGCGATCGTGTGTCATTCGAGCAGTGGGTGGTTTGCGGTCCGCACAGGACGGTGGAAGATTGAGTTCTGTCCCGGTTCGGGTGGGTGGAGCGCGCCGAAGGGCCAGCAGGCTCTGGATATGGGGCTGCCGCGGTATCAGTTGTATGATCTTGCTGTCGATCCGAAGGAGCAGAACAATGTTTACGAGAAGAATCCGGAGGTGGCGGCGGATTTGACGGCTCTGCTTCGCAGATATGTCGAGCGGGGCAGGTCTACCGCCGGAAAGCCACAGGCCAATGAGGGGCCGGCGCACTGGAAGCAGTTGCCGTGGCAGTAGATCGGCGGACGGCCGGCGGTATTGTGGGCTCATGGGACATGTGATGGCGGAAAGCTGCCTGATCTTTCCAGGGTGCCCGACCGTCATTGGAAGAATCAGGTGCGGGTGGAATGACGAAGAAGGCCATCCGTGCTTGTCATGCGATCGCAGGCTTGATGAACAGTGGGTGGGCGATCGGTGGACGTGGTTGCTTCCTATCCGGGATACAGATCCGCACAACTGGGCCGGGACAAGGACCTTGCCCGGGCCGCTTGACAGACGTTCGTAGTCTGCTGTATGTTCTTTGAGCGTCAATATTGGATACCTCGAACAATGAACGAAAAGAAGTTGTCGGAGGTCCCTGCATGTTGAAAGACATGTCTCTTGCGTTTTTTGCTTTTTGTCTGGCCTTAGCCTTCGTCTTGCCTCCAGGATGGCTGAGCGCCGCGTCCAATCAGATCAAGAAGGGAGAGATGGCCGGATATCTGCTCGTCCCTAACGAGAGAGTTCAGCAGACGTATAACGCCGGGTTCTCGATGTATGTAGCGGCCTGGCCGTTGTTAAGGGAATATCCGGGGCGTCGTTTCCAAACCGGCCTGTTCGGCACGTGGATGCACCCTCAGTACGACGATCCCAAGCCGGAGAAGCTGTATACCGACATCGAGGGCGGTCTGGGCTGGTGGCGTGACACGCGCTTTGCCACGGAAACGCCGAAGTTCATCATGGGCGGGGTGGCTCTGAACTTCTGTGCATGGGCCAATGGACCCGGGGCCGGCAAAGGAAGGGACTGGGATCAACCGAAAGGCAAGTACGGTGTGGCGCAACTCAGTCCCTGGGTACTGTGGCCCCCCGATGGTCTGAATCTGAAGCAAGGCACCTGCGGCCAATTGTTCGGCTACGGATACCTGCCGCTCCCGCTAACTCAGCCCAAGTCCACCACGGCCGGCAAAAAAGTCCCGACCGGAAATCACTGCTGGACGTTGTTCCTGAACACAGGCAACTTCAAGGGCCCGGTGGCTTTCTTCACGCCCTATTTCTGGTCCCGCGCGTCCGTGGACGACCCGCGCCTGGCCGGAATGTTCCTGGATAGCCGCCCCTCCCAGCCCAACAGGGCGTTGCAGATGGAAACCCAGTATGTCCCCAGCATCCAGGCCGCGGACGCCAAGGGCAATACCTATGCTCGAGTCGCGCCGACCTCGTTCCCCCGAGGACCGAAGGGCGAGTCGGTGGTCGTGCACCGCGTGACCTCCTACAACAAGAAGGCGCTCTGGGATGCCGTGGAGGCCTGGTTTGAGGGCGGGCCTCCGGCCGGCGGCGTCATCGACCCGACCGGGGCCAGCGTGCATCGCTTTCCCGGGCGAGGGGGGGCCACCTGGAAGA
The DNA here is from genome assembly GCA_964346195.1 of uncultured Pirellulales bacterium. Classification (GTDB taxonomy): domain Bacteria; phylum Planctomycetota; class Phycisphaerae; order Sedimentisphaerales; family Anaerobacaceae; genus PLanc-01. The sequence continues at coordinate 32,483 of CAYFUB010000359.1, forward strand.
TCTACGTGCCCCCTGTCCCCCGCGAAGAAAAGGTGTCTCTTGCCTGGAGTTCTTTTGCCACTCCCATGGCGCCCGATCCAAGCACCTTTGGATATCGCTGGAACGACCAACTGGTTACGCAGAGAGATACCAAGGATGGCCCGCTGGTGACGCTCCCCGAATACTATCGCCTGGTCAATGAGGATGGCAAGAAGCCGCAATGGGTCGTAGTATCGCCTAAAGATGTTCCGCCTGAAACAGGACTCGCCGATGTTCGCTTCAGTCGGCCCACCGAGAATCGCTCCGAACCTTACGTCACTCCCGACGATCCGGAGAGTTGCTGGAAGAAGCCCGGCCCCGTGGCAGGACCGTTCCAGGCACATCCCGGGGACGGCAGCGTTGTGACATACTCCTGGTATCGATTCGCCGACCAGCCTGCATTGCTCAATGCCGACTTGACGGATGACGAGCGCGAGGCCGTGCAGAAGCGCGTGGAAAAACTCCACCGAAACTGGAAGAAGGACCGCGACTACCTGGCGCCGGCGGCAATCGGAGAACTGGCCGATATTGACCCGGCCTTGATTGTGACCCCGCCGCCGGGCCTGGAGATAGGGTATGTACCCATCGCCACACGACAGGAAGCGAAAGAATAGATTCGTTTCCGTCCAACGTGATTCGCAACCTCGTTGCATCGGTTTCGGTCTCGCCCCGAACGCGCCGATAGGGGATGCCTTTACCGAACTACTGAAACAGTGGAACATCCAACCGCGCCTCGAGGCGGTAGGGGAGCATCGGTCGATTGCGGTGACAGAACGTGTCATCCAGACCTTCAAATACGAGTGGCTCCCCTGCCTGCCGGTCGTCGAGGGATTTGACCACCTGACGCTCCCGTGCAAGGAATTCGCAAGCCGGTCTAATACGGACTCTGATTAATTCACGCGCGGCGCTTGTCATCTTGAACGAAGCGCAGCGCCGTGAAGGATCTGGCCTACGGACGGGAGAAACGTCTCATACCGATCACGCTTGAGAATTTCGTATCTCCGGGTGGCAGCGTCAAGGGGTCCCCAACGCGATACATCGCGTTGGGGGGCCCCATGCGCAGCTTGGCGAGGGTTTTCCTTGAGACAAAGGAGCCATCCTCAAGGTCTTCGACCTTGAGGCTGCCACCCGGTGTTCATGCCACACTACGACAAATTCATTCGTAATCGGTATCATCCGGGGCCAGATCCTTCGGCTTCGCCTCAGGATGACAGAGCCCGCCGCGCAAGAATTTTTCCCAATCCATATAACGCCTGGCGGCCGCATATGACGCTGGCGGGCCTTCGGCCGGATGACCTCTACTACGACCGCAAGCCCGAGAAACCGAAGCGCGATGCGTTTTCGCTTCTCGCCGAAAGATGCGAAGACGTATCGCGACACGATTCGCAGCAACGTGCCGGCGCTCGATGGGAGACCCGGCATGCTCACGTCCTCGCGGCCGGCGCCGGAGGCCGCACAGCGATCGTCGCCACGGCTGCCCAACTGGTGGATGGACGATCCCTCACCCGACGTCGCAGAGGGACCACACATCGGCGCCCGCACGGTCAGCCAGTGTCCACAAGAAAAGAAGCGCCGATGAACCGACCGGGTGGCACGTTTACGGTCACCCTATTCAGAGTCCTGTCGATCACCGTTCCTGTCTTAAGAACTCATGATGCTCTGGGGCCAAAGAGAGTCTCTCGGGGAAAACTCGAACGGCGCCTCCTTAAGGTCGCCGGCAACGTTCGAACCCGCGTTTCTAACGCATGAATGCGGTTTGCCGGCAGGAAAAGCCGCTTAAGGAACCGCCATTCGGCAAAACTCTGTTTTCTTGAAAAAATTCTGATTTTCCTCTTAACGCTTTGGCCGTGTCTCTCATTGGAGAAGTGGAGCCTTTGCAGGCGGCAAGAGCAACGGGGCGCTGTGGCCCCGGTTG
>CAYFUB010000360.1:0-3922 GCA_964346195.1 uncultured Pirellulales bacterium
ACGAACATGTCAGATCGATTCTTCAAGGAAATCGTGAAACCGATTTCCTTGAAGGGCCCCCAAACGCGGTCTGTGCGTTTGGGGACCCAAGAATATAGGCCGAATGTCCATTTTGCAAAGGTCCGGTTAGAAGATATACCGCCTCAGATCCCGCCGGGTCCGTTCGAAGAAAAGTGCGCCCAGCGAGATGCTGAGCACAATCACACCGGCCGGCACGACAGAATCCGCCGCCATACGCGAACCGCTGAAGCCTCGACCGGGAAGCCACGGTGCGCGGAGAAGCAGCGGCAAAAGCTGACCGCCCACCAGATAGACCAGGCACAGATACGTACCCACCGCTGCGCCGGCCGCCGCCACGGTGGCCTTCAAATGCACGCCATAATACAAACCGACCGTCATAGCCAGGAAGACGGACACGACCCGGGACAACATGAACAGCAGCGTGGACGCAATCTCCGATGTATCGGTGGCGCCGATGAGCCAGCCGATCTGGATGGCGAAGGCTGAGAACAGCAGTGCGCTGTCTCGACGCAGAGCCGCCATCGCTTTGGCGTGCAAAATCTGCATGTCGTCGAGCGGCGTGGTCAACAGCACGGCCCAGGCGCCGTTCTCCTTTTCCCGGGTGATGCCGGTGGCAGCCAGAACGGCCAGGCGCAGAATTGCCGCCAGCCAGAACACTCGCTCCAGGTAGAACAGGCTGACCGCCTCGTCCCGAAGGCCCAGTTCACTGGCCGCTGCGATCGAGCAGGAGATCATCAAAGCCCCAATGACAATCGTTTTATCCGCCCATCTCAAGCGCCAGATGGGACCAGGATTGTCCTTCCACGTGATCGGCGACTGGGCCGGACGTTCGACCAGCCTGAACACCTCCGTGCCGGCGGACAGGCCGCCCAGCACGACCCGGCGGATACGCGTCATGGAAACACCCAACAGCACGGCAGCGAGGGCAGACAGGATCAGGCAATGCAGCGGCCACGGAAAACTGCCGGTCGCGACGGGTCCGCCCGCCAACGTCTGCGTCGTGACTCTGAACAGCGCGTAGAATGGGTTTATCAGGTCGAGCACGGACTGCGGCCACGACCACTTCACCGGCCGCAAGGATGCCAGCACCCATGCCCCGAACGGCAAGATGAGGAAAGCGGCTAAATACACGACCACGCCGGCAGGGACCACTCCGTAGGCGTGGCGATAGCGTGTGGACAGCAACAAACTCAGGGCGCCGGCAAAGAGGGTGGCACTCAGTGTGATGGAGAAACCGGCGAGGACAAAATCCCAGGACAACCCACCCTGAACCCGTAGGACCGCCAGTGCCGGCAGGCTGATCGCCAGCAGCAACAGGACCTGCAACAGCCCGCCCAGCAGCTTTCCCAGCACGATCTGGACGCTGGTGATCGGCGTAGTCATCAGGAGGCTCAGCGTCCCGCGGCGCATCTCCTCGGTGAGGGAGAAGCTGATCATCACCGCGGCGATGATCTGGGCGGCGACTAACTGAAACCACAGGACACCCGTGGCCACGTGCGTGCTCACCACCGAAGCGCGCGAAAGATCGAATGCCGTGCCGCCCCCGCGCGACGCGCCCACAATGGAATACCAGGCCGATGCCAGGATAACGCTCAGCAGGACGATGTAGCCGCTGCGCAGGGCGTAGCTCCTCGCCCTGCGGCTGGCCACGCGCAGCTCCTTGCCGGAAAGGGCGCCGGCCAGCCGCCCGACTCCCGAGAACAGGCGAACGAACCCCATCGATGTCGCAGTCATCGCCATCGCAGTATCCGCTCAGAAAGCATATCGCCTGACATTTCGGCTCGCGCGCCGCAGCAGCGATACGCCGACAATGACGTCCAGCAGGGCCACCACCGCCACCGCACTCAGGGCAAAAGCCACCATCGAGTTGTACGACGTACGGAACCGCGCCGCCAGCCAGGCATAAAGGGGATTGTAACGGCCACCGAGGAGATAATTCAGGCCCACGTACAGCCCGAAAGCCGCTGCTGCCGCGGCCGTGGTCGTTCGCAGGCGAACGCCAAAGTAGAGGCCCGCTGCCATGATGAGAAATATCGAGGCCATGGCGGGCAGTGGATAGAAGAACAATGACCGCACTCTTTCATCGGGTTGACACACGCAGAAATAGAAGCACTGGCGGACCAGCAGTGCCGATAACACCAGCACGAGGCCGTGCCGCAGGACAGTTATCGCTTTGCCACGGAGGATTTCCCTCTCATCGAGTGGCGTCGTCAGCAACAAGGACCAGGTGCCGCTCTCCTTCTCGCCGGCCACGGCGCGGCCGGCATGAACCGCCAAGTACACCAGGACCACCGCCCAGAAGCCCCAGGAGACGTAGTCGGCGTAGATCTCATACCGGGGGATGCCGAGAACATCAGCCATCACAATCGTCGCACCTACCAGCAAGGCCACCGAGACGGCTGCGACGTTCACTCGCAAAGTACCTGCGGGATGGTCCTTCCAGGGGACCGGCGCTCCGCGCAGACGATAGACCGGTGCATACCTCTCCCCCTTCCTGGCCGCCATGCCGTATGCCGCCCGCCGCACCCGCCATACCGAAAGCAGCAGGACCACGCCGGAAGCTCCCGCCATGATCAGACAGTGGAGCAGCCAGGAAAACACGGAGGGGGGAGGTACGGTGCCAGGACGTACCCACGCCGGCCCCGTGAAAGCACGAGTCGCCCGGAAGGGATTAACGAGGTCAAGGACCGACGCCACGACCGTGGCATTCCACCCCCATACAGCCGCCATGACGAACACCGCCATTGGTAGACCGACGAAGAGGACGGCGTAGATGGCAGCACTGGCCAGGATCGCGTTATGACTGTCACGACAATAGGTGGACATCCACAAGGCCAGCGCGCCGGTAAACAGCGCCGCTGCGCCTGTAATACAGAACGCCGCGAGGACGTCACTCCATGGTAGTCCCCCAAGCAGCCGCAAAGCCGCCAATGCCGGCACTCCGCCCGCCAGGACCAGACCGACCTGAAACAGCCGGCTCAGCAGTTTACCCGTCACAACATGGCGGCTCACGAGGGGCGTGGTCAGGAGTACCGCGAGGCTGCCACGACGGGATTCTTCGCTGATGGCGGCGCTGAGCATCACGCCGGCTATCACTTGGGCTGCGACCAGTTGAAAATAGGTGATCTGCATGGCCACCGACACCGCCACGACGGACGCCTGGGAAACGCCGAAGGCAGTCCGGACGCGCTGCGTCATCCCGACGACTGAATACCAGCCGGAGAGCATGAGGATGCTCAGGAGCGCCAGATAGCCGCTGCGCAAGGCGTAGCTCCTGACACAGCGGCTGGCCACCCGCAGTTCCTTGTCGAAGACCGGCCCGGCCAGACGGACCGGGTTAAGGAACTGCCACAGACTGGTCACCGCTGTTTGCATGGTTCGCCGGTCCGGCCTGCCGGCCGCACCTTTGGCCCTCCTATCCCGCTCAGTGCACGATTCCTTTGGTCAATTGGAGGAAGGCGTCGTCGAGCTTGAGCTGCTCGGGTTGCAGGTAGACGAGGTCCACGCCGCCGGTGACGAGGGTGCGGGCGATGATGCCGTCGGCGCTCGCGCCTTCCTTGAAGGTCACGGCCAGGTACTCGCCCATGCTCTGGACCTGCTCGATCTGCGGCAGCGCCGTCAGCAGCTCGATGGCCCGGCCCTCGTCGCCAAGCACCTTGATACGGACCTTGCTGTGGATGCCGAGTCGCGGCCGGATCTCTTCGATGGTTCCGCTGTACACGAGCTGGCCGTGCTCGACGATGCCGACGTGGTCGCAGATCTCTTCGAGCTCACTGAGAATATGGCTGGAGATCATGATCGTCTTGCCCATCCGCTTGAGCTCGCGGAGCAGCTCGCGCATCTCGATGCGGGCCCGGGGATCGAGCCCGCTGGCCGGCTCGTCGAGGATCAGGACCTTCGG
>CAYFUB010000361.1:0-6375 GCA_964346195.1 uncultured Pirellulales bacterium
TGCTTGTGGAGGTCGCGACGTTGTTGTCCGAGGCCGTGGCGATAGACGGCCAGCATCCGCTCGGCATGGTTGACGTAATGCCGATGGGTCTTCTGCGTCAGGCGGTCAGGGATGGCCCGGCCCGCCTTATACTCGACGATGGACTGTTCGCTCGTAAGCATCGCCTTTTCGCCTCTTCCGGGAGCGTTCGACCTCCTTGGTGTCCTCGCAGACGACCTCGTACAGGGTGGCCCTGGCGCTGCCGGACCTTCTCAGGATGCGGCCGAGCCGCTGGGTCGCCTGGCGCGTCGAGGCCTGCCCACCGATAATCACTGCGACCTTCGCCTCCGGCACATCCACGCCCTCATCGAGCACCCGGTTGGCGACGAGAACGCTGAACCGTCCCTCGGCAAAGCCGTTCAGGACGGCCAGCCGCTCGCGCTTGCCCGTGTGCGAGAGGATGGTCGGTACCAGGAACCGCCGGGAGACCTCAATCGCCATCGCGTTGGAGCCCGCAAAAATGATGATCTTCTGACCATAGTGAAGCCGGAAGATATCCTCTAACACGCGTAACTTTTCGGCGGCCCGGTCCTCAATGGACTGTTTGAGGTAATAGGCCTTCTGGGCATGGCGGGCCTGCGGGTCCCGGCCCGATTCCTTGCACAGGTCCTGCCACGTGTAGCCTGGCATCTCCTTGCGCCGCGACGTGAGGAAGTGCCGGACCACCCGGCTGCACTGGTCGTACGTCGCCTGCTCGCCGTCAGTCAGCGCGACGGGGATGCGGACGACGTCGAAGTCGGCCAGGCTCGCACCCTTTGCCTTTTTGAACGGCATCCGGTACGCGACCGGGCCGATGAGCCAGTCGAGGTCGGCGTGCAGGCCGTCCGAGCGCTCGGGCGTGGCCGTCAACCCCAGTCGCATCGGGGCCGTGCTGAGAATGGCGGCCTCGCGCCGGCAGCGGCCCGGCAGATGATGCTCCTCGTCGAAAACCAGCAGGCCGAAGCCTGCCCCCATCTTGTCCATGTGGATATAGGCGCTGTCGTAGGTCGTCACCGTGACCGGCCTGATGTTGAAGGTGGTATCGCCGACGATTCCCCCGTCGTAGCCGAAAGCCGCCAGAATCCGCCGGTGCCACTGATACATCAGGTCGCGCACCGGCGCGACGACGAGGGTCGCCACCCGCGTCTCGGCCATGGCGGCCAGCGCCACTTCCGTCTTGCCGGTCCCGGTGGGCATGACGACCTGGCCGCGCCGGCCCGCCCGTGTCCAGGCGGCAAGCGCCTCCGATTGCTCCGCCCGCAGTTGCGGCAGTTCCATCCTCGGCCACGAGACCCGAACCGGCGGCGACACGCTGTCCTGAAAATCCCCGGCGAACCGGCGGCTCAGGTCGGCACGAACGAAAGGATAATGGATGGCATCGCACCGCCATGCCCCTACGCGGGTATCCCACTTCCAGACGGGCGAAGGGCCTCCGGACGCGGAAGTGTCTCCCACACGCGATTCATCACGCGGGGAAAGGGGCTCCGGGACCCAACCATGCGCTGGGGACTTCGAGCCGGGCACGGCCGCCAACTCCCGGGCCTCCAGACCCCTCAACACGAGCGTCCCGCGTTCGAACGAGAGGACCATCTGCCGCTGTTGCCTGCTATTCATCATAGGCCGCCATGATAGCAACAGGGGTGTCCCGTCGTCAAAGAGGCCTTTTCTGCGCCTCGCAGCCGCACTTTCTGGGACGATGGCCGTAGAAATCCAGGTATGGGTGGAAATCAGACGTCGCCTGAACCGACTACCCTTGGTGAGATTCCAGAATGTCTGTATTCAGTCGGAAGGCTTTCTGGTATACTATGGACGGCAGGGGGCTGACGAGATACGAGAAACCGGCAAGAGACGGCGGGCGACTTGCTATTGTGAGTGGACTGTAGTATGTTCTGCCCATGAACGGACACCCCATGCAATCTGGAGCCCTCGGGGCATGGCGTTTCTATACGCGAACGGTGTACGGCGCGTTGGCCCCGCGTGCGTACAGTGCGATCATGTTCGGGGCCCTGTTGTGCAACCTGTCCGTAAAGTTCTTCCACGCCGCCCGGTACGGCCTGTTGCGCGAGTACCCGAGCTGGATCCTCACCGATATCGCCGTGCTCCTGACGCTGGAGGCGGTCCTGGCCCTGATTTGCTGTCGCCGGCCGACGGTCCGGGCGCTGCGCGGCGTCACGATCTTCGCGGCGGTTGTCTGTACGTGGTCGGTGATGAACGCCGGATGGCTGATCCGGACCGGTACGCAGATCCTGCCCATGGAGATCCGCCCGCTGATCCGCGACCCGATCAACATCGTTCCCATGGTGGTCAAGAACCTCGCCAGCATGCCGGGGGCGGCGGCGGTGTTGCTCGTGCCCAGCGCCATTGCGCTGGCGTTCTTCTTTTCCGTGTTGGCCCGGCCGGTGCCGCCGGACTACAATCGCAAGCGCTTCCTCGTGCGGATCGCTGCGTCGCTTGGACTGAGCGTAACGGCCGTATTCGCACATGCCGCCGTATCCACTCTCGGCTCCGCCCACGTTGCCGCCACGGGCCTGCGGTTCAATTGTCAGTCACGGGCGGTCCTGGCGTTTGTGCTTCCCGGATACCGCCACCTGGCCCGCGAGGATTTCCGCAACGCCACGCGCGAGTTGCCGAGGGGCGACGAGGTCCAGGTCGCGCTCCAATCCCAGTGGGTCAACCATAACGTCGTGATCGTGATTCTCGAAGGCGTTCAGTACGACTGCACCTCGCTGGCGGGCGAGTACGGCGGCATCGCACCGCAGAGCGGCCCTGGTGAGGGTGGACCGACGCCGCACCTGGCTTTGCTGGCCGCCCAGGGGGCCTCATTCCCGAACGCCCGCTCTATCGTGACTCATACGACCAAAGCGCTGTTCGCCCTGCTGACGGGCCGAGTGCCCGCGGCGTCGCAGGACATCGCGGAAACTGTGCCCGTGGAAAAGCCCTATGCAGGCCTGGCGACGATCCTTGAAAAGAGTCTGGGTTTTCGGACGGCGTTCTTCCAGTCGGCCAAGGGGACTTTCGAGTCCCGGCCGGGACTGGTGCACAACCTCGGATTCGACAAGTTCTGGGCCCGCGAAGATCTGAACGACCCCAACCAGTTCGTCGGGTATCTGGGCTCCGACGAGTTCGCCATGCTCGAGCCGATTACGAGGTGGATCCAGTCGGCGGATAATCCGTTTCTGCTGGTCGTGCTGTGCTCGGTGACGCACGACCCGTACGACGTGCCGGAATGGTTCGGCCAGGAGCCCCCCGAGCTCGTGGACCGCTACCAGGAAGCGATCACCTATACGGATCGGTTCGTCGCCGCGCTCGACGTGCAGTTGACCGATCTCAATCTGACCGACGACACCATCTTTTGCGTGGTCGGCGACCACGGCGAGGCCTTCGGCGAGCATCGGATGATGGGCCACGAGCGGATTGCCTTCGACGAGGTCCTGCGGGTCGCGATGTGCCTGCGGGCCCCATTCCTGGTCGAGCCCGGGACGCGGGTCACCCGGCCCGTCGGCTCGGTGGACCTGACGCCGACGATCCTGGGGCTGCTGGGATTCGATCTCGAGTCGGCGAACTTCGACGGCATCAACGTTCTCGAGCCCTTGCCGGAAGATCGGCGGGTATACTTCTCGGGCTGGATGCAGCAGGGTCCGGCCGGCTTCGTCCAGGGAGACAGGAAGATCATTTACGACCCTGAGCATGGCACGGTCACCTTGTACCGGCTGGATGCGGACCCTCTGGAGTTGTCCGGATGGGAACTGCCGGAGGCGGAGGCCCTGCAGCTCAGCAACGAGATTGTCGACTGGCGAAAAAGCTCGATCTTCCGGGTCGATGAGAACGGCAAAGAGCCGGTTCGGCTCTTCGATTCCTGGCTGTGGAAGTGGAACGGCCGCGTCAAATACGACGAGAGAAAACGATCCGGATAACGCGCCCGAGAGCCCCTTCATCAGGTATGGTCGGAATGCGGTGGCAGGGCCTGCACCGGTCTGGAACGGCTGTTTGTGGCTACAGTCTGTCATGTCGAGTCGCGCAGCCGCTGCGCGGCGGGTGTCGGGAAGAAAACAGGCCTCCAGCGCGTTCTGTCTGTAAGCCACGATATTTGCAGCATTTAGGCCATTTGTGCTGTTCCCGGTTAAACCTATTTTCTTGGGAGCCCTTCATGGGCCTTTGGCCCGCCGCAAGGGGACGAAAATGGCTATTTCCAGAGGAGCGGAGCGTAGTCGAGACATCTGGCTCTGGCTATGAATTTGGCGCGCCTCTCCCGCGCGGCCAGATTGCCGAGGCGGGCTCTCCGCTGCGCTCCGTGTCTGGGACCCCAAACGCGAAGTAACGCGTTTGGGAAGGGTCCCCAAAACGCGATCTGTGCGTTTTGGGAGCCCAACCCTCTCCACTGGGGCCTTCGGCCTCCGGTCGAAATGACAGGGGCAAGAATAAACCGGAAGCCGCCACCGAATGCCGACCGCAGCCCTTTCATCTGCCAGCCGGATATTCCGCTTCACGCAACATGGCAAGGTCTATGTCTCGCAAGAATTCTCGCGAATCCGCATCGCACGCTCACGGCACCTGCGGCCTTCAAATCGTGCATCCCAGAGTGCCGAGCGGGTGCGTTTGGGTGGATATCTGGGGAGAATGGAAAATTTAGATATTTTTCTTTTGTCATGGAGTTGGCTTCGGTTAAGATGGAAGCAGATTCACTCGCTGCAACCTGGCACTCGCGGTTGCACGACGCCAAAGTCCACAAGACAGTGATAAAAAGGTTGGCGGCGCGCGATTGGCACGCGGCCACAGTTCTTTCTCATCTCAGCTCACCTTGAAACATAGGGCGGCGCGTCCTAAACCTGCACATTGTCCTGTACAAAGGAGGAGGAACAGCCCGCCCTACTTTTGCACGTGTGCCGGAAACCGGTTTCAAGAGACCCTTGGCCGGTTCCGTTCAATATAGTCGCGGGGTCGTCCCGGAGGAGGGACGGCTCCGCTTTTTCATTGGTTCAGATAGTCGGTGATACGGATCAGGAGTAATTCCGGCGCGACAGGATTCTGTCATCCTGCGCCGAAGGCGAAGGAGCCGGCCCGCAAATGAGGAGTTTTCCCGCCTGCGCAGCCCAGGTCCTTCACTGCGCTGCCTCCGTTCAGGATGACAGACCGCGCACGGACTATTCACAATCCGCATGAGACGGGTTTTGGCGCAGCGACGGGCGCAACGTCAACGAGGCCTTGGTCCGTGGCGACGACGCAGGAGCAGACGAGGTCGCCGGTGACGTTGTTCATGGTCTCGAACATGTCGAGAATGGGGTTGATTCCCAAGGCCAGGGCGACGATGACGGCCACCTGCTCGGGACGCAGACCCATGTTGTCGAGGATGATGAACAACAGCATGAGACTGCCGCCGGGGACGCCGCCGGCCCCAATGGAGGCCAGCACGGTCGTGAGCACCAGCACGACCAGCGAGCCGAGCGTCAATTCGATGCCGAACATGTTGGCGGCGAGGATCGCGAACATGGGCAGATGCACGCACACACCATCCATGTTGATCGTCGCACCAAGAGGCAGAGAGAAGCTGGCCAACTCGTTGTGAATCCTCAGCTTCTCCTGCGCCGCCTTGATCGAGACGGGCAGGGTCGCGGCGCTGCTGCGGGTGATGAAGGCCATGAGCATGGGCTCGCGGACCTGCTTGAGCGCGTCCACCGGGTTACGGCGCGTGACGGCCCACAGCAATACAGAATAAACGACAAAGATCATGGCTAGAATGCCAAGGATTACTCCCAAAGTCACGCTGACATAGGGCCCCACGATCGAAGGGCCGTACAGGCCGAAATTCACAATCGTCAGGGCGAACACCCCGATAGGCGAGTACTCGAGGACCCAGTCGACCAGCTTGAACATGGCGTCCCGGCCGGCTTCCAGCAGACCGCCCAACGCCCTCAGACGCGCGATTTTCTCCGCCTCGCCGGCCTCCATCAGGACCCGCATCGCCAGGCCAAACAGGATGGCGAAAACGATGATGGGCAGGAAGTTGCCCGCGGCCAGAGCCTCGAACGGGTTGCGGAACAGGTTCAACAGGATTTGTGACAATGCCCCTTGCGTGGGAACATCCTGGGCGACTTCGCCCGCCTCGGCCATTTTAAGCTGGGCCAGCTTCTGCCAGCCGCTCAGGTCGGCCCCGGAACCGGGGTTGATCACTAACGCCAGGCACGTCCCCAGAACGGCGGCAAAGAACGAGGTCAGGAGGTACCAGGCGATCACCCGGACACCGATATGCCCGAATTTCCTGATGGGCAGGCTGGAGGCGCCGACGACCAGCGAGAAGAAGATAATCGGCACGACGATCATTTTGAGCATCTGGACGAAGACCTGGCCGAAGGGCAGGAT
>CAYFUB010000362.1:0-15541 GCA_964346195.1 uncultured Pirellulales bacterium
TCCGACCTTCCTGAACTTCGGCAGAGACTACGCCGGTGCGCGGGACGGTTATGTCTACCTCTACTCACCTGACAGCGACAGCGCCTACGAGCCGGCCAATCGCATGGTCTTGGCCCGCGTCCCCAAGGACAATATCCGTGAGCGTGGCACCTACGAATTCTTCACGGGCCTCGACGCTGAGGGCCAACCTCTCTGGACCAGGGACATCCGCGACCGAGGCACCGTCTTCGTGAACCCGGGCCGCTGCTATCGCTCCGGCATCAGCTACAACGCCGGCCTGAAACGATACCTGTGGTGCCAGACGCTGCCGGAGAGCAAGGACGAGCGCGGCCCGCGTTTCCAGGGCGGCTTCGGTATTTACGAGGCCGCCGAGCCCTGGGGTCCCTGGCGCACGGTGTTTTACACAGAAACCTGGGACACCGGCCCCGGCGAAACCAGCAGCTTTCCGACCAAGTGGATGAGCGAAGACGGCCGAACCTGCCACCTGGTCTTCTCCGGCGACGATTGCTTCTCCGTCCGTGCGGCGGTCTTTCGTTGAACAATCGCATGAGCAGGTTCCCCGCTCATCCTGCCTGTCTACGGAGCAGGTGGTTTCTGCGATTGCTTCTGGTAGATGCGGACGTAGTCGGCTTCGAAACGGGCGGGGAATTCTGTTTGCGACGGGTCGCCGCCGCTGGCGCCGCCGATGGCCAGGTTGAGCAGGATATAATGGGGCTCGTGGAACGGGTTGGCCCGGTCCGGGGTCCCGTTGACGGTCTTGCTCAGATCGACGGTATTGAGAAGCTGGTCGTCGACGTAGAGCCTGATGAGGTCCTCGTCCCAGTCCATACGCCAGATGTGGAACCTGGAGGACCAGTCGGGGTCGGCGAACTCGGTGATGGGCTTCTTGAGATCGTCCCAGACCGTCGCCCCTCTTCTGGGGCCGGCCCAGCAGGCGTTGGCGAGCAGCAGGCCGCGATAGTACTCCATGATGTCGATCTCGCCGCAGCCCGGCCAGCCCCGCGCGGAGCCCAGCGTCCAGAAGGCCGGCCATAGCCCGGCGCGCGTATCGATCCGGCCGCGCATCTCGAATCGGCCATAGGTCCAGTTGTGCAGCCCCCTCGTCTTGATGCAAGCGGACGTGTATTCCGCGTACTGCCGGTTGCGCCTCCAGCTCCTGCTGTTGGGATCGTAAGAGGGATTTGCCTTTCGTTCACGGCGGGCCTCGATCACCAACAGGCCGTCTGTGCAATATGCGTTGTCGGGCTGATACCACTGCAACTCTTCATTGCGCACGAACCCACGCTCATAGGTCCAGTTGTTGGGATCGGGAGAACCCTCTTTGTTGAACTCATCCGCCCAAACGAGCTGATACTCACTTGAGCGTTCATCGTTCCTGACAACGTCAGTTCCCGCGGACCCCGGTTGCTGTGCGCCTGTCGCGGACGCAAGAACGAAAACAAGCCATGCGGTGGCGAAGCCCTGCCTTTTCATCGTGATATCCTTTCCATAGTTATGCCCGGGAAAGGTCAACCCACTGGATGCCGAGTTTGCGGGTGGCACAGGCGAGCTCTCTCAGATGGTCGCCGCAGGCCATCATCCAGTGGGAGTCGCGGACCTCGTTCACCAGCTTTCGCCAGTCGCCTTCGATTTCCACGTCCTGCTGGGAGCGGCAGATCTCATAGAACGGATTGCTCCGGACGATGCCCGTGAAGCCGAGCCAGCGGTTGGTGGCATACTCCGGGTCAATGAAGGTCACGCGCCGCCCCAGCGGCATCTCGACCTTGGGGGCAGCGCCGTATTCGGATTCGTAGTGCGTCACGATTTGGGCCGATTCGTAGCGCGTGCCGTCGAAGCGGCGGGGGGCGCTGCAGTGGGCGCATGTCACGATGCCGTCGTGCGGGAAGGTCGAGTTGTGCAGGAAGACGGGGCGGCCGCAGAGGTAGTGCAGCAGAATGCCGGCCGGGATGATGACGAAATCGGACTCGCAGAACGCCATCAGGCCCTCGTCGTTGAGCACGCTCAGGGTCAGGCAGGGCGTCGTCTGCGCGATCGGCAGGATCGTGCCCATGCAGCCGCGTATCGTAAAGGCCGGGGCGTCGTGCTCGCGCATCAGGTCCTTGAGCACGCCCTGAAGCAGAAAGGCGTTGGTCACAAACTTCCTGTCGGTCATCAGCGTGGTGTTGGGCAGGGCCAGATACCTCTCGGCTCGGCGTTGGGCCGCGGCCACCCGGCTGGAATCCTGCATGGCGGCCTGGATACGGGCGGTGATGTCCTCGTAGGAGACGTCGATGATGTTGAGCCGGTACTTGTCACGGGCGACCTGGGGGGCTTCAGGTGCATACTTGCCCCAGGGACCGCCGAGCGCGACGATGCGGGCGCCCACGAAGTTCTTTAGCGCGTAGAGGACCCGCAACCGCCATAGCAGTTCGCTATGGTCGTCGACTACGACATCGTCCACATGGGGATCACCATGGTCCGTGCAGGAGTTGCCGGCGGGCCGGCCGGTCCGGAGATACCTCGTACTCAGCGCCTCGTACCAGTAGTAAACGGGCCCGGAGCTATGTCGGACAAAGATGATGGTGTCTCTATCCTTCTTCGGTGCGAAGGAGGCCTGGAGCAGGTCGCCCGAACCGCTGGCGGCGTAAAGGATGACCGCATCGTAATCGCCCTTGTGCACGTGGGCCGCGTCGCTCGTGGTCTTGACTTTGACGACAGGCAGCACCTTCACGGGGAAGCCCGCGTCCGTCGTCAGGGAGTTCAACTCCTGCGAAATCCTCCGGGCTTCCTTGGCGGCGGTCTCGTCGCTCTGGACGCCGCCCCAGGATTTCCAGGAGGTCGCCTCGCGTTTTTCCGCGACCCGGAACATCAGCACGGGTTGGATGACAACGGCCTGGCCCGTGCAAACGGGCGGACGGTTCGGATCCCATTCTGTCTCAGCGGCACCGGTCCGGGCCGATGTGCCCAGGCCCAGGACCCCGCCGGCGAAACTCGCGGTCGTCAATCCGACGAACTCCCTTCGATTCATGTGCCCGGCGGGCATGGATTTCTCCTTTCTCCATTGCCTGTGCTGACAAGTGGCGACCGTAGTTGCGCAGAGGAGCCGCCTTGGGCATCATCAGGCGTGCCGCGGACGCTCAGTGCATGGGATCGACATACGGGTCGTCATGATTTTCGTCCAGGCCGGAAGCCTCCTTGACCTCGGCGGTGACATCGTTGACCACGTCGTTCTTGAGCTTGTTGACGTCGGTGACGACCTCGTCGGCGCTGTCCTGGAAATCGCGGAGACCCTTCTTGAACTCGTTGACACTCTTGCCGAGACTGCGGGCGACCTCCGGCAGACGCCGGCCGAAGATGAGCAGGCCGATGAACAGGATAATCAGCCACTCGCCGCTGCCCGGCATGGCGAAGAGCACGATATGTTGCAGATGCCCAGCCATACAGACTCCATCTAAACATCCGATCATGTATACACCAGGACAATGGCCTATCATACGTACGGGCGCCCGGAAAGGTGCACCCGGCGACAAGCCGTGGCTGCACTATTATACCAGAGAAGCAACCGCACTGAAGATCACGGTGCGCGTTTTTTTGTGTGCGACCGAGTTCCGTGGCAGGGCAAGCGCCCGTTGTCATGCAGAGCGAAGCATGCCCGTGCAGGCAGAGTGTTGACATCCTGGCCCGCGGGGGTAGAAAAGAGGGTATTGGGGGGCCGGAGGGGAGATTTTTCTGGGGTCTGTTCGGTGTGTGTTGCCAAGTCTGCGGCAGCGGGGTAAAATTGATGGTATGAAGACGATTTTTTCAGCTATCTTTATTCTGATATGGTGTGGATCGCTGCCGCTCTGGGCGGCGGCCGAGCCCAATGAGCCGAACGTGCCCGCCGCCGCTGAATCGCGGGAAGCCGCGGCGACGATAATCCCCGTGAAAGGCATGATCGACGACGCGCTGTTCTACTCCATCACGCGGCGGACTGAGATCGCGTTGCGGGAGGGGGCGGAGTACCTGATTTACGAGATTCAGACTTACGGCGGCATGGTCGATGCGGCTGACTCGATTGCCAAGTATCTTATCCAGCAGGCGGCCAAGCGCGGCCATACCGTAGCCTACGTCACGACCGAGGCCATTTCCGCCGGCGCGCTGGTCAGCGTCTCCTGTGAAGACATCATCATGCTGGAGAACACGACCATCGGCGATGCGGCCCCGATCACGATGGGCGGCAAGCTGGAAGGCGTCGAGCGGGAAAAGGCCGAGAGCTTCGTGCGGGCGGCGTTCCAGCGGGCCGCGGAAGCGAACGGCTACCCGGAACTGCTGCTCAAGGCGATGGTCACCATGCAAATTGAGGTCTACCGTGTGCGGAACCTCGATACGGGGCAGTACGAGTTCTTCGAGGGGGATAACTTGCCCGATGACCCGAACCGGTACGATATCAAAGGCGCGGAGCAGATTGTCGGCGATGATGAGCTGTTGACGCTGACGGCGTTGCGAGCGGAGGAATATGGCATCGCGCGGGCGGTCGTGGAGGACCTGGACGGAGCGTTGGCCTTCCTGGAGCAGCGGGACGGCGTGGTGTTCCGCGAGGAGCCGATGCGGCTCGAGCCGACCTGGTCGGAGCATATGGTCAGTTGGCTCAATTCGCCGATCGTGATGAGCATCCTGGTGATGCTGGCGTTGCTGGGTGTGTATATCGAGTTCAGCACGCCCGGCTTCGGCCTGCCGGGCGCGGTGGCGGTGGTCTGCTTTGCCCTGATCATGGGCAGCAAGTACCTGGTGGGCATGGCCAACTGGGTGGAGATTGTGCTGCTGTTCGTGGGCATGCTGCTGCTGCTGATCGAGATCTTCGTGCTGCCCGGCTTCGGGATCGCGGGAGTCTTGGGGATCATGTTCATGTTGGCCGGGCTGTTCGGCATGCTGATCCGCAACCCGCCGGACGAGTTGCCTTGGCCCGATACCGTCGGGGACTGGGAGTCTCTGTCCACCGGTGTAATCTCACTGGCAATCGGATTCGGCGGCTTCCTCATTCTCGCGTGGCTGGTCTCACGGTATCTACCGAAGATGCGCTTCCTGAGCGGGCTGATTCTGGTGCCAACCGCCGCGACCTCCCGTCGGGACGGTTCGCAGGTCAGTATGACGGGCCCGCCGGAGAGCGCCGCCCTCGGCGTACAGGTGGGCGCTGTCGGCGAGGTCGTCTCCCGTTTGCGACCGGCGGGCAAGGCCCGTTTCGGCGACGCGCTCGTGGACGTCGTCGCTACGGGAGAGTTTCTTGACAAAGGAACAGAAATCGAGATCATTGCGATAAAAGGTAGCCGCGTTGTCGTTAAAAAGGTCGAGCAGGGCGGCGCGCCTTGAAGGCTGACCGGTATCATGGTTAACTGGTGCCTTTTCGGTTGATCTGGCTGAAGGAAGCACTGTGGATTGGTGGCTGTTATTTGCGGTTTTCCTCTACGTCGTCTGCGCGGCGCTGATCGTGGCGGAAGTGTTCATTCCGAGCGGGGGCCTGCTGAGCATCTGTGCGCTGGGGTCCCTGGCGGGCGGTATCGCGATCTTTTTTCATCACAGTGCGGCCGCCGGGTGGATTGGCGTGGTGGTCGCCGTTCTTATGGTGCCCTCGCTACTTGTCGTCGCGTATAAACTGCTGCCGAGAACGAGATTCGGGCGGCAGGTGATTCTGGCCCCGCCGGTGCGGGAGCGCGGCGAGGCCATCGCCGATACGCCCGAGTTGGGGCAACTGGTGGGCCGGACGGGCCGGGTCCTGACGACCATGCGTCCGGTCGGCATGTGCGATTTCGACGGACAAAGGGTTGAATGCGTCGCTGAAAAAGGATATCTACAGAAAGACAACAAAGTCAGAGTGATTCACGTCGAAGGAACTCAGGTGACCGTGCGGGTCATCGAAGAGGCCTAAGGAAAGGATTGAAGGATGTCGCAAATACCACAATTGTTGCTGCAACTCGGTGACCCGGTGACTATGGCGGTAGTGATCATTATTGTCATAGTCGTCCTGGTCTTTGCCTTGATTATGTTCAAATTCGCACGCCTGTGGCTGCAGGCATATTTCTCACGGGCCGACATCAAGCTGTCGGAGTTGATTGGCATGTGGTTGCGCCGGGTCGATGCCCGCACGATCGTGCTGAGTAAGATCACGGCGGTGCAGGCCGGGCTGCAACTGACCACGAAGGACCTGGAGAGCCATTATCTGGCCGGCGGGCGCGTGCCGAACGTCGTGCGGGCGTTGATCGCGGCCAACCGGGCCAATATCGACCTGACCCTCAAGACGGCCACCGCCATCGACCTGGCCGGACGCGATATCCTCGACGCGATTCAGACCAGCGTGAACCCGAAGGTGATTGACTGCCCCGACCCGAAAAAAGGCAAAGAGACCATCGATGCCGTGGCCCAGGACGGCATCCAACTCAAGGCCAAGGCCCGTGTAACGGTCCGCACGAACATTCAGAGACTGGTCGGCGGCGCCACGGAGGAGACGATCATCGCGCGCGTCGGCGAGGGTATCGTTACAACCATCGGCAGTTCCGTTACGTATAAGAGCGTGCTGGAGAACCCGGATCGGATCTCCAAGGCGGTGCTCGATAAGGGACTGGACGCCGGCTCTGCCTTCGAGATTCTGTCGATCGATATTGCCGACGTGGACGTGGGCGAGAACGTGGGTGCTCAGCTTCAGGCCGCCCAGGCCGAGGCCGACATGCGGCGCGCCAAAGCCGAGGCCGAGAAGCGGCGGGCCATGGCCGTCGCCCGCGAGCAGGAGATGCGGGCGCTGGTCGTCGAGAACGAGGCGAAGGTGCCGCTGGCGATCTCCGAGGCCTTCCGCGCGGGCAATCTCGGCATCATGGATTATTACCGGCTCAAGAACATCGGGGCCGATACGCAGATGCGCGAGTCGATAGCGAAACCGAAGAAGGATTAGCAGGTGTTGAAGGACATTATCGTACAATTGGGCGTGCTGGGCCAGGGGTCCGATATGGAAGGCTGGATCGACCTTCTGGTCATCCTGGCTATGGCCATCCTGTGGGCGATCGGGGGGCTGGTCAAGGTCGGGCGCAGCAAAGCCGCGCAGCGGCGGCGCGAGGGCCCGGCGAACGCGACGCAGCGCGCGCCGCGTGAGAGTTGGCAGCAGCGCCTGGCGCGCAAGGCTGAGGAGATGCAGCGCGCCGCCGAGGCCAGGGGCAAGGAAATGGCGCGCCGGCTGGAGGAAGAAGTCGGCCTGCGCCAGCAGGGCGGGCGACCCGCGCGACCGACCGGCGGAATCACGGTTCGCCAGGGCCCGCGCGGCGAGTCCGTCATGGTCTATGAAAAGCCGGACACCGAGTCGGCGACCGAGCGCGAGCAACAAGCCGCCCGGCAGCGGGAGGCGAGAAACGCCGTGGCGGCCCGTCAGCGACAGGCGCGGCAGGCCGTGGCCGCCGCCAGACGCTACGCGCCGCAGTCCGCTCAGCCCATTGAGACCTTGACCGTGGCGGAACTGCCCGGACTGGAGCCGATGGTTGGCGAGCTAGCAGCTACGATGCGTGAACCGCCCAAGCCGCTGGAGCCCAGCCAGGCAAAACCGGCAACGCCCGGCGAATCAGCCGGCTTCGAGCCTGCGGCCATCATCGACTACCGGGACCCCGAGGCCTTAAAGAAGGCCATCCTCCATTACGAAATCCTCGGCAAGCCCCTAGCCCTGCGCGAGTCATCGGTGCAAATGCCGGCCTTTTGAGCGAATGCCGTATTAGGCTGTGCCGGAGTCGAGAAACCTGGCTGTGAACCGGGTGTGTTTCTCATTCCCCATCCCAAAGGTCTCATAAGATACGTTATGTTTCATTCACCCGTTTCGACGCGATATGCGTCGGCTAGACGGTTTGCGGTGCTTCTGCGCATTCTCAGGCTTTGCCCGCCGATGCATGCGCGGCGGTCTGGCACAGGTTCTCCCACATCAGGCCGACGGTGTCGGAGATGCCGAGATTCTGCAGGACGATCGAAATGTTCTGGGCGGGCTCAAGGCTGTGGGTCAAGGTCGTCTCAATCTGCCGCTGGAGGTTGATCATGGAGGAGGCGAACTTGACGCGATCACAGTAGAGCAGCGCAGTTCGATAGTAGAGGTCGAGCGTCTGAGGATCGTACGGACGCGGCGGCATGACAAGCTCCATCGCCTCATCCCGGTTGCCGGTTTCGAACAGGCAGACGGCCAGCTTCGTTGCCGCTCGGGAGAATGTCGGATTGATCTCCAGGGCGGCCTTGAAGCACTCTAATGCCTCCTGTGTGCGACCGCCATTCATGTGGAGGATGCCCAACCTGTAGTGCAGGTCGGGATTGTGCGGGAATCGGGCCAGGTGACGTTGGTGGGCGGTGAGCACGCTCTGGTCGAGCGTCCGGCCGTCCTGTGGGGTCGCCAGGAGGTTCGCCTCGAAGGCGGCCTTCAGGATCAACTTGGCCGTTTCGGCAAACAGAAAGGCGCTGTTCGGCTGGATGGCCGAAGCCAGCGACAGCGTATTCAGCGCCTCCGTGGGCCGCCCGGCCAGCTTCTGGGCCGCGGCCAGGCCCGTATAGGCCTCCACGATCTCATCGTTGATCTCGATCGCCCGGTTGAACTGCTGAGCGGCAAGCTGCTCGGCATGCATTTTGAGGTAGCTCGTGCCCAGCTTGATCGTCACTTCAAGGAAGTCCGGACAGATGCGCAAGACCTGTTGGTAGTGGGAGACCGCGTCGCTCAGACCTCCCATCATGGCCAGGATATCGGCCTGTTTGGCAATCAGGTCCGGCCGGTCGGGCTCATCGGCCAAAAGGACATCGATCCGGTCGAGCGCCTCTTGAAACTGCCCGTCACGGATCAGTTCTTCGAGGGACTCATCGGACGTGATGAAGTTATCGGGGTGTACGAGGATGGCCGTGTTGAACGTTTCGACGGCTCGGGCGTAATCGCCCCGCGCCGTCCACAGGTGCCCCAGCGTCACCAGCGTTGAGATGTCGTCGGGATAATGCTCCTTCATCGGCTCATACTGGGCGATGGCATCGTCCAGACGCCCGTCCTTGTAGTAGATGGCGCCCAGGCGCTGGGCCGGCAACTGCAGCCAACTGCTGAACTTGATGCAGTCCTGATAGAATTCGACGGCCTGGGCCTGCTGCCCGAGACGCTCGAAGCAGTGGCCGAGAGTGTATAGCGCCAGCGTATTGTTGGGCTGCCGCAGGTAGATGGAATTCAGCTCGCCGATGGCGTCCTTGAGGTTGTTTTCACGAAGCAGCAAAGCCGTAGCCGCCATGCGGCCCAGGCAACACGAAGGGTGGGCAAAGAGATACGACTGCACCTGCTCGCGGGCCTCCGCCAATTTGCCTTGCCCCATCAGCTCGATAATATGATCCAGGTGCGGGTTCTCCGGCAGGTCGGTATCCGTCGCCGCCTGCCTTCGCTCGGCCAACCAGTGCCATATCAAATCCGGGGTGTCCACGGTAATCGCCCGGCCGAGAATCTTCAGTAATCCACCCATCCCTCACTCCTGATGTCCCGTTGTATGAAACCAAGACCAAGGTACGCTGCTGATTTATCGTCCAATTGGCGAAGGATGTTAACCTGGGTTTGGCGACGGCCGTGACAGACCACGCCTTCGGACAGGATGCAGTGGCGGTTGTGTGTGCTGTAGGGGTTGTTTCGTTTTTGGAAGCGGCGTTATCGGGTTCTGACGCCTCCGGGCGGCGCGCCTTCCTCCCGATATCCACTGCAAGGGCAGATAACATCAGACGGCCGACCGGGAATTGATGAAAGGGAAGGCCCCGGGCCGCGAGGTGTCATTCCATGGTGACATCGTCGGCCCAGGCGTGTTTCTCAACCTCGCTCAGGTACGCTATGGCACGCTGCAGGCGGTCGGTCAGATGCTTGAGCTTGAGCATGGTCTTGATGCGAGTGAGCAGCTCCAGCCTGTTGATGGGCTTGCTCACGAAATCGTCGGTGCCCGAGTCGATGCCGCGTTCGATATCCCCGAACTCGTTCAGGGCCGTCACCATGATAATCGGGATATCGCTGGTATCAGGGTTGCTCTTGAGCCTGCGACAGACTTCGAAGCCGCTCATTTTCGGCATCATGACATCGAGGAGGATCAGGTCTGGCTTTTTCCTTTCCACCAGTGCCAGCGCCTCGACGCCATCGTGGGCGGGGACGGTCTTACACTCGATGTCCTCCAGGTAAGCCTGGATCAGTTCGAGGTTCTGTTGGTTGTCGTCCACCACGAGAATCACGGGCAACTTGCCTTCATTCCTGCTGTCTTGAGCCATCGAGATTGCTCCTGGTCAATGCGGCGCCCACGGCCAATGCCCGCCGTCACATGGTCCGTCCGTTGCCGATAGGCTTCGAACACGGCTAAAATGCCGAGTCCATCCGGCCGTCGATGAACTGGCGTACTTCCGGGCGCAGATAGATTGTCTCAATATCCACTACCTTCACGACGGCCTCGGCGCAAAGGGTAGCCACCTCGGCGCTGGCCGCCTCGGTATCGACGAAGAAGATTTTCTCGCCTTTCATGGCGGCCAATCCGCCCCCCCTGCCGCCCAGCGGCTCGCGGCGGATCTTCACATCGTTCGCCTCCAGCAGGGCCAGAAGCTCTTCCAGTATTCTCTGCTCATTCATGCCGGCGTTGGGCCCGCACGTTGCTCACGCACCGGCCCGTTCAAGAAAAACCGTCTGACCGTCGATATAGATACTTGTACGACAACCACTTGCGTTAGATAATACTTGCGTACGGGTACGCGATGGTCGATTGTATAGAAGGAGTGGGCCGTTGACAAGTATCATCGAAAAACGCCTTTCATTGCACCAGCGCCTCACCGAAAGGGAGCAGGAGAACATCGCGCTGAAAGCCCAGAACATGCAGCTCCAGGCCCTCGCCACTCTCGGCTCGGCCACGGCCATGATCGCGCACGAGATCAACAACCTGCTCACGCCGCTGGCCAGCTATGCCGCGCTGGCGGCGCAGAACCCTCAGGATAAGGAGTTGGCCGTAAAGGCGCTCGACAAGACCGTGCGGAATTGTCGGCACGCCGCAAAGATCATGCAGAGCATGCTGGCGCTGGCCGACGGCCGGAGGCAGGGACGGGAGGACGCGGGCGTCAAAGAACTGGTCGAGGAGGTCTTCACCTGTCTGTGCCGGGACTTCAAGAAGGACGGAATTACCGTGGAAATGCGGATTCCCGACGAACTGCAGGTGCATTGTGCCCCCGTGCAGATTCAGCAGGTGCTGATGAATCTGATCCTGAACGCCCGTGAGGCCATGCTGCCCGGCGGCGGCATCCTGAAGGTGGTCGCCGCAGCGAACGCCCGGCACATTGACATTGTCGTGAGCGATACCGGCAGGGGCATTCCGCCGGATGACTTGCGGAATATCTTCAGACCCTTTTTCACCACAAAATCTGGGCCTGACCGCCCTGCCGACGGCTCGGGATCAGGCGTGGGCCTCGCTTTCTGCCGGCGGATCGTGGACGCCCACGGCGGCGAGATCGGTGTGCAATCGACCCCGGGCCAGGGAAGCTCGTTCACCGTCAGATTACCCAAAGTCTAACTGAACGACCGCCGATGATTGCGCCAGCTTACCAATACCTCGGCCACCTCCTCCTGATGTTGTTCCTGCTTGCCTGCTCGGCGTTCTTCTCCGGTTCCGAGACGGCCTTTTTCAATCTCACGCGACGGCAAATCAGGCAACTGGATGCTTCCACGCACAGGCTGCAACGAATTGCGGCCTATCTTCTGCGCCGGCCGGGACACCTGTTGAACTGTCTGCTGTTGGGCAACATCACGATCAATGTCCTTTTCTTTGCCGTATCGAGCGTGCTCGTCCTGCGCCTGGGGCGCACCTGCGGCGTGGGCACGGCGACCATCCTGGCCTTTTGTACGTTCCTCGCGCTCGTGCTCTTCGGTGAGATTCTGCCCAAGTCGCTGGCGTACATCAACTCGCGGTCTCTTGCCACCGCGGCGGCACTGCCGGTCTTTCTCGTGGTGCAAGTGCTCGGACCGGTCGCGCTGGTCTTTCGGGTCCTGTTCCTGGAGCCTGCGTTGCGCATCCTCTTTGGCCACCGGCGTCTTCCCAGGATGATCACACTGGCGGAATTCCGGTCTCTGGTCAACCTGAGCCGCCAGCGGGGCGTCATCAGCGCCAGCGAGAACAAGCTCCTTGGTGAAGTGGTCGAGCTGGGCCTGCTCAAGGTCCGGCACGTCATGCAGCCGCGCGTGGACATGACCGCATCGGACGTGTCTGATGCGCCGGAGGCGGTCCGGGAGGTGATGCAGAAGAATCATCTGACGAAAATGCCCGTGTACGTGAAGAACGTGGATAACATCGTGGGGCTCGTTCATTTGCGGCAGTTGTTTCTGCGACCCGGCGTTTCTCTGGATCGGCTCGTCCAGCCGGTTCACTTCGTGCCTGAGCAGAAGACCGTCGAATCGCTGCTCGAGTTCTTCCGCAAGACGGGGACCGATATGGCCGTCGTCGTGGACGAGTATGGCGGAATCGCCGGCTCGGTGCGACTGGAGGACATCGCCGAGGAGCTCTTCGGCCGGATGGAGGTGGTCGCCGGCATCGAGCCGATCAAGCAGTTGGGGCCGTTTCAATACCGCCTGGCCGGCGACCTGGCCATTCACGACTGGGCGGACGTCCTTGGGATCGATCTGGAGGAGACGCGCCTGTCCACGATCGGCGGACTCGTGATCACGCTGTTGGGAAAGGTGCCGCAGAAGGGAGATGTCGCTCATATGGGAAACCTGAAGTTCACGGTGGATCGCGTGCGCGGGCACCGTATCGAGACGCTCATACTGTCATTGGAACCGATCTCATCCGACGCGTGATGCTATGATTCTCATACCGGCGCTGGCGTTGCTGACAGTGGTCCTTTCGGCGATCTTCTCGGGTCTGGAGACCGGAGTTTATCGCCTCAGCCGGTTGCGCCTGCGCCTCCAGGTGGAGAGAGGCAATCTCTGGTACATCATGCTGGCCAAGGCCATGCGTGACGGCCCGGGACTGCTGCTTTCTCTGCTGGTGGCGAACAACCTTGCGAATTACGTGGCGACCAGCAGCATCACCTATTTGTTTCTGACTTTTGTCTCGGCGGGCACCGCCGAACTGTTCGCCACCCTGCTGACCGCCCCCCTGCTGTTCGTTTTCGGGGAGTCGCTGCCCAAGAACATCTTTCTCTATCGTGCGGATGTATTGACAGGCTATCTGGGACCCCTGTTGCTCGTTACTCATCGGGTCCTGACGTGGTCGGGCGTGGTGCCTTTGCTCAAGTTCGTCTCGCAGGCCCTGTCCCGCGTGGTCGGGGCGCCGGTCTCACCCCAGGCAACCATGACCTCGGGCTCGAGTCATCAGGTCAAGGCGATCCTGCGCGATACCCGGGAAGAGGGATTCCTGAGCCGCGTTCAGACGGAGATGATCGACCGGATCGCGAATATCCCCGGCCTTCGGCTCAGTACGGTCATGGTCCCGCTGGGCCGAACTCAGACCGTAGAAATTCGCTGTGACCGGACGACGTTGCTGAACGAGCTCAGGAGACACGCTTTGACGCGTCTGCCGGTGTGGCAGAATGCTCCTGCGGACATTCTCGGCTTCATCGATGTCTACGAAGTCCTGGGCTCGGGCGAACAATTCGAGAGCCTGGAGAAATTCGTCAAGCCAATCCGAAACCTGGATGCCGACACGCCGGTCATCGACGCCATCGACGTGATGCGCCGCGAACAGTTGAAAATCGTCCTCGTGACCCGGCGGCGCGCCAAACGAGAGACGCCGGTGGGGATCGTTACCATGAAGGACCTGGTTGAGGAGCTCATGGGTGAACTCGCCGAGTGGTAGACGCAAAGGCCGCCCCGCCGAACCGGTGCCGGACTGGTCATTGTTGCAACGGGTCGTGCTGCCGCTGGTGGCGGTGGCTGTCGCGGTGCTTTCTCTGGCGGTCCTGGCCAACAGCATGACGAAGCGACTCGGCCGCGATGAGCACATGTATTGCACGGGCGGCGTTCTGCTGGCCCGGGGAGAGCTCATCTACCGCGACTTTCCTTATATCTCGCACCCGCCCTACCATCCATTGTTCCTCGCGGGGCTCTACAGAGTGCTCCCCACCAGCCATTATCTGCTGGTGGCGCGGCTCTTTTCGGTTCTCTGCGGTGTCCTTGTGATCCTGCTGATCGTGCAGATCTACCGGCAGGCGTTCGGCAGGTACCGCGTAGCGGGTCTTCTCGGCGGCCTCGCGGCGGCGGTCCTCTACGTATTCAACCCGGCAGTGGACTACGCCTCCGGCTACGCATGGAACCACGATCTCGTGATCCTGTGCGTCATCGCGGCATTCTGGGTCTTCAGCACGATCGACTTCCGACAGAGCTCCCGGCACTGGCGGATCGCCGGGATCGGAGGACTGGTAACGCTGGCGGCCTGTGTACGAATCACCACTGCGCCGGTCGCGCTGCTGTTCCTGATGGCCGTGCTGACGGCATCGAAGGGCGGTATCCGTGCCAGGCTGCAAGCCGCCCTGCCCTTCCTGGCTGCGGCCCTCGTCGTCCTGGCCTGGCCGATATGGGTCTTCACGCAGGCGCCGCGCGCCATGTGGCTGGACCTGGTGCAGATACCGGCTCTGTGCGCGGATTGGCTCCGGCAGAAAGGCTTTATCTACAACAAGACCCAACTGACCCTCGTGTATCTCGCGATGCCGGGCTATTTCGTGCTTCTCGGACTCTTGGGATGGTTCAGCCTGGCGACGGCATGGCGGTGGCCCCGCTTGACCGGGCGGGAGCGGCGCAATGCCGGTGTCGCCGCCCTGCTGGCGGTGATGTTCTTCATCATCACCTATATCCCCCCGGCGATGTGGCAGCAATATCTCGCAGTCCCCGTTCCGTTTGCCGTCGTCGCCCTTGCCTTTCCGTTGGCGATATCGCGAAGGCGAGCTAATGAAACGGGGCACAGACGGCTCTTCGCGGTCCCTTTCGGTGCAACCGCCGTTGGTGCGGCGGTGGCTTTCATGGCCGGTCCGACCATCCTGTACCGTTCTCCGGCGGTGCTGGCGCCCGGGCAGTGGACGCCGATCAGACTGCACCGTGTCGCCCGGGACATGGCGGCCGATGTCCCGGCACCTGGACGTCTGCTCACGCTGGGACCGCTCTATGCCCTCGAGGGTGGATGCGAAATCTATTGCGAGCTGGCCAACCCATTCACGTACCGCGTGGCAGATGCCCTGTCGGCCGAGGATCGCGCGATTACCCACACCATCGGTCCCGCGACACTGCCCGCGTTGGTGCAGCGGCACCCCCCTGCCGCCGTGCTTGTGGGGGTCGAGCCTCCGTATCTCTCCATCCTGGAAGAGCCGCTGCGCCACCTGATCCCGCCCGATTGGCACGGGCACACCTACGATGCCCTTCAGCTCTACTCGCCGCCCCAGGCGCCCCGCGCCGGCTCGCGTCAGTGACAAGTGATACCGATTCCGATTGAATCTTTCGTAGTGTAGCATGAGCACCGGGTGGCAGCGTGGGTTCCCAAACGCAATGTGTCGCGTTTGGGGTCCCCGTCAAGACCGGAGGTCTTGGCGATGGTTCCTGCGCAGGCAACCC